>DPVD01000342.1:11026-11491 GCA_003526745.1 Candidatus Latescibacterota bacterium
GATGTTGACTTCGCTCATATCGTTTACGATTACGGCGACGCGAAGCCCGTCGCGGTTGTTCAGTATGTGGTTGAGAAGCGTCGTCTTTCCAGCACCCAGAAAGCCAGAAAGAACAGTGACCGGGAGCCGATCGTCGGTTTCTGGTCGAATCGTAGTCATTATTTTCTCTTACGGTTTAATAAATTATTGTATGCTCAGTCCCCGGCGATGATCGGGGAGATCTGTGTCCGGTAGGCGCCCCAAGCGGGGGCAAAGGCCGCAGTCGCTCCGAGGATTGGTCCGGCGAGGAGGACACCAAACTCTATCGGTAACCACGCAACGTTGCCGGTCGAACCAAGTCCGGATTCGGATAGAAAGACGTTTAGTACAGCAAGGCCTGCGTGTCCTAAGACGAGGCCACATATCGATCCCGCCGACCCCAGCATGACGCCCTGAAGGATCACGATTCCCAAAAGTTTTTCTTTG
>DPVD01000324.1:0-5255 GCA_003526745.1 Candidatus Latescibacterota bacterium
AAAAAAAGCCGACAGCATACACTGTCGGCTTCCATATTAGTGGCGCGGATGCCAGGATTCGAACCCGGAACCTTCTGGTCCGTAGCCAGATGCTCTATCCAGTTGAGCTACATCCGCACGAAATGTTTTCTTGGCAGGCGAAAAACCTACAAGAATGAGGAATCCGAGTCAACAATCACGTCTAATCTAGGTTCGGTTTCTCAAGGTCCGTGATCCGGATCGCCAGGTTTTCACCGACGACCACGACCTCACCGTGCCCAAAGAGGCTGCCGTTAACCATGATCTCCATGGGCATGCCGGACAGCTTCTGCGTCTCGACGACCGAACCCTCTTTCCACTCGATGATATCCTGCAGCGTATTTGTAACGCGACCCAACTCGATTGAGACCGTCACTGGGACATCATCATAGCGCGCGACGAACTTTTCGAGCTCGCCCAAGTCCAGTATCGGTAACTGCTCAAACTCTGCGCGTAGCGTCTCAGGGTCCTTTTCCCCGATGGGGTGATCTTTGAGTTGGGGGGCAGAGTATGGCTCCGTCATAGCCGGATCCTCTGCCGGGTCAGGATCTGCTATCTCCGGTGGCGAAGGCTCAGCCGTAGCCGCCATCTCGGCCTCCGGAGCTTTATCCGTTGGGCGATCCTCGGCGGAGTCCTGTTTTTCCTCGGGTAGCTCTTGGGGTTCTTCTTCGGCCATAGGTCACGCTCGCGATAGATACGGGGAGATGACGGTGTGTAACTGCTATTCTTCTTCCGGCGCCGATTCGGAAGGGGAGTCCGATGGATCCGGCTTGGCTTCACTTGGGCTGTTTGCTCCGGTTCTAGACCAATGCACGGCAAAGTGGACACCGCAGAGCACATCGCTCTTCAGCACCTCAGCTTCAAAGTTTTTGTCGGTGATCGCG
Organism: Candidatus Latescibacterota bacterium; assembly: GCA_003526745.1. Taxonomy (GTDB): domain Bacteria; phylum Latescibacterota; class UBA2968; order UBA2968; family UBA2968; genus UBA2968. The sequence continues at coordinate 903 of DPVD01000324.1, forward strand.
CCCTTGACGCCTACAAGGCCCATTGGTGGAATGTAGGCGATTTTCATTCCTGTTGTGGCGCTTAAGCCACGCTCCTTGCTAACAACCTTTATACTAAGCAAAATGGTTGCATCTATCAATGTGAGCGAATCGATCCGGCGCGCGTTGACAACGCAATGAACCGGCCTATTTTAGCGGTTGTGCTGTGATTAATGAGTCCATGAGAATAGAGGAGGATGGATTGGGCGAGGAAGACTTGAAAGACAAGGCAATCGCGTATCTAAAGTCCCACTATGGTGAGGATACGGTTTCAATGGATGTACAGGACAACAGCGTCGACGATGGGAATGGCGTGTTTCACGTGGACTGCACGGTCAATATCAACGGTCAGGAGTCGGATTGGACGAAGTGGTTCACGTTCCGCGACGGTAACGTTGTCAGCATGGACTGGCGGATGCGGTAGGGCACCGCGACAGCCCTTCCCCTGCCTAGGGCACGGGGAAGAGTGCGGGAAGTCGTAAGGAAGGAGCCGGGTTGGAACTGGAAACGATACTGATTCACACTGGAGAGGATGCGGCGAGGACCCACGGGGCTGTAGCGCCGCCGATCTACCAGAGCGCAACCTTTGAGTCACGCCCCGGTGAGTCGTATGACGACATCCGGTATGCGCGGCTGAACAACACTCCGAACCACGCCGCCTTGCACGAGAAGCTTGCCAGTGTCTCTGGCGGTGAGTCGTGCGTCGTCACGGGTTCGGGGATGGCCGCAATCTCGACTTCGCTGCTCGCCCTACTTGGTCCCGGAGATGATTTGCTTGCGCAGGACTGCCTTTATGGAGGCACGCACGGCCTTCTGGTTGAAGACCTTCCAGCTGCAGGTATCTCACATACCACGATCGATATGGGCGATCCCGACTCTTGGGAGGAAGCTCTGTGTGCAGAGACGAAGGTTGTGTACGTCGAGGCGATGACGAATCCGCTGCTCGACGTAGGATGTCTCGAGGAGGCAGCTGAATTCGCTCGGTCCAATGGGCTTGTGTCACTGATAGACTGCACCTTCTGTTCGCCCGTCAACTTCCGGCCCTTGGACATCGGCTTTGACATCGAACTCCACAGCGCGACCAAATATCTGAATGGTCACTCTGACATCGTTGCAGGTGTGGTGATCGGATCGCAATCCAAAATCAAGCAGATCACACATCGCCTGAATCATCTGGGAGGATGCCTCGACCCCCACGCCTGCTTTCTCCTGCATAGGGGCCTGAAGACTCTCTCCCTGCGCGTGAAGCATCAGAATGACAATGGTCTGGCCGTAGCAAGGTATCTGGAGTCGCACAGTCGCATCGCCAGGGTGATATACCCTGGGCTGCAAAGCCATCCGAATCACGAGCGGGCGACCCGATTGTTCAAGGGTTTCGGAGGAGTGGTCAGTTTCGAGGTTGAAGGTGGCGCTGATGCAGCAGATCAGATGATTGCGAACCTTCAATTGCCAATGTTTGCACCAAGCCTCGGGGGCGTCGAGACCCTGATTACCCGACCGATGCTGACGACTCACAGAGGGCTGACACCTGAAGAACGGGCGTGCGCAGGGATCAGCGATAGTCTCGTTAGAGTGGCTTTGGGTATCGAAGCGGCGGATGACCTGTGTGATGACTTTGGTCAAGCCTTGGCTGCGTTGACCTGATGTCCGAGCAGGTCGTTGTAATCGGTGGAGGCATCTTGGGTGCAGTGATCGCTTTCCATCTGATAGACCGCGGAATTCCTGTCGCTGTGGGACAGTTCGGCGACGGGACTGCCGTTGTCCACGGAGGACGCCGCGGTTAGGTGCACGATGAGTCGTTTGGGAAAACAGAGACGAAGCTGGACAAATCGTTAGCTTAGCCTCTCGTTTTGCATTGGCACTGAATGATGCCGGAGTTGTTGACTTGCGGCAGGCCAAGCGACCGATCCTGAACGACGGGCAATCCGTTGTCGGGGTTGTGGAAGGTCACTACGGGCTGTATCTGGCGGTCACGCAAAGCGGGGTCACTCTGGGCCCCCTTATAGGATCACTTGCCGCGATTGAGATCGTCGATAAGAGTTCCGTCGAGCTGCTGAAGCCCTTCAGGCCAAGCCGATTCTGAGAGACGATATGGGCCGACGTGTTACAATCGGAATGCTCAAAGACGTTCCCGAAAAGTGGGATGCAGACCGAAACTGGGATGTCTTTGTCCAGCAGTTCGAGTCGCATGGCGACGACGTTGACGTTTTCATTACACCGGAATGCTATCTTGACGGGTATGCCGTTACCGAGGATGACTGGACCGTTGATAGGTTCGAAAAAGTTTCGCTGACAGAGTCTGACCCGAAAGTCACGGAACTCGGTGAAATGGCAAAGGAAAGAGATGCTGCACTCGTTTTCGGCTGCACAGAGATTCGTGATGGTGGGTTCTACAACTGTGCACTGTTGTTTGGGCGGGATGGGTCTCTGGTTGGGAGGTACTACAAGACACACTTGCAGACACACGATCACAGGTTCCGTCCGGGACAGCATCTCGAGGTTTTTGACCTCGACTTCGGACGGGTGGGAATAGTGATTTGCGCGGACAGGCGCTGGCCGGAGTCGATTCGCACACTTCGTCTGCAGGGAGCAGAGATTTGCTTGATGCCCACATACGGCATGAAGCACACCGAGAACGAGTGGTGGATGCGGACACGTTCATACGAGAATCAGATGTTCGTTTGTTTCACGCACCCAAGTGTCAGTCTGATCACGGACCCCAAGGGGAATGTTGCTGCGAAGCTGGAATCGAATTTGTCGGACGTGCTACTGCATACTGTCGATCTTTCAGAGGTGACGTCAGATAACCATCTGCAAGATCGTCGACCAGAGCTGTATGGGCCGATCGCGGACGTAGACCATCCATCGAAACAGGATCCGTATGAAGCGCCCTCTCTGAGGGATCGGAAGTGACCATGTCTTTCCGTGTGGCCTTGATTGGTAACCGAGCTCATCAGAATACGTATGGACCGCTTTGGCGAGACCGAAAAGACGCAGAGATTGTTGCCCTGGCTGAACACAACGAGGAGAAAGCAAAGGGTCTGGAAGATCTTTACGGGTTGCCGTGCAGCAGGGAGTATGACGCGGTTCTTGAACGGGATGATATCGATATCGCGTGCATTGCAACTGACTTTTACCTGAAGCGGTGGCTGGTTCCGAAGGCGGCGGCGTGTGGAAAACATATCCTTGTGGACAAGTCGCTTGCGAGGACTATGCGGGAAGCGCTTGCAATCGAAGAGGAGACACGAGATACGGATGTTAAGATCCAGTTGTCCTATCCGCACCGTTACTACCCCGGGTATCGTGCATTGATTCACAAGCTCAAGAATGGTGAATATGAAAATCCCGTGAGTTGGACGAACCACTTCATCAGGCAGTTTCCTGACGGAAACCTGTTGCAGTATGTCAGCTATCCGACTGCTGCCCGTATTAACGGGGGTGGAGAGTTGATGAATCTGGGCAGCCATCCCGTCGATCTGATCGCGCATACATTCGGGATGCCGAACAGGATATATGCGCATTTCGAAACCGCCTACTGGCCGGATTTCTACAATCAATTTGGGACCGAAGACGTGGTCACGCTGATGTGTGAGTACGACACGCTTGTCGCCACCGCGATCGTCGGACGAAATCGGCTCCCATTCGAAGGGTCAGCGATCGACTCGATCGACCTTTGGTGTCGGGGCATTCACGCGAGAGCGACGGTGGATACGCTGGAAGAGAATCAGAAGCCGCTCGATGTGCCTGAATTGCTGCTGACAGGTGCAGCCGCTTGTGTTCAGAATCTGATCGACGCGATCGTTGACGACGTGCCTCTGGAATCTTCTGTTGCGGATGGTATTGCTGCTACGGCCATCACGACAGCGGGGTATCAGTCGGCAGCTACCCGGTCGTTTGTCGACCTCCCACTGTCGGACGATCGTCACCCGATGATCACAGACGACGAGCAAGTTATCGAGGGATTCCTGGACTAGCATGTCTGACGATCGGCTACATATCTGCATGACCATGGATGTCGAGAGGATCAAGGCGTGTTCTCCTCTGGGTGGCCCTCCGGACTGGAGGTTTGCCGAGCGGTCGGTTCGATCCTACTGCGAAGAACTCGCCAACCTAGGCTTCCACGCCACCCTGTTTATCGTCCCGGATACGGCCACGCAGCAGTCGGAGATCTTCCGTGATCTGGAAACATCAACGGAGGCGGAGCTAGGTCTGCATATCCATCCGCAGTGTTGGGGGGACCGATACCAGGACCTCGATGCGTACGAGTATTTTGGTGGATACTCGGGTGCCGAGCAGCGGGACTTCTTGGAAGGGGCTTCAGATCAGTGGGAAACG
>DPVD01000172.1:0-5668 GCA_003526745.1 Candidatus Latescibacterota bacterium
GGATTTTCTAGACCGAACTGTTGTCGTATGGCCGAACTCATGCCCCCAACCTTGTATCCCGCCACGTCCTCACCCCGAGATTCGCGAAAGGCAATTGCAGCGTCTTGCATAAGGTAGGCGTCCTCAATGCTGAAGGATGCTATGTCATCGATTGATGTGTCGAGCGTGCCTTCGTAGAAAAGACGGCCAAACGCCCGACCAATTTCCGTGACTCGAGGACCCAAGGGTTTGTCTTTTACGAACACGGCGATTCGATAAGCGATCGTATTCGTGTTTCTGGAGCTTCTTCCAGAAGACGACCTGACCCGCCCCACTTGGTCGTTTTGTCGACATATTTCGTCAGATCATGCTGGATGTCGAAGACCGACTCGTCACGGTGGATGTGACAGGTTGGGACCCGGACGTAGCCTGACCGGGCGAGCACACGGGTGTAGGTGATCGTGAATTTCTGAGCCCGCTTCCTGTTGAGCAGACCGGACCCGCAGCGATTGTACCAAGGCCGAAACGAATTCCCCTTGTCGTATCCGGCCAACAGATCTTTGCCTCGCCGGATCGCGACCTTGTTTTTCGGCCGGAGGGGAAAGGCATTGGCCGGAGCGGCGTTCCATGGCCTGCGGGACTCATAGTGACATATTCCGGCTGACCTGGAAGGACCGTGCACTTTTATTTTATTGCCGTCACAGAGACTCTGATAGACAGGTTTGCTCTTTTTCACAGTTTATCCGTCTCGTTGTGACTTGAAGGCGTGAGTGTGGCGAATAGGATCCGACTGGCCCTCAGCTCGATGTCGATACAGTAACTTCACGGCATCGGGCATGGCTTTATAGGTCTCGCGAGGCACGATCGCATTGTTGCGGCCGCCAAACTCAAGGCTCAGCCACCACGGCGAATAGCGGGCAAGCACCGTTACGCGGGGGTCCGGGCTAGGGTTGGCGGCGTTCGAGTGCCAGATTCGGCTGTCGATGATGGCCACGCTGCCAGCAGGTCCTGACAGTTGCTTTTCTCCGGGAATCGGTTTTCCTACCGGGATGTCGTCGTAGAGTTCGGGAGGGTTCTTCGGGTTCAGATGACTGCGAGGATTGCGAAGGTCGCGATGACTATGAGGAACGACCCACGTGCCTCCGGTGTTTGGCGCGAAGGGGGAGAGAATCCAGAGCGTGGTCAGCCCCATGGTGACATTGGGAAAAGGCATCATCACCGAGCCCGCTTCTTCTCTATCGGTTAGGTCGTGCGGGAAGTCCGTATGCCAAGCGCGGAAATCTGCTCTCGTGTCGTTTGGAGGACGGGTCTTGAACTCGGTTTGTGAGATTCGAACGTGAGGGTCGAGCATTGTCTGGGCGATCCCGAGGACGCGTTCGTCGCCAAAGTAGGGAGAGAGCGTCGATACATAGGCGACGACATTCTTTCCGCGTTCCCCGTTTGGTCCGGTCTGGAAGCCGAGCGATCCGCCCCAGGCTTCATAGTCAGCAGTCGCCTGCTGGTGACCGGCTTCCACATCCTCCCTGATCTGGTCAACGCGATCCTCGGGTATGAGGCGCTCGATGATGCAGAAGCCTTCGTCCCGAAGGTGCTCGACGTATTTTTTAATCGATGCCGGGTCGCAGATCATCTAGCACCTGTTCGATACGATCCTTCTCCGCCTGGTCGAGCGGTTCCTGAGGCGGACGCACGACGTCATTTGCCATTCGCCCCAGTCGCTTGAGTGCGTGCTTCATGCGTGTGTGCGGATTCTGACCCGGGGCATAGAAGACCTGGGTTAGCCTGAATAGTATATCGCTGACCTTTCTTGCCTCCTTGAGATCGCTGCTCCACACGGCCCGGCATAGTGCCACGTGGAGGTCGGCGCTGATGCTACCCATTCCCGACAGAATTCCGTCCGTGCCGATCGCCATGTCCTGCAGGAGCCATCTGCTGTGCGTCGACCAGATTGCGATCTCGGGGTTTGCAGCCCGGACGGCTCGCATGTCCGTCTCCGAGGTCTGCGGATTACCACTGCCCTCCTTGATCGCGAAGATCCTGCCTGTTTCGGCGAGTGCAACTATCGTTTCAACTGAATATCCGAGGCGGGCGGGTGAAACCTGATAAAATGCAATCGGTAGATCGGTAGCCTCAAAGACGGCATCAAACCGCGCAAGCGCACCGTCCGTTGTGCTGTCCTGTTCGTTTCCTGGCGGCATGACGAGAATCGCCTCGACACCGGCCGATTCGGCGTCACGCGTCAGGACACCCAGGTCCGATTCGAACTCGGATTCGCGGACGGCACCGATCACGGGTGTTCGTCCTTCGCTCGTGGCGATCGCTTCGCACAAGAGCTTGGTCTTCTGCTCAGGGGGCATCGTGGTGTCCTGACCCGATGCTCCGTTGACCATAATCGCGGTCACGCCGTCAACGGAGGTGACCTCGGCGATGTGCCGACGGAACTCTGGAATATCCACTTCGAAATTGACATCGAAGGGTGTCAGAACAGCGGGTATCACGCTGTTGACTGGGATTCTTTCGGGTCTCACGTGTTGTCGTCTCCTCGATGACGGGTTTACTATTCGACACATGGTAATTCTGGGACACAAGGAATCAAGGTGTCAAGGGACCCTTTATACTTTTAGCGGGATTGGATCCTCGTCCTTCTGTATGACGACCTGTTTTCAGACAGGCAGGCTTTTCTGGACAGATCCGTCGGAATTATTGGAGTAGCCGAGAGATTCTGGAACGGGCTAGAGCCTCCCGACGCGAACGCCAATCGGCCGATCAGCCACTGATGTGTTGGTCTAAGGTGGGCGATGTATTGGGTTCAAACCTTATCCTTCGATACTGTTTGGTTTCCGATCGAGTTGACAGAGTTGTTCAGGGAGGAGGTAGCGAAACTAGCGGGGCTGCTTCGTCAGGCTCTCTGCGCTGGCAAGATCCGGAGCACCTTTCTGAATACGCGCGAGGATGGTGTAGACTAAGCGGTTTCCATAAGTTCAATCTTGGCGTTGTCGGGTCCGTTGACGAAGACGATGCGGAAGCCGCCGCCATCCTTCGGTCCGTCCCAGATCTCGACACCCAATTCCTCTATTCGTGCCATGGTTGCGTCGAAATCATCTGTCTGGATGCCGATGTGGTCGTAGCCCTGCAGTCGTGCAAGGTTGACTTCCTCCGATTCGCGATCCGTGATCGTGAAGGTGATGTTGCCTGAGTGAACCCTTATCCAGGTTGCTCCACCTCTCTCGAACGGCTCGTCCATCTTGCCCTCAAACAGCTTCATATACCAGTCCGCCGCAGCGTGAACGTCTGTGGTTTCGTGATGAATGTGGTTCATCGTGTATGCTGGCATTGCGTGCTCCTTCTATGAATGGCTGATGGTTTGCACCGAAAGCTAATGCGCCGATGCCGATTCTCCAATGCGGCGAGAGGCTGGCTCTACCAGAACAAGGTATCGATATTTAGTGATCAATCTTACAACGAGGGAGAATTTATGAGTGAAACAAATCGTCCGAACCTGGTGTTCATCCTGTGCGATCAGCTCAGATATGACTGCCTTGGTTACGCCGGTCATCCGCTGGTCAAGACACCGAACATCGATAGGTTGGCAAAACGGGGTGTGGTGTTCGATACGACATATTGTGCCTCACCTGTTTGCTCCCCAGCTCGGGCCTCCTGGATGACGGGAACGTATCCGCACTACCACAGACAGCTTGCGAACTACGGTCCTGAGCGGCTGATCCCGGAGGCGATGGCCGTGATGAGACCGGACGCGGTTACTCTAGGTGATGTCTACAACTCTGTCGGGTATCGATGCGGGATCGCAGGGCCTTGGCATCTCGGGCAGGACCATTTGCCGCAGCACGGGTTCGAGGAGTTCTGGCGTGTCTATCGATATCAGGGGGATCATCCTGACATTCTGTTCGAATATTTTGAGCAGGAAGGTGTACCGAATATCTATTCTGGCAAGCATCCGAGCATCCAGAATCACGGGATGGATTATACACCAATCGAGGATCCCAGACAGCAGAGGACGACGTGGACGATTGATCAAGGAGTGAAATTTCTGGATACGAGAGACGGCCGTCCGTTCTTCCTCTACCTGAGCATCAAAGATCCACACCCTTTGATTGCAGTGTCACAGGAGCTGATTGATCAGTATCCGGTCGATCAGATCGAGCTGTACGAAACCTGGCAGGACGATCTAGAGGGAAGACCCACATATATGGAGAAAGACAAGGGACGACTGCCTCAGGACATCGACGAGTCTGGGTTTCGCAGGATGATGGCGCACTACTTTGCGCTGATCACGCATATCGACGATCAGGTTGGCAGATTGATGCGACATCTCGATGGCTTGGGTCTGTCCGACGATACGATCGTGGCCTTTATCAGCGATCACGGCGAGCAGCTTGGCGAGCATCACGCGATTCAGAAACGGATGTTCTGGGAGGCGTCGGTGCGCGTGCCCTGTGTTGTCAGTTGGCCGGGTGGGTTACCGCAAGGTTTTCACGTCAGTACGCCCCTTGGTGGTGTTGATCTTGCGCCCACTCTGCTCGAACTCTGCGGACTTTCTTTCGACGGGACAATCGATGGACGTAGTGTCGCGGCAGAGGTCAGGCAGCAGCAACAACCTGATCCCATTCCTGTTTTTGCGGAGATCGGGACATCGGAAGGGATCAACTTCCGGTCGACGGCTCCTGAAGATCTGGCGGTGCGTGTGATGGTCAGAGAAGGCAGCTGGAAGTATGTCTGTAACCGAACAGACTCGGATGAGCTTTATAACCTGGATGACGATCCACTTGAGGTGGCCAATCTCGCCGAGGGTGACGAGCAGACTGAGCGGATCGCGCATCTGAAGACGTTGATACAAGAAATGATACAGAAGACCGGGCCGGGGCCCTATGCCTGGTGCCTTGACTCATAGCTCGAAACATACCCAGGCAGTCCTGCGAGTTTTCACGACAAGTCAGGACGTGCGAGCAGACCCGCAAACTGTGTGTTCCATCAACGTTGATCTGCCGCATCGGTCCGATTGGACGTCGTATATGACGGCGGTCGAGCCGGAAGGGGTATGAACGTCGGAACGCGTCTCAGGATCAAGCGAAGCACCCGGATGGCCAGAAGTCACCTATCTATCAGTCTGCAAGCTAAAGCGCTGGGATTTGAGTCTTGATTTCAGTGGGCAATCCAAAGCCGTTGGAAGCAGAAACGTTTTCCTCGAGCTGTTTGATGTTGCGTGCACCGGGGATGATGCAGGAGACGGCGGGATGAGAGAGGCTGAAGTGATGGGCGAGACGAGTCAGGCCGCCGGGGTAGGCGTCACCAAGCGGACGGAAACGTTCAGCGAGCTCGATTCGACCGGGCAGGGCATCCTTGTCGTTGGTCGCGCGATGGTGCTCGGGTACGGGCTGACCCGGATGGAATTTGCCGCTCAAAACGCCCCTTGAGAGGGGTTTGCGGACGAGCAGACCCACACCTTCACTCGCTGCGAGGTCCAGGACGCGCTCCTCTACCGCTCGGTCGATCAGGTTGTAGGTGATCTGAAGGACCTCGACAAGGCGTTGCTCGATCAGCCACTTAGCTTCGTCGGCTCCGTTCACGGCAATGGCGATGTGTCGGATCTTGCCCTTTTCGCGCAGTGCGGTGAATGTCTCGTGCCAGAGTCCATCCCGGAGGTCGGATAAACTTGGGCTGTGGATCTGGA
>DPVD01000172.1:6047-8687 GCA_003526745.1 Candidatus Latescibacterota bacterium
TGCCTTCGTCATCTTGACGCGGGCTGTATTTTGTCGCGATGATCGTACGGTCATCCTTCGGAATCACTCGACCTAGCACCTCTTCACTTCGACCTTTCTGATAGACCTCAGCTGTATCGAAAATGTTGACACCCAAGTCGAGTGAGTGCTTAACCAGAAGGTCCCATTCCTGGTCGGATGCGATCGGCTCACCTATGCGATTACAACCCAGACCGACTTCCGAAATGCGCAGACCCGTCCTGCCGAGATCCCGGTAGTGCACGGTCAGCCTCGCAGCTTGAGGATACTGAAGACGTATAGTTGCTTCAGGAAGAGGTAGTATTCCTTGACGTTCAGCTTGCTGCTACTGAACTCTCGGTTGCGGAATATGAAGGGTGTCTCAGAATATTTGTCCCAGCGTCCCTTGACGAGGATTTCGAGCAGGATCTTGTAACCTGATGAGGTGAGTTCGACGCCGTCGATTACGCGTCTGTGGAGGAAGAAGAAGCCTGCAAGAGGATCCTGAACACCAGTCAGCTGCTTCGCCAGAAAAACACCGCTTTGCGAGATGACCTTGCGATACCAGGGCCATTTCTCGACGCGGCTTTCGGGGTCGTATCGGCTTCCGATCGAGATGTCCACGTGCTCGAGATTCCGGATGAGTTTGGCGAGGATAACGGGATCGTGGCTGAGGTCGGCATCCATCACGCCGATTAGATCTCGGTGGGAGGACCGCCAGCCTTCCATGACCGCGCTTCCGAGTCCCTGCTTTCCGGCACGGTGTATCACACGGAGCGGATAACGGTCGGTAAGAGACTCCGCGACTTCACCTGTACCGTCAGGAGAGTTGTCGTCGACGACCACGAGCTCGAGATCGATGTCTTTCTCGGGATCGAGGGCAGAGAAGATTTCCTCGACGAGGAGCGGAATATTCTCTCGTTCGTTGTAAGTCGGTGTGACGAGTGTGACGGAAAGTGCAGACATGTTGACCAAACGGATCGTGCGGTTCTTCGTGTTCAGATGGCTGAACCCTTAACATAGGCCAGCCGCGGACCCGGGGGGCATTTTTTGCAGGTTATATCGTGGCGACCCAGGTGGCCAGTTCTACTTCGATCCCACGAAGACCGCGGGTAATGTTCGGGCTGCAGGAACAGTCTTGTGGACGGTATCGCTGATCAGGATCGATCTCGGATCGAGGATGGCTTCGAGCCCGGCGACGGTTTTGTCGACACGTCCGATGATCGTGCTGTCCACCTGCTTTTCACTGCCGAAATTCCCGACGGTGCAGACTCCAGAAGTTCTGCCTATCCTAATCGGAACGCTTGGTTCGGCAGCCTTGCTCTATATCTTTGGCTATCAGTCCGTAATCGATCGCGTCCTACGCATTACCTCGACGCGCTGCGGCCTTGGTGGCTGTTGGGTTCCGATACCGTTGGTTCTGACTGTTAGATCAAGGCACTTCTGCCGTGATGATCAGGTGCTCGACCCAGTCTTCTGAATCGTTGATCAGCTGGTGTCTGGTCTTGGGCGGCAAGTGAATGGCGTCTCCTTCCCGCACATTGAAGACTTCGTCGTTTATTTTCATCTTTCCTCGACCCTTAGTGAAGTAGTAAATCTGCTCTCGATCCTTGTGATCATGGTAGTCACCTTCCATCCCGGGCTGCATCCTGTGAAGTGTGAATCCCTCCGTTCCCAGCAGCGGGGCTTCCTCTTCCGACAGATCCTTGGTGTTTTTCTTCCTGAAGATCGGCCAGATCAAGGCCGTCTCGTGACCTACGTATGGGGTGACGGACTGCCAGTTTCTGATGACCATCTTCTTCTCCCAGTGAAAGCCCTTAGGGCGCGTACAGAACTACAAATCAAGCGCGATAAGCGGCTGCGCTTCAGTCAATATAATACTGAGCTTCGTATCCCAACTGCTTTCATTTGCTTGTGAGGTCGAGAGTTATGCCCCTTTACAGGTTAGGCTCCGCGCTAGTTTAGTAGTTAGGATCAACCAGAACACGCTCCTCGACGGCGTCCATTGTTTTGCAGTTACGCGGCGGGACGGCTGCCATTACCTTAGTCCCGATATTAGTCACACAGGACCTCAGCCATAGCAGGATCACAACATGCCCTCAGAAGCTCAGTATCTCCGCGGTACTGATACACCCGCATCAGAACGTATCCACCTTCAGGCCGGTCCTCTCGACATGGTCTTTGAACCTTCAATTGGGTTCCTGAGATACATCCGGTTCGGCGATCAAGAGATCCTGCGTGGACTTTACTCGGCGGTAAGAGATCACAACTGGGACACGATCGCACCCAAGCTCACGGATCTCTCCGTTGATGTCTCAGAGCGATGTTTCGACATCAACTTCAACGTGGCACACTCTGAACGCGACATAGACTTCCGGTGGCGCGGAGAGATCACCGGGACCGAAGATGGTACTGTCACCTTCTCGATGGATGGCGAGGCTCAATCGGACTTCAAGAGGAACAGGATTGGCTTTTGTGTCCTGCATTCACCTGCCCACGTTGCAGGCAAGCCGTGTACGGTCTTAAAGGATGATGGGACGGAGGAGCAAGGTCGATTTCCCGAGCAGATCTCGCCGCATCAACCGTTCCTGGATATGCGCGCGATCCGACATGAGGTCGTGGCGGGGGGGACAGCCGAGGGCC
>DPVD01000172.1:8964-9303 GCA_003526745.1 Candidatus Latescibacterota bacterium
CGGCATGAGGTCGTGGCGGGTGTGACAGCCGAGGTTCGGTTCGAAGGGGACGTGTTCGAGATGGAGGACCAGCGGAATTGGACGGATGCCTCGTACAAAACATACTGCACGCCTCTCGCAAATCCGTATCCCGTGGACGTGGCTGCCGGTACGAAGATCCGCCAGTCGGTGACGATATCGGTTTCCAGCTGGCCTGACGTGGTAAACAGTGTATCTGAGCAGGTGGTCGTCTTGGTGAACCCGGCAGACAGGACTCCGCTTCCTGAGATAGGGCTGGGGTGCGCGAGTCAGGACGAGGAACTGAGCGAAGATCAGGTTCTTCGTTTACAGACCCTACAC
>DPVD01000298.1:0-4063 GCA_003526745.1 Candidatus Latescibacterota bacterium
CTCCCTTGGAGCATTCCCGATTCTTTTGCTGTATCCCCACGGCTTGAAGCCTGATCCGACCACAATCACAGGGACGTTCTCCGCGTGAAGCCGACGGGCCTCGTTCATGTGCCCACGAGCCTCCGTCGTGTCGATCGTGGTGAGTGTCCTTTGAATCGCCGTCGTCGCGTCCCGGAGCCAGCGGGGACCATCCTGCGACGCATTCCGATGCCAGAACGGCACGGTATCCCCCATGATCGCCCAATCGTTCATACGAGACAATGGGTCCGCCGGTCCTTCAAAGCCCCAGTGATGGATGTCGAACTCTCCGTTCATACGCCGAGGCCAGATGATGTCTCGGAGACTGATATTTAGGTGCGCCTTAATTCCAACGGCTTCCCAGTGCGACTTCACGAGTTCGCAGACATCACTCGTGCCCGTGCCCGAGATATCGATAGTAAACTCGAATGGCGACCCGTCGGGAAAAACCCGACAATCGCTTCCCGTAGGCCAAACATAACCTGCCTCGTCGAGGAGGCGATTCGACAGTTCAATGTCGTAGGCGACATACCGCATGTAGTCAGCTTCGCTGAAGAACGGATTCGACCGACCGAATGCGTATCCGCTGGGCTCCATCCATCCCCCATAAATGATTTCCGAAATCTCCTCCCGATTGATAGCGTGTGACATTGCCACACGAACACGACGATCGCGGAAGGCTTCCTTGACAAGAGGCTTCTCGACGTCCCAGTTCAAGTAGAAGGCTGGACCACTATCGGGCCCCGACAACCCGACCACAAAACGGTCACGGGATTCTTGGGCCTTGAGTGTCTCTAGCATTTCAATTCGAGAATACCTGCCGAATAGATCGAGCTCGCCGTTCATAAACTTCAACATAATCACCTGACTGTCCTGAATCACGTTGAAGACCAGCCGATCACAGTAGGGCAGCTGGTTACCTGCCGTGTCGACCTTCCAGTAATAGGGATTGCGTTCATATACGAGTCGCTGTCCCCGCTCCCACTTGACGGGTATCCAAGGGGCGATCATCGGTGTACCGGGTCGGTATAGCCTCTGCGCAGACGTGGTGCTGTCGCGCCAGGTCTGGTAGTCGGAGTCCGGGTTGTATCTGGGATGCCACTTCTTGAAGAAGTGTTTTGGGAGCGCGATCTCGGTCGTCGAGAAGGCGTGGAGAACGCGTCCAAGCGGATACTTAGATTCGATGCGAAGCGTCGTGTCGTCTATGCGTTCCATCTTAATAGGTTCGCCATCTACAACCCAGACTGTCGGCGGTAGGGCGTTGTCCCGTGCGTTCTCGTCAAGCTGCAGGTCGTAATACCAGAACAGGATGTCGTCGACAGTAAAGGGTACGCCATCAGACCACTTGACCCCTTCACGGATCTTGAAAATGGCGACTCGCCCGTCACCCAAATACTCGTGTGACTCCGCCAAGCTGTGGATGAGTCCTGTTGGCATCGGCCGCACGTATGACATGATGTTCTCACCGAGCGTCTTGCTGACGCCAGCCGTCTGAACGATGTCTCCCGTCAACGCTCTCCGCAGAGTTCCTCCATACCGACCTATCTCGCGCAACGGACGCATAACGAGCGGGTTGACCGGTAGGCGCTCAGAAACCGCAGGCAGATCACCCGCCGCCACACGCTGTGCGAGCATCGACGCTTCGGAGAACGACCTGTTTGCCAGAATCTCTTCTGAAAGCTGTTCGGGCGATGTGTTGGGAATGTCAATCCGTTCAGCCGGAACGGCATCCAGCTGAACGGATTGATCAGGTGCGGTGTACCTGGGGTCTGACGGCAGACACGCCGCAATACCCAAGCACACGAGCCAGAGATAGGCTGAAGGCTTCAGGACCACGGCCTAGACGGAGACTGTCTGACCCGTGCGTCCAGCCTCGAATACAGAGGTGATAATTTCCACGGCGTGCTTCGCACTGTCGAGCCCGATCATGGGATCGCGGTCTTCCTGTATAGCGACGGCCATATCCTCGACGATCTGCGTGTGACCATCGGCACTCACGGCCATCGGGTCAGCCGAGATCCCCTGCTCTTTGTCTTTGGGGCCGAACTTCGCGAGCATATCCTGCTCTTCCTGCTCCTCGTCGTCCCCCTGGATCTTCCACGCAAGAAGCTTGCTCGCATCCTTCATGATCGACCCCTTCGTGCCATAGATCGTGATCAGCTGATCATACCCTGGATAGCAGCAAGTTGTTGTGTAGATCGTTCCGAGTGCGCCGTTCGCGAACTTCAGAATAGCGACCGTCTGATCCTCGGCCTCGATTTCGTGTCCAAATACGCCAAACATCCCGTTGACCTGCTCGACACGACCTCCGAGCCACTGAATCAGGTCGACCGTGTGCACACCTTGGTTCATCAGCGAGCCACCGCCGTCCACGTCCCACGTCCCCTTCCACTTCCCGTGCGAACCCTCGTAGTAGCTCTGCTTTCGGTACCACGGCAGGTGCCCGTGGATGCCGATCAGGTTTCCGAGTCGTCCGCCTCGGATGGCATTCCGGATCGCGATGTTCAGTGGATCGAGTCGTGCCTGGAAGATGCAGCCGACCTTGACACCGTTCTTCTCACCCGCCTCGCGAAGCTTATCGATCTTCTCCGGGCTGATATCGGCGGGCTTCTCGACGATGATATGCTTGCCCGCCTCCATCGCCATGATCCCCATGTCGCTGTGCATACCGGACGGCGTAGCCACGTTCACACAGACGATCTCAGGATCGTTCAGCATCTCGTCAAAGCTTACATAGGTTCGGCAATTGTAGTCCTCCTTACCCTTGCCAAGCCGTTCCTCGTCCAAATCACAGACCGCGATCAACTCAGCCCCCTTGGCCGTGATGATCGACCGGCAGTGGTGTTTCCCCATGCCAAGACCGACGACAGCAAATCCGACTTTTTCCGCCATAGGTGCTCCACCCCTTCAACCGACTGTAATGTTTCATTGGGAATAATGTCTGCAGGGGCGCCAATGTATAAGGATTGGGAGAGCCCCGCAAGCGAAGTGCCGGATACCTGGCAAACGAGTTGACAACCGCAACTTCGGAGCGTAGTTAGGGTGAACCGCACAACGAAAAGGACCGGCCATGACACCTGAACTGATCGCTGACTACGCCTGCCAGACTGGGGAGGGACCTCTCTGGCATCCGCACGAGAAGCGGCTCTACTGGGTTGACATCCCGAACGGCCGACTTTTCAGATACGATCCCTCGTCTGGTGAACACGGGATGTGCTACGAGGGCAAGCAGATCGGCGGTTTTACGATACAGAGCGATGGAAAGCTCCTCCTGTTCATGGACAAGGGGGCTGTGTGTCTCTGGGACGAAGGTAAGCTCGACACCTTGATCGAGTCACTGCCCCACGAGATGGAATCCCGCTTCAACGATGTAATGGCCGACCCGGAGGGACGTGTATACTGCGGAACCATGTCGAGCCCTGACCACTTGGGACGCCTCTACCGACTCGACACAGATGGCAGCATCCACGAGATCCTCGACAAAATCGGTTGTTCAAACGGAATGGGATTCACCCTCGACCAGAAATCGATGTACTACACCGATTCGCAAGCGAAGAAGATCTATCTGTTCGACTACGACCAATCCACGGGCAGCCTGACGAACCAACGTGTCTTCGCTGACAGCGGGGACGAAGCCGGAGTACCCGACGGGATGACCGTCGACGCGCACGGATACGTCTGGTCCGCCGGATGGGACCGAAGCTGTCTGACACGGTATGCGCCTGACGGATCAGAAGAGAGACGCGTCGGGTTTCCTGCCAAGAAGGTCTCCTGTGTCACCTTCGGCGGAGACGATTACACGGACATGTATGTCACCACCGCCGGCGGCCACCAGAAGGACACCGATGGTGAGGGCGCGGGTGCCCTGTATCGAATCAACCTGGGAATCCGCGGAATAGAAGAAAACTTCTCCCGTGTCGGACTCTGATGTGCGGACGCTTTTCCCTCCACACGCCGATCGCTGAGCTTCAGCTCGCCTTCAAAGGCTTCACTTTTCCGGCCGATGTCGAGGCACACTACAACATCTCGCCCTCGTTCAGCACCC
>DPVD01000081.1:0-9958 GCA_003526745.1 Candidatus Latescibacterota bacterium
ACTAGCCTCTCGAGGGTTCGGGCATTTCGGCCATGGCTTTTCTGACGAGCTCAGGGAGATGGCCGGAGTGTTCGATACCCTGTTCGAGATGGACCATCCGTTTCGGGTCTGCGGTCTCGATCATCACGGGACCATAGAGGCTGTCGTTCCAGAACCTTGCGGCACCTGCGATATTTCTGCGGAGGTCATCCAACCGGTCATTCGGGAATCGTTCTGAGCAGTTAATAGTGAACATGCGCCTGCGACTGCTGCCACCGAAAGCTGCGTGCTTCAGATTGTGGTTGAAGCAGACGAGATCTCCCGGAGCTGTTTCGAGCGCCTTACACGGTATGTCCGGACCAGAGATGTCCCAGACTTCGTTTGAGGTCTTGATCGAGTCCTGGACCTGATTCGCGAACTGATCCTCGAGGTGATGGCTACCTGGTATGACTCGGAGACAGCCGGTGTCGCGTGCGAGGGTGTCCAGATAGAACGCGATCTTAACGAACTGCACGCCCTTACCCCACCCGTCTGAGTGCCATCCTGTGTCTCCGGCGTAGTAGTTGCCGTCCGATCCAGAGTAGTTGAAGTCCTCTCCGAGCAGACTCGTCAGGATGCCCAGGATTCGCTCGTCATCGAGGAGCGCACAGAGCCGCGGGTGCTGGTCGATGAACGGCACGATGCACGACCTCTGCTTTCCGTCGTGGAGCTGTCCGTGGTGACCGCCGCCGTGATCTAACCAGATCGCTTCGAAGTCATCGATAATGTTGTCGATCACGTCCGACATCAGACCAGGAAAGGCCAGATAGCCGAAGGTGTCAAAGAAGTCGAGCTGCTGTCGTGTCAATTCCACGTATACCTCCCTGGACGCCGTCGTGATCTGCTAGTTCGCATTCACCACAAAAGGTGTTTCGCCATTGAGATCGATGCGGATCAGGTCGGAGCTGTTGGTTGATAGGTCGACCGATCCCTCAAATGAGTCGCTTCCGGCAGCCCAACGAAAGTGGAGCATCGACTCCTCCTGAACAGCGTTGAGTTCAGCAGGGGATTCTCCAGGTCCCGCAGCGGCGAACAAGGCCGCGATACGGCATTGATCCGTGCTGTCGGTCTCAGCTGTGAGGTGCCAACGTGTCTTTGGAAGCGGTTTGGTCAGGGTAGGATACCCTTTGTCGGGTGCCACTGGCCACTTGTCCGTCTGTCTGAGCGAGAGGCTGGTCGAGCTGAACAGGTGTCCCAATAGCTTTGCGCCTGCGCGCTCGGAGACGATGGAGCACTCTGAGCTGTCGATTTCAAAGCGGTTAAAGGCGTGCAGGAGCCACTGAAACTGTGAGGGCGACGAAGCAACGAGATCGTCCACGAGGATCAAGACAGATGGCCGAATCATCAGGAGATGACGCCGGCAGCGCGTCAGTTCATCGTATGCGTTTTGGGCTTCGCCTGCGACATACCCGAAACGATCCTGTGTTAAAAAGTCGATTATCTCGCCGCCTCGATTTCCATCTCTGTTTACAGCGCCCTCGCCGTTTACGAGTATGCAGTTGTGTGAGATCGACTGCCGCGCATACTCTGTGTGGAAGGGTGTCCCGTGATGTGGGAACCGCTCACCACCTGCGCAGATCAGCGCCTTGCCACCCTTCATTATGGCGATGTCGTTCTGGCTGGCGTGTCCGTGGCTGACACCACCATATGGCGAGGAGCGGAAGGCGACCATAAAATCCTCCGTCGGTCGACTGACATCGCTGTGGAGTGCAGCCCATCCGATTCCTCTGAAGACACGGTCGTTCGGCAGATCAGCTTCCTCCGATGTAATCAAGTCGTCCGCGTAGACGATCCCAGGAAATGGATCGACCCTCGCCGCGTCATTATCACGGGGTGCCACCTGATCCGCCCAACGGCGCAAGTGGGGATCCTGCAGGCGAAGCGCGTGATACTGCATCAGCGTCTTCGATTCTGAAGGTCGGACAGGCTGATGCTCAGTGTCGCCGAACGGCATTATCTCGCCGATGGGTGAGACGGCGTAGTAGAAGAACCAGGGCAGTCCCTGGTAGAACGGCTTCAGCCAGATGTTGTGACCTGTCGCGAGAGTCCAAGCATGGAAAGGCGTGGCGTCTCTGGTGTTGTAGGACATCCCGTATGGCACGCCCTCCGCCCACCCGCCGTCCTGACCTGCCCAGTGGGGGAAGTTGGTTGCAATGATTTTCAGGGCGTAACCGGCCCAGTCCGCGGCTTTTGGGTCTTCGGCGAGAGCGATCGCGTGCTCGAGAAGGAAGCCTGGAAGCCGGCCGTTGTGACTCCCCTCAGGTTTGAATGTGTAGTCGCTTTGCTCAAGCTGGCGAACCATCTGATCCGCACGCGCGGCGACCATACGGGCGACCAATTCACGTTCCTCATCTGCATAGATGTCGTAGAGCCAATCGTAGACCTCCGCCCCGATCCGGAGCAGACCCAGACCGACCTCGTCGCCATATGGCGCCATGATCGACGAAATACCCTCAGGGTCCCACTGCGCGGCGTCGACAATCAACGTTTTTGCGTGATCTCCGTATTTTTTGTCACCCGTCAGCAGATACATCAGAGCGAGTGCTCGTGTACCGCGGTCGTGTACGCGACGCGTTTCCTGGAACGTCTGCTGGTATGCCAGACGACGCTCCGATTTGTCCACAATGCGGTCGTAGTCCGGCTCCGGATAGGGCTTAAGCGACATTGAGTCGTCAGCCATTTTTTTTAGAACGCCAAAGGCCTCGGCGCGAGTTGAATCCAGTGTCGAGCGGATCTCGTCTAGTTGATCCTTCAGGAAGAGGACCCGAGGGTGCGTGTGCGGGATCCTGTCTAGGAGCTTCTGTGGATCGACCCAGGGTTGCTCGGCCGATCCGGCTACGATGGTGAATCGGCGTATTTCGGATGTAGCCTGGACCGAATCGCCTGCAAGCGCCTCGACGTGCCACGTGTATTTGCCAGGTGGGAATACCACGCTCGGTAAGTGGACTGGGTCTGGGGTTGGTGGGGACTTGTATACGGTGCGGCCGTTAGCATCGATGATCAGCCGATAGGTGCAGGCTTCTCTTCCGGCCGCCCGCCACCACGAAAAGCCGGGCGGTGTCAGGGTTGTCGTTTCGCCATCCCTGGGATGGATGTAGTTAGAGGCTTGAGGGCGGACAGACGGAAATTTCATGGTATCTCCTGCCGGCGAAGCCTCGCCGACCGACATTCTCGACACAGTCGTGATTCTCAGACCGACCTATTATGTTACCCGTTTGAACCGTGTCAAGGAAGGATGAAGAGGAAGTGATCCAGGATCACAGCCTGTTCAGGTTGTTCAGCCAGCTCGTCGCACGAAGCTTCGAGGATCTTCAGACAGGCGACGAGATCATCAGGGCCTATGTGGTAGATCTGCTTGTCAGGTTCGCGAGAACAGACAGCCTGTATCAGATCCGGGATCCTGTAGGTAAGCGTATCGAGACCGTCGTCGGTCTCTTAATCGAAGCAGATTTTAGGTCGAAAGAGATGTCCTCGAGAGAGTCTTTTAGAGCGCTTCGTCACACTGGCGATTACGCGCTGTTTATGACGGGGATTTTTCGATCCTATGTTGAGAGCCACGGCTATGTGGACTGGTATATGCAGGAGGGTCCTCGATCGTATCGGAGAGCTATTCAGGTAGCACCGACTCGGGAGGATACGGATATCCTAGAGCGGCTATGGCGTGATTTCGAACAAGTGTCGGGTGGGCTCGACTATATGAGAAAGGTTTACTTCGGGCAGGCCGCGCTACAGTTTGGTCTTGATGCGCTTGTCAGGCGATTCGACGCTTGGAATTGATAGGTCTTCTTTCTCGTTTTGAGCCCAGAGCGGGAATCTCTTGGGGGCGCTGTTTGAAACCTGAAGCTCGGATCTGGCGTGTAAAGATTTTGTAAGGCCTGTTTCACCGGGCGTTGGCCGATTGATCGGTCGGCGTCCTTTTGTTTGGCCTCACGTGACTGGCTACGCTTGCCGATTCCGCTGCTTGAAGAGTATGTTGATCGTAGTTCGGTTCATTGTACCGAGAGGGGTATCGACACGGTAGAGCCACCTACGATGGGTATGTGGCAAACGCGGTCGCCGATGCCTTGCTAGAGTTTTGCCAGGTCGAGACAGTGGGAACCGATTGAGCTCTACTAATGGCGGGGGGATCCGAAAGCTGATCTGCATGCGCAATATGCTGAGTAGACATCGGATGGCCTTGCCTTGATGAAACGCGAACGCATGCCGGATGGAAAGACCAAGGTTATCCTGAAGAACAGAGCGTTGGGTGAGATTTTACAGCGAGCCGAATAGTGATGATTGCTCAGTAAGGCCTTGTCTGTCTGATTGTGTGTCTGATGAGCAGGATGCGATTCACGGTTCTGGTGCCTCCAAATTGACAGAGATACAACCGGCGCGTTACTTAGTCGCACGTGAAATCCTGTCCATACCGCTTGGGAGGGACGATGCGAATACTGACCAAAGAAATGAGACGAGACTGGGTTGAGAACGGCTACATCCATCTCAAGGGTGCGCTGACGCGTGATCAGGCAGCGTCATATCTGGCCGCGGCCGATGAGGTTATCAAACGGTATCGTGATGAGCGCCCGAACGTTCGCGACAAGGCGGCTTTCACCATCATTCAGACGGTAGAGCAGTCTCCGGCATTCGATTCGCTCATCGATCACCCGGGGACCTTTGGTGTGATCCTGGATCTCATGGGACCGTATCTGCAGGTCATGGGGACGCAGATCTATGTTCGCTACCCGAAGGAGGATATGCTGTCTAACTGGCACACGGATGCAGGACCGTCTCTCAGGGACGTCCGTGTTGAGCCGGACAGTCGACCGTTGAACTTCAAGATTCAATACTTCCTGACAGACATCCCGGAGGAGAACAGGGCAAACTTCTGTCTGGTTCCGGGCAGCCACCGTAAGTATTTCCCAGAGGACGGCCTGCAAGGTGGTCAGTGGCCTGCTGGTGCCGTTCAGATGATCGCCGAAGCAGGGGACGCTGCAATTTTTCCTCATAACCTCTGGCACGGTGTCGCCCCGCACGATGGAGATAATGTTCGCCGGAGTGTGACATTCCGCTATGGTCAAATGTGGTCGCGGCCCTATGACTACGAGAAGGCATCGAACGAGATCTTGGCGCGGATGACGCCGAGACAGCGCAGGCTGATGGGCGACATGGGTGAGGGGTATACGGCAACCGACTATTTCAAGCCGAAGGATCAGCTCGAGGTTATACTCGACGGGGTCGAGCAGCACGAACCGGCGGTGGCCTGAACAAAGCGAAAGTGTGGTTGAAACGAAGCGTCATACGGCTTACGGTCGGTGTGTTCTATCACGCCTCCTTATACTCGCTGCCTTGGTCGGCTGTTCGAGCGACCCACGAGGGCTGGACAATGATATCCTCTCCTCGCTTCTTTCGATCTCCAACGTGACGAAGAAACGTTTGCAGGACACGTCGAATCCGGATCTGGTCTCAGGTGTTATCGTCGACTCAACGGTCATCCACACGGGATTTCTGACGATCAACGTTCCCTTCAGGATGACTTGGACCCTTAGGCTGGACGGGATCGCGCTTGCTACAGCTACGTATGATTTCGCCGCCGGTTTCGCTCCCGGAGCTTCTGCATCCGTCCGCGTGACACTCCGCTTTGATCCTGTATCCGATCTCGACAACACGACCGATGTGGTCACCTTCGATTTGCTGGATGATGGGTCAAACACGAACATCCTGGGGGGCAACTGATGTATCTCTACTTGATTCGCCACGGTCAATCATTCAACAACACCCTCCCGACAGGCGAGGGACGGGTTGCCGATCCGCCTTTGACCGATGCGGGTGAGAAACAGGCGCCTCTTGTTGCCGACTACCTAGCGAACGGGGCAGCGAAGGACCCATATCTCGAAGGCGGAGCGACGGCAGGATTCGGGATCACCAGGCTCTTCACCTCTGCGCACCTCAGGTGCTTGCAGACCTCTAAACCGATTGCCGAAGCCCTGAGAATCGACCCTGTTATTTGGCCAGACGTGCACGAAGAGTGTGGGATCTGGCTGGATGGCTACGAGACACTGCCTGGGTTGACGCGCTCGGAGATCACGGAGCGGTTCCCGCGAGTGGAAATACCGGAATCGATCACTAACCAAGGCTGGTGGGATCGTCCGATTGAGACGGAGTCGGAGTGGGTCGAGAGAGCGGGGCGCGTGGCAAGGCAGCTTTGGGACGATTACGCCGATACGGACGAGCGTATTGCGATCGTCACACACGGTGGGTTCATCAAGGATCTTGTCGGGGCGCTCGTGACCGAAGGACCGGTTCCCAATGGACTCTTATCCGTAAGGAATACATCGATCACGCATTTTTCTTTTTTAGAGGGCGAGTTGATCATCGGGTATGTGAACCGGATCGATCATCTTCCTCCAGATTTGGTCACGTGAACAGGTCGATTTGGTGGGGATGCCTCTGTTTGGCGCTTGTCTGTGGCCAGGTCAGTGCGTTTCCGGAGGACTCGGATAAAGACGATTTTGAATTGAGTCGTGCGGAGCGTCACAACAACTTGGGTACGCAACACGCGAGCCGCGGCGATTTTAGACAAGCCGCCGGTGCCTTCCGTAAGGCTATCGCTCTCGATGCGACGATGACGGTGGCACACTACAACCTTGGTCTGGCGTTGTCTAGAGTCAAAAGCCATATGGACGCGGTGTTCGCGTTTCAGTCGGCGTTACGCCTCAGTCCTCGATACTTCGATGCTTGGTTCCAGCTCGGACTAGCGCTGATGTCGCTCGAGAACTTTGGGGAAGCAGCGACGGCATTCGAGGAGTGTCTTTCGCTCAGACCGAGGGATCCCGCAGCCCGGTTTCGCCTCGGGCAGTCCTACTGGAAAGCGTCACAATGGGATCGCGCTGTCGAAGCTTGGGTGTCGCTTCTCAACGATTCGCCCGGGCATCCATCCGCTGAGTTGGTCCATAAGGAGCTACCTAGGGCGTACTACAACCTCGGGCTGAACCATCAGGTACGCGGAGCGACAGAGGAGGCCCGGGCGGCTTACAGAGAGGCCCTTCGGCTGAATGCGTCGGACGTTTCGTCGCTCAACAATCTCGCGGTCCTGGAACGCAAAGCCGGCCGGCTCGATGAAGCGTCCCGTTTGTTTCGCGACGTGCTGGACACGTGGCCGGAACACGTGGACGCCCGGCTGGGTCTGGGGGAGATTCTCCTAGCCATGGACCAACCGCGAGAGGCGAGCGACACGTATCGCGAGCTTTTGAGCACAAGAGCGGGTGACGAGCGGGTCTACCGAGGACTCGCGCTTTCGCACCTCAAGATCGGTGAGGTCGACAGTGCGATGGGGTGGGTAGCACAGGCCCAGAAACGGACGTCGGACTACGAGGGCCTCCTGCTGAAGGCGTTCATTCTCGAGCACAATGCGGCCGGAGAGAGGTACGGCAAAGGCTACGCCGAGTCGGCCGTGCAGCAGACGTATAGCGATGTGATCAAGAAGTATCCAGACAAACCCGTGGCACACTACAACCTCGGTATCGTCCACGCCCGGGCGAACAGATGGAGCGATGCTGTGGCCTCCTTCGATCGGGTGTTGGCGATCGACTCGACCTACACTGCGGCTCGGGTGGCGCTTGATGAAGTCGATCGCATCACAAAGAGCCAGAACATTCAGATCCTGAGGATTAAACGTCCATAGAGGAGAGACGCATGGCAGAAGTCATACTGTCGGGATTCGCCGACGAAGGGCCGGTCAGCAAGCGTGCAGAAGAGCAGTTCACGATGATGCGAACCCTCGGTATGTCCTACTACACGATTCGGTTTATCGATGTGGGTCAGGGCATGAAGAACGCAATGGAGCTGTCCGACGAAGAGATCGATCAGTTGAAAGAGCTGCATAAGGCCTTCGATATTCAGGTCTCATCGATCGGCTCACCAATTGGGAAGGTGAAACTGAACGATGTCGATGACGGCACAGAGAACCGATATGTGCCCGTTGACGAGTATCTTGAGAATGATGTCCAGCGAGCGATCGATCTGGCTAAGGCATTCGACACGAAGTTGCTGCGTGGGTTTACCTACTACCATCCGCACGGAACGGATCCGTGGCCGCATCTGGATCAGGCCTCGGAGCAGTTGAAACAGATCGTCGAGAAGTGCGCGAGCGAGGGGATCATCTATGGTCTTGAGGTCGAGTCTGATCTGATAGGTGGCGACGGCGAAACTCTGGCCGCGATCCATGAGAAGATCGGGAGCGATTACACCTACATCATAGAAGACGTTGGCAACATGGAGTATATGGGGCATTCCGCGGAGAGCGCCTACGAGCACTACCTGAAGATGAAGCCGGGACTTGGCTGGATTCACATCAAAGGCTTTTGCCAACCCGAGAAGAAGGACATGCTCAATCGGGCGGCCGGTCGAGGTCTGACTCGCTTTATCCCAGTCGACCAAGGCGACGCCGGACATGAAATGGTCCTTAGAGATTTTCTGACCATGGTCCCGGATCTAGACGCGAAGTTCAAGAGTCTAGGTGTCCCGGGTGTCTTCATCGACCTAGAACCGCACGTCAAAGGCGGTGGGCAGTTTGGTGGCATGAGCGGTGTTGATGGATTCGGGGTCGCTTTTCGGGCGTTGTGCAATCTGCTGGACTATCTGGGGTATGATTATCACCTGACAGGTTACGAGGATCTCTGCAGGCGCGATTAAGGCGGCTGGCCTATCACAGAGTTGGTTCCTGAATAGAATCGAGAGTTCAGAGTTCGGTGAGAAGCCAGAGTTCAGTGAAAGGGCCATGCCGGGGTAGGTGTCTGTTGAGAACCGGAGGTCTATCAGAACCTATGTCAGTAGCACATAAGAGGTTGGTAGCATTATTAGCGATTGGTCGAGACACTAGAGATTCGAGCTGGCAGGCCAGGTCAACAGGTCGTCGAACTAGGGACCGGCTTAGTTTACCGAGAAACACGGCGACAGACTCATCAGGAACAAGACCGCAGACGTGAATGGGGTGAGAGGTGAGTCTGGGACGACGATTCACCATCTGTATGTGGCATGTTTGAAGGAGTATATAGACAACTCAGTTCACGCCTCCATCAAGGAACGTCTACGGCAAGTCTATCCGAATACCGAACTGCCTGGAGAGAACGGCGGAGAAAAAATTCCCTGCGAGAGATCGTAAATGGTTCTCCCTGAACTCTAGCATCATTGTGAACTCTTTCTTCTCATCTAAGAGGACTTGTGACATGGCAAAACCCATAAGAATCGGAATAATTGGAGCCGGCGGCATCTTCCGAAGCCGGCACTTTCCTGGCCTGGCGAAGATCCAGGATACTGAGGTGGTCGCGATCTGCAATCGGACTAAAGCAAGCGGGCGGAAGATAGCGCAGGAGTTCAAGCTCGACCCGGAAATCATGACGGATCCGCACGCTTTGATAGCGCGTAAGGACGTGGATGCGGTGATGATCGGAACGTGGCCCTACATGCACATGCCCTTTGTGCTTGAGTCGCTTGATGCAGGCAAGCACACTTGGGTTCAGGCGCGGATGGCTATGAACCTGCGAGAGGCCAAGGCAATGTACGCAAGGGCGGAAGAGACGGGGCTCACGACGCAGATTTGTCAGCCTCCACATTGTCTCGCAGGGGACCACTACATTCGTCATCTGATTGCGAACGGCTATGTTGGAGATATCACGAACGTAGTTGTCCGGTCGATGAACGGGAGCTTGCTGAATCCGAAGACGCCCCTACACTGGCGTCAGATCGGTCGGTACTCGGGACTGAACACGATGGTCGTGGGGATGCTTGTCGAGTTCGTCCATCGCTGGTGCGGATACACTGCGTCCGTAACGGCGCAGGCTGAGACGTTCACGAAGCTGCGACCGGCAGGCAGGGGCAAGATGGGGGAGGTAGATCGACCCGATACGGTGAACATTCTGTCGACGCTGGAGATCGGAGCAACGGCCGTATACATGTTCAG
>DPVD01000388.1:0-5196 GCA_003526745.1 Candidatus Latescibacterota bacterium
AAGGACTCGTCGAGATCGCCTCTTGGCTGGACATCGACACAGACGATGCACCTGAAGTCGACCGGTTCATTGACATCGGCGAGACCATCACTTCTGGCCGCGAATCCCTCTCCGTCATCCACACCCCCGGGCACGCCCCCGGCAACATAACACTCCTGTGGCCCGGTCACGCCATAGTCGGCGACGTCCTGTTCGCGGGCTCTATCGGTCGCACCGACCTTGAAGGCGCGGATCCCACCGTCCTGATGGCATCGATTCGAGAGAAGCTCCTGCCTCTCCCCGACGAAACAAACGTCTACCCCGGCCACGGCCTATTCACCACCATCGGCCAGGAACGCGCCACGAATCCGTTCCTGAGGTAACGGGGGAACCACAAAGGCGCGGAAAGGGCTAGGGTCCTAGTTGTCATCCGGTCGAAGAGATCCAACCCCGAGGGGTTGCGCAAATCATCCGGAGGTTGCCGCAGGCTACCCCGGGTCGAGTGGAAACAAGAAAAAAGCGCCGCGGTAACGATTCCCGAACGTCACGGGATTCGCCCTAGGCGCATGAGTCGGCCCGCATAATCGACCAACATCCTCTGTATTCCCTCTTCTATCTTCTTTTTATTGGCTTTCTCTACCCGCCTCTATCGCATTCACCAAAATCAGAAAATCAGAAAACCCGATCGAACCGTTACCATCCAGATCGAACTGAGTATCGAAATTGGGTGAACTTGTCGTTTCACCGAACCGGGCGGCAAATAGCAAGAAATCTCGAAAATCGGCTATACGGTTTCCGTCGAAATCGACGGCCCCGTTGAGCGTCACTGACCGTGGGACGGCCGTCACGAACTCGCTCGATCGCAGCATCTCCGCCGTGATCAGGTTGATCGTCGTAGAGGACACAAAGCTGTCCTGTGTCGTAAAAAAAACCCGGCCAAGGAGTCCTTCCGTAACCGTGAGTGCTCCGCCAAAGGTGGCCGCAGTGACCTCGACCGATCGCGCAGTCACCTCCGGCTTGACAGTCTGGGCAGCCGAGAAAACGTTCCCGGGAATGAAGCTCTCGAAAGCCACCATCGTCGAGTCGAAGTCGAACCGCAGGATGTAACCGACCATCAGCTCCAGCGCATTTCCGTGTACCTGGACCTCGACCGTCTCACCGATCGCAACACCGTTCCGTACCGTCCTCGCCTGGTCACCCAACGAAGTATCGAGATCGAGCGAGATGCCAAATGCCTGCCCCGTCACAAAGCGAATCGTCGTGTCCGACACATCCAGTTGATCGATCGCACCCGTCTCACTGTCAAAGATCGTCGTCGTCTCGGCCTTGAGCCGAATCTCGGTGGCACCAGTGACGTTCTGTCGTGCCTTGAGCGTAAGGATACCGAGAAAGCCGGGCGCTCTGAGAGAGGCAGGTTTCCCGCTGACCGAGATCGACGCTCCTCTCCCTCCAGTCGTATTGCTCAGGATACCCTCGAAGCTCTCAATCTCGAACAGCGTCGAGAACTGGAGATTGTCGTCCTCGAAGGCCAGCGTGAATCCGGACGTCAGACCCCGGGCCATCCCCTCGACATAGACCTCGAACAGAACACGATTGTCCTTGCTCAGGACAGGAAAGGTGCGACGCTCGTCATTGACCGGTGGTTGACCGGAAATCTGCGCGTCCAGCGTGATGCGTTTGCCTTCGAAGGCGCCCGCGTATGCGGTTCCCGTTAGGCTAATCGAGATCAGAAGAAGTCTGATAGCGTGGCGTGTGAAAGGCATGATCGAGTTTGAACGGCCCTCAAAGCGGGTTAATGCGGCACACATGGCCTGCTTCCTACTTATCGGCTCCGATCTGGATTTCTCCAGTACACGTATCGAGGCCCTGCAGCTTGACGCCGCAGGGCCTCGATATGAGCTATAAAGGGTCTTATTCGCGTCCGAGTGGGAAATGGAGCCCGAATTGAAGGCCGTACTCGTTGACCGACCCGCTTGAAAAAGCCTTGAACCAGCGGAACTGGCCGAACACACCGACCGATTCGGTGACCGGAATGATCCCGCCTCCCGCGACTGTGAGCATACCGTTTGTCAACGAATTCCCCAGACCGCTGACTCTGAGAACCCCGCCCCCTCCAGCGAAATAGATCGTTCCCCCCCACCGGGTGAGAGGAGCCTTGTAGTGAATCGACAAACCAGCGGGCATCTGGTTGATCGAACTCTTCCGATAGATCTCGAAGAACGCGGACAGCGATGTCGGGTAGTCCTCGCTTAACGGGATCTCGAGCGAAGCGTGCCCGCCCCAACGGCTCGGGCTTGGCTTGAAGACGACACCACCACCCGTTTTTACACCCCATTGCAGGGCGTCCGCTGAACCTGCAAGTAGCAGACACACAGCAAACAAACCCAAGAAACGTCTCATACCACCTCCTGTATCGATCACCCGACTCTCATCTCCACACGACAATCAGCGAAAAAAAGATAGGAAGGATGGCGAACCGAGGGAAGATGGCGTCACGAAGACCAGCCCCCGTCGACCATGTACACACCACCTGTGCAGAAGCTACTCTCGTCACTTGCAAGAAACAGCATCATCCGAGCGATCTCTTCGGGACGGGCATACCGACCTAGGGGAATCCGATCCGTCAGCACGCGCTTCGCTGATTCGGGACTGTCCGGGCTCAGCTGAGACTCGATCGATCGCATCATGCGCGACTCGATAGGGGCGGGGTTCACCGTATTCACGCGTATCCCCTGAGAAGCGTATTCCCTTGCAGCAGCACGCATCATCCCGATCACAGCGTGTTTCGATATACCGTATGGCGAGAACCGAGGTGTCGCGTTCATCCCAGCCGTCGAAGACGTGATCACAACGCTCCCTCCTCCCCGCTTCTGCATCTCCGGGATCACGTACTTCAATCCCAGCCAGGCACCTCGAACATTTACCGCCATCACTCGATCGAACACCTCGACAGGATAGTCCGGAATCGGTCCGACCTCACCCTCGATCGCCGCGTTGTTGAGAAACACATCGACCCCGCCATACCGCTCGACGGCCGTCTGCACATAACCCTGAACCTGTTCGGGATCGCTCACATCCGCCACACGGTGGCTGACACGATCCGACGGCAGATTCGAGACGGCCTCTTCAAGCCCGTCCGGGTCACGGTCCGCCAGCAGGATCCGCGCACCCTCGGACGCAAACAATTCGGCTGCCGCTCGCCCGATCACGCCCGCGCCCCCTGTGATAATCGCTGTCTTGTTCTCGAGTTTCATGGGCCTGTTCTCCGCTCAGGCATTCAGTATACACAGGGATACAGGATGTGGGTATTTGAACCGGCCCCTTGGTTCTGCTCGGGATGCACCTCTTGGCCGCGAGCTTTTTGTTCCAAGGGAACCAAACCCCAAAACCTCAGGGCCGGAGGCCCCTCCAACAGAATCTAATCCTCGCATCAATGAGGACATACTTGTGGAACAACAATTAGACGTCGGTTATATTCGAAACCCATGAAGACAGAGATATTCCTGATCTGTAACGCAGCGACCCTCTACGATCCGAATGATAGGAACGCCGGGTGGTGGTCCAACCTCCCGCTATCCTCCCTCGGACGGCGACAGGCGATGCTCCTCGGAGAACATATCAAGCGTGATTACGATGACATTGACTGCCTGTTTGCCAGCCCCCTGAAACGCTCCGCTGAAACGGCCGCCGTGTTAGCTGACACGATCAAGGTTGTGGTCCAGAAGGACGCCGGGTTAAGAGAACTCGATGCCGGTGGCATCAACCCATCCGAGCCCGATAACGGCACGGCACCGGACTTCGCTGCCGGAACGCACAGAAACGGAGAGTCCTACGAGAGCCTGCATCGGCGCGTCACGCAATCTATCGACGCAATCGTCACACGATGTATCGGCAAACGAGTCCTCATAGTCTCCCACGGCGGCCCGATCGTGGCTTACCTCAGAGCCTTCCTCGGGTTTGGCCCTGGTGATGCCCATCGCGCACCCTTCTTTGGCTGTATTCCCTCGTCGCTCCACGAACTCATCATAGACGACACCGAGAAGACTATCGTGCGCCTAAACGATGCATCACATCTCGCCAATGCCCCCACCTGAAACACCTCCCAATCCCGAATACCCAGCTCGCGCGTTCAGAACGTGTCGTGTTAGTCGGCTGGCGTCGGGCAGGCCCTCCGTGATCACAGGCCGGATCTTTCGTGACAAGGGAGCAAGCTACCTGTCCGACGAATCCGGTGTTGTGCGCTTATCGGGTATGAAGTGCACTGGATCGATCGTAGAAGCGAAGGGTACTTGGACGGGTGCCTCTTTCGAAGTAAGCGACCACGTCGCGCTCACTCCAAAGACCAGCGCCGCCGCAGAAGACAGACGACGCATCCACGGCCTGCGAGCGGATGTCCTGCGAGGCATTCGATCCTTCTTCGACAGCAGAGGGTTTACCGAGGTCGAAACCCCCCTTCTAACCCACTCACCCGGAATGGAGCCCCACCTGCGTGCTTTCGAGACTCACACGAAGTCAGGTCGCCCGCTCTTCCTGACGACCTCTCCAGAGTACGCGATGAAGCGACTCCTGTCCGAGGGGCTCGAACGGATCTATCAGGTCTGTAAATCCTTCCGTGACGAGCAGCACGCCGCACACCACAATCCCGAATTCTCGATGCTCGAATGGTATCGAGCCTACACCGACTACAGGCACATCGCGGATGACACCGAGTCGCTGGTCGCTGAGCTAACCGAACGCATCACAGGCTCCACACGACTGTCGTTTCGCGACAACACGATCGATGTTGCACGGCCCTGGGTTCGGATGACGGTAAGGGAAGCGTTCAACCGCTATAGCGACGTGAACTCGGATCCCTGCGACGAGCCCGGCGCGTTCTTGGAGGGAGCCAGAAAAAGCGGTATCGCATCTATCGATGAGTCGGATGACTTCGACACAGCCTTTTTCAAGATCTTTCTCGACCAGATCGAACCGCATCTGGGATCCTCTCGTCCGACCATCCTGATGGACTATCCCGCAAGCATGGGTGCCCTAGCAAAGCGATCATCCGATGAGCCCACCGTCGCCGAACGGTTCGAGGTCTACATCGCCGGCATCGAGCTCGCAAACGCTTTCACCGAGCTAAACGATCCCACCGAACAGCAGGACAGACTCGAATCCGAAGCCGCTGAACGGGCATCCCTCGGCATGCCCCGACATCCGATCGACGAGTCTTTCCTG
>DPVD01000058.1:0-4692 GCA_003526745.1 Candidatus Latescibacterota bacterium
CACAGAGGTCGCCGTATCCTGTCGCATTTTTGGCGAGGAGGACGAGATGGCCTCCATCACTGCCAGGAAACCCAGGTGGATGTCTGTTTCTCTGTGACCCCGGGTCGGTCAACTCGACTCCGAGAATCGGGTCGATGCCGGCATCTTGACACGCTCGGTAGAACAGGATCAGACCGCTGACCCGGTCAGTGTCGGTCAGAGCGACAGAGCGAAGGCCCTGTGCCTTTGTGTGCGCGACGATCTCCCGAGGTGTACAGACACCCGCGTGAAAAGAGAAGGTCGAATGACAGTGTAGGGGAATCATGTCGCCTTCCCTGTCGCCACCCGCAGAGGGCAGAGAGCAAGGAGCAGGGAGCCGTAAAGGCAGAGAGGGGTTGTGGGCAAAAGCCGGTCACGTAAGGGGGACGAGAACCGGTACTTTTACAGACATTGAAGAAGTGCACAAATGTATACTATTCGGGGTGTGTGATGTCAAGAAATCAGCGTGGGTTTTCTGCTTCGTCAAGAAGATCTCGCAAAGCAGCTGCCTTCGAATGATTGGGAGCCACCCGAACCAGCTGATTGATGCGAATAGACTACAGGAATCCCCGATCATGTCGATACAATAGGTGACGTGATTCACCACTTTTTTGGGGGGAGGGTGCTGACCAGGATGGTGGCGCACTCCACTAATGTGAAGTCCCCCGAGCTTTGACTCGGGGGACTTTTTTATGACCAGGTCAGGAGCTGGCGGGCTATCATCTGGTTAACTCGGCGAGGCGGGTCGGACACCGTGGTGAGCGTCAGGATGACGTCCAATGGTTGGCGATCGGTCAAGTTCTCCGTCGCCGTGAAGGTCAGTGTCATGACGTGACCTGTCTTTGGAAGCACAGCGAACCTGAACTGGGTGCCGCTGAAGATGAGCGTGTGGTTTGGCTTCCCGCTCATCAACTCGCGGTCCTGCCAGTCTCGAGCTGACGTGATCTTCAGCGGGATGGGTCTTCCGGGTGATCGGACGACACCGAAGCTATATTCGTAGATGCTCTTCCTGGCTGCTGCCGGTGCAAAGATCTGGATCTGGAAGGTCTCACCCTGCTGGATCATACGAGCAGAACTGGATCCGTCGTAGACGGCAGGGGACTCAACCTGCGTATCGATCAGAATTAGCGCAGGGGACTGGAATATGTTCGTCTCCGGCAGATATCTCTGTGCGAACAGGGTTGACACAAGCAGGAGCAGTTTGAGAAGCGTGAGCATCGTATGGATGGGATCGGCCCCGCGACTCGGAATCTTTAGTCGTCACGATCCTCATGTCGGCGGATCGCTTTCCAGTATGCGAATTTGACCTGAATTGTTCGTTCGAGTTAATCCCGGGATCTGCGGACACTGCGATCGTCTCTTGCGTATCGGAGGATCAGCTGACGCGCAAGTTTCCCGGATCTGTTCGGTGTTCCCGGTGGTCAGCCGTCTTCTCCTGTGTCTGAAGGTGCTCCGGTAGCCCTTCTTCGAATATGCTGATGATCTCAGCGAGGAGATCTGTGTCGTCCTGAAGACGTGCCATCAGGTCATCGCTGTCGATAATCAGACCGGGTAGAGGGGGGCTGATATTGAACTTGGCTAAAGTAGCTCGACGTCTTCTGCGTCTTCAGGTATGGGGAGGGTGTCCGGATGCCTTGGTTCGGTGGCTCGCCCCCATCCCTCTATAATTCTGAGATCCTGATCCATCCGCGAGATCTGATCTAGGACGCCCGGAGGATCCCAGCGGTTGTGGAGTCGTTCCGAGAGGTCAAGTCGAATGGACTCGTAGGCACTATTGGTACCCAGATCGAAGAGTTCATTCGGATCGGCGGCGAGGTTGTAGAGTACGGGCGGCGTGTTGTCGTGATACTCGTAATATTTCCAGTCTCCCGTGCGGATCATCCTGGACGGGATGCCTTCCTGTCCGACGTGTTCGCTGAAGGTCTCGTCTCGGTCCAGGGGCGCTGATCCGGTCATCTCTCCGCAGAGTGACAGGCCATCTAGATCGTGAAGGGGCTCGGCGTCGGAAATCTCGCAGAAGGTTGGGCCGATGTCCATGAGGTTGCATATGACCGGGTTCGTGGATCCCTCGGCTATTCTGCCTGGCATTCGGGCGATCATCGGAACACCGACAGACCCCTCGTAGTAGTTGCTCTTCCACCAGCATCCGTGCTCGCCGGCCATCTCACCATGATCGCTGCAGTAGATAACCAGTGTGTTTTCGGCCAATCCGGCCTGGTCGAGTGTGTTGAGGACCTGGCCCGCAAGCGTGTCGAAGTACTCGCATAGACCGAAATAGGCTGCACGTGCTACACGGATCCGCTCTTCGTCTAGGGGCGGGTAAAGACCGCGAAGCTGCTTGAACTTGCGGATCGCGGGAGGGGCGGATGCCCGCTCCGTATCCGTAGGCTGTGGCACGTCGACCTTGTCGTAGTAGTAGTCGAACAGGTCGTTCGGTGCGGCAAACGGGCAGTGGGGAAGGACAAAGCCAGCCACGGCCGCGAACGGGCGGTCCCGCGACGACTCGCTTTTCTCCCTAAGGTATTCGCAGGTCTTCTCGGCGATCATGTCGTCGAAGGCTTGATAGGACGTACGCCCCCGACCCGCGACTTCGACGGCACGACGGGTTTGGCCCGATGTTCCGGCTAGCTTGACGAGATGGGGGCCGCCCTGTCGACTCGCACCCGGATGATGGGCGCTGTACTCGCCGATTGGACGTTTCTCGAACCCGTGTCGGTGGTCTGTTCCCACGAAGTGCATCCGACCGATCAGGGCGGTCTCGTATCCCGCGATCCCGAGTGCGTGTGCCCAGGTTGGGATGTCGGATCTTAGCACGTGGTTGTTGTTCCATACCCGGTTGGCCGACGGACGTCGCGAGGTCATGAACGACATACGACTTGGTACACACACAGGCGACGCGCAGTAAGTATTGTCGAAGCGCATCCCTTCGTTTGCCAGACGATCGAGGTTCGGCGTCCGAACTAGCTCATCTCCATAGCAGCCTAAATGATACTTGCTGTGCTGGTCGGTCATGAGCAGCAGAATGTTGGGTCTATCGGTCATAATGTTGCCGTTGATAGGTTCGCGGGGTTACTGGATTGGAGAGAAGGTAGTCGGGTTGAGCGTCTCGGAGATGACTTCGGACACGATCGGACCGCTCGCCTCCGTTTCAGCTCTCGCGGCGACCCAGTCGGGATCGGCGCGGAATGCCTCCCATGCTGCGTCCATTGCCTCCTCGGACTCATACTCGCATACATACACGAGTTCGTTCACATCCTTCTTAGTCCAGAAGCCGACGACCTTGATCCCGTGTCGCTCGAAAATGCCGAAGGTGATGTTCTTGAATCGTGCCAGGATTTCGGGCATACGATCGTCTGGAATACGGTAGGTACGGAGTTCATGAATCACGGAGACCTCAGTGTCGAATGACAAGTGTCAAACTTGATGGATCTGTGTCACCGTGTCGATCACGGCGACGAGTATCGCGTCCTGCGTTATCTGTGGGAAGAGCCCGTGCCTCTAGCCTGGCTCTGCACGTCAGAATGTCCGCACCAGTTTAGGTAGTTGATCCCTCGTTCAGCGGCGTGATGAACGTCGTTTGGATGCAGGTGCGTGTTACCAACGAGTCGCGAGACCGAATCCGAGGTCGCAGGCCCGCTCCACGGCTATGTTGGGAGTTTGGTGTCCAGCAAGCGCCTCTCGTGACGCCGCGTGAACTGCTTGTCGAAGTCGCGACGAAGCGCGATTCGAGGCTCGGAAGGTGGCGGTGCACTGGCCAGCGCGTGACAGAGTGTAACCATGTTCGACACATCGAAGGCGGAGACATACTCCGGAGCCGGTCGATGTTTGCCTTGGTTGTGGTAGTTCCCGAGCGGGATGGCGAGCGCACCGACAGGTCTGTTGTGGATCGCGTAGAGCGTTGCCTCGCAGGCGCCACCCGACATGAGTTGACGCTGATAGGCGAAGGTCCTGTTCGACTGAGCGACCCGGCGTGCTGTCTGGTGCATGCCGTAATCCAGGCGGGCATCGAACACGCTTAGATAGTCCCCTACGCGCAGCACCGGTCCGGACCCCATGATTGCTCCGGGCAGCTCTTTGCTTGCCTCTAGTACGACGATCGGTACTGTTTTTGGAATTGCTTTCGTTCTGATTAGGCCTGTTGCGCCAGCCAGACCGACTTCCTCGGCCCGTGTGAAGACTGCACGAAAGTCTGCATCCAGCTTTCTTCGGTTCAGTTCATCGAGCACAGCCAAGAGTACTGCGCAGTTGATCAGGTTATCAGCCGCCTTCGTGTAGATTCGGTCGTCCCGGAACTCGCACGGGACCAGGTCGAAGTAGCCGAAAGCATCTTCGTCTATATCGGCCTTCCTAGATAGCTTGATCTCAAACTGTCGATTCTTGGAAAGCGAAGAGACGATCCGGCCAGGTAGGAGGTCACGCTCGGATCGGATGATGACCCGGCTTCCGGGGAAATGGTTCGGATCACAACCTCCACACCAGCGAGCTAACACCTTCGGTCCATCGAACGATTCCACGCTGAAGCCAGGGTGATCCATGTGGGCAGTGATGGCGATCGGCTTCGCCTTCCCGCGCCGATACCGCACGAGCAGGTTGCCATAACGATCTTCTTTGATCGGGATCCTGCGCCGATTTGCGAAGGCTCGAACGAATCGGATGACTTGGTTTTCGTGGTAA
>DPVD01000449.1:0-447 GCA_003526745.1 Candidatus Latescibacterota bacterium
GGCCGCCATCGAGTGGCAGATGGGGTTCGTAGTCTCTGACATCAGGGGTCAGAGATTCCAGGTCTGAGGTCTTGACGTATGGTGGGTTCGAGATGATGAGGTCGAACAGACCCTGGTAAAGGGGCAGTGCGTGGAGGCTGGCCCGGACAAGCCGGACATTGTCGCACCTGTTTGCCCTGCAGTTCGTGTCGGCGGCTTTCAGCGCCTCAGGGGATATGTCTAGTCCAACGACAAGCGTGTCTGGCCAATGTCTGGCGAATGCGATGGATATTGCGCCGGATCCTGTCCCGATATCAAGGATTGCGAAAGGGGAATTGCGCGTCTCACAGATGGTCGTGTCTACTATCCATTCCGTTTCGGGGCGAGGTATGAGGACATCGGGGGCGACCTGAATCTGGCAGCCGAGGAACTCGATCGACCCCAGCACATACTGAAGGGGCTCAGAGC
>DPVD01000449.1:776-1070 GCA_003526745.1 Candidatus Latescibacterota bacterium
CGACGCACCAGTTTGTCGATGCAATCGTGTTCAGACGGTGTGATTTCGTGCGGAGGCGTGGCATAGAGAAGAGACCTGTCTTTCGACAGCACGTGGGCGACGATCCATTCCGCCTCGACCTGGGCGTTCTCGATACGGCTGGCTGTCAGCCGGCTAGTCGCTTCATTGATGATTTCTCGAAGGTCCATTCGCAAACAGATGGGCGTGGCGGCGCCAATAGCCCGATCGATTCTCTGGTGAATCTGCTCAGGCGACTTCGGCTACGCTCTCAAGTTGTTCCGCCTGCTCGGCCAG
>DPVD01000449.1:1382-1539 GCA_003526745.1 Candidatus Latescibacterota bacterium
CGCAAAGCTTCGACGAGTTCTCCCAGGGCCCCATCTAGGATTTCCTCCAGGCGATGAAGCGTCAGCTTGATCCTGTGGTCTGTTACGCGACCCTGTGGGAAGTTGTAGGTCCGGATCTTTGCGCTGCGATCACCGCTCCCGACCTGTTGCTTGCGGT
>DPVD01000449.1:1889-20147 GCA_003526745.1 Candidatus Latescibacterota bacterium
CAGGCGCGAGCGCAGCACCTTCATCGCCTTGGCCTTGTTCTTGTGCTGAGACTTCTCGTCCTGAATCTGGACCACGATTCCAGTCGGGATGTGTGTGATCCGGACGGCCGAGTCCGTCGTGTTGACGCTCTGGCCGCCGGGACCCGAGGATCGATACACGTCGATCTTCAGGTCGTTTTGGTCGATGTTTATGTCGACATCCTCTGCTTCGGGCAGTACGGCCACCGTGGCCGTTGAGGTGTGGATCCGTCCGCTCGATTCCGTTTCCGGGATTCTCTGAACACGGTGGACACCGCTTTCGTACTTGGTGTGTCTGAAGACATCCTTCCCCGTGATCAGGAAGATGATCTCCTTGTAGCCTCCGATCCCCGTGACGTTAGATCCTAGGATTTCGACGTTGGCACCGATCGACTCCGAGAATTTCGAATACATCCTGAAGAGATCCGATGCGAACAATGCCGCTTCGTCACCCCCGGCACCCGCTCGTATCTCCACGACGGTGTTCTTGCTGTCGTTCGGGTCACGAGGGAGCATCAAGACTTTGAGGTCGGCAGCTAGGCTGGTCTCTTTCTGTGTGAGGTCTTCGAGCTCGAGCGATGCCATCTCCTTGAGCTCGTCGTCGTCAGACTCGCTCAGGATCTCCTCTGTCTCCGTGAGGCCCTTGCAAACCTCGCGGTATTGCCGGTAGGTCGCGACGAGCTCTTCCAAGCCGCTCTGCTCGGTCGATAGATCACGTATCAGCGCCGGGTTGGTAGCCACCTCCGGCTTCGCCATCTCTTCCGATATCTCCTCGTAGCGCTTCTCGACGCTCTCGAGTTGCTCGAACATATCGTCATCCCTCGTCGCGTTGACTCTCGGGGTACAAAAAGGAGAGAGGTGGCGGAACCTCCTGTATTTTCGGGGGCCGCCACCTCTCTATGTTCCAGTCTTCTAAAGCTAATTGTCTGAGGATTCTGCCGCAGGCTCTTCAGCCGCAGTGTCGGCTGCCACAGGTGTTTCCTCTACCCGATGGGCCTCTGGAGCCGCTTCATCTTCTGAGGCTTGACCGCTTTCCATACCGTATCTCTGGCGGTAGCGGTCAATCATACCGGCTGTATCGATAAGCTTCATCTTACCCGTATAGAACGGGTGCGAGGCCGAGCTGATCTCGACTCGAATGAGCGGATAGCTGTTTCCGTCTTCCCACTCGATCATCTCCTCTGACGTTCTGGTCGACTTGGTCAGCACCTTGTAGGGTGGGTCGACGCTGGAGTCCATGAAGACGACGTTTTGGTAGCTCGGATGGATTTCTAGCTTCATCATTGTGCTCCTGATCTCAGATTGCATGTCAAGGAACGAAATATATAGAAACGGTTATCTTTCCGCAATTTAAGAGCGGTTCAGCAGCCTGATCTACAGGACAGGCTCGCTCATCGAGTTCAGGAAATCCTCGTTCGTGTCGGTCTGCTGCATCCTCTCTTGGAGGAATTCCATCGCTTCTAGCGCGGGCATCTGGTTGAGCAGCTTCCGCATGATCCAAGCTCTGTTAAGCTCCTTTTCGCCTAGAAGTAGCTCTTCCTTCCGGGTACTAGATTCGCTGACCGCGATGGCCGGGTAGAGCCGACGCTGACTGAGGCGACGATCGAGCTTGAGCTCCATGTTACCCGTGCCCTTGAACTCCTCGAAGATCACGTCGTCCATCCGGCTGCCCGTTTCAACGAGCGCCGTTGCGATGATCGTGAGGCTTCCGCCCTCCTCGATGTTCCGAGCGGCACCAAAGAAGCGCTTCGGCCATTGCATGGCGCTTGAATCGAGACCACCCGTCAGGATCCTGCCGCTGTGCGGGACGACAGTGTTGTAGGCGCGGGCAAGACGCGTGATGCTATCGAGTAGGATCACGACGTCCTGCTGGTGCTCAACCAGCCGCTTGGCCTTTTCGATAACCATGTCGGCAACCTGTACGTGCCGTGTTGCAGGCTCATCGAAGGTAGAGCTAATGACCTCGCCGTTGACCGATCTGAGCATGTCCGTTACTTCCTCGGGGCGCTCATCGATCAGCAGGACAATCAGGTTGATCTCGGGGTGATTTTTTGTAATCGCGTTAGCGATCTTCTGGAGCAGCATGGTCTTACCCGTGAACGGCGGGGCGACGATCATGCCGCGCTGACCCTTCCCAATGGGGGTGAGCATTGTCATGATCCTGGAGGACATCTCTTTCTTGTCATACTCCAGTTCGAGACGATCTGTCGGGTGCAGCGGTGTCAGGTTGTCAAAGATCGTTTTCTGCTTGGCCTGCTCCGGGTCCGTTAAGTTGACGGCTTCGACACGGATCAGGGCGAAATACTTCTCGTCACCCTTCGGCGGGCGAATCTGACCCGAGATCGTGTCACCCGTCCGCAGGTTGAATCGCTTGATCTGGGAGTGGGAGACATAGATGTCGTCGGGACCAGGCAGGTAGTTGTACTTCGGCGAGCGAAGGAAGCCGAACCCGTCCTCGAGGATCTCCAAAACACCTTGAGCGAAGATGAGACCCGATCTTTCGGTCTGCGCCTGCAGGATCGAGAAGATCAGCTCTTGTTTTCGTAAACTGCTGTATCCATTGACGTTAAGATTATTTGCCAGCTTGTTGAGTTCAGGAATTTTCATCTCCTGAAGTTCCATGATGTCGAGCTTGTCTGGTTTTACTTTTTCCTTGTCCATAAGAAGACTGGGTGTCCCTCCCGTTAGGATGGCTTGATGTCGCGAAGATCTAGGCGGAGACCCGTCAGCTACGCAACGGCTGGTTTTGATTTGTCTGGCTGTGATTAAAGAGATGTGTTAGCGAATCAGGTTCGTTCAGG
Source organism: Candidatus Latescibacterota bacterium (assembly GCA_003526745.1). Lineage (GTDB taxonomy): Bacteria > Latescibacterota > UBA2968 > UBA2968 > UBA2968 > UBA2968. The sequence continues at coordinate 4,709 of DPVD01000449.1, forward strand.
GAATTTCAGGATCGCAGCTTTGCGAGAGGCTTTGCGCAGTATGTCGGTCGGGGGTGCCTGTCAGGTGCCCAAGGAATTTCCCCGGATTGGCGCGAGCAGAGAGTTTGATGGGAAAAGGTGTATGGCCTGTCGAAAACCCAGCTTGGAAGATTGCCGTGAACAGAACAATCCTTTCATCGCCCATATGAAAAGCAATCCCTATCCGTCTGTCAAGCCTTTTTTACGTATCGGCCAGTTTTTCAAGGAGTTTAGAGCGAATTTCATCCAGCTCTGAGGGATCCTCAATCTTCCCCGAATCCTTGTGTGCGACGTAGAAAGCGTCTATGGCTCGGTCGGCCTGCGTGCCGATCCTCGCTGTGCTGATGTCGAGGTTCAGGTCGGACAGGGCTTCCGTGATCCTGTAGAGGAGTCCGACCTCGTCAAGGGCGAAGATGTCGATGACGGTGTACTGGTCCGATATGTCGTTGTCGATCCGGATCTCGGTCGATACGACTCGGGCAGTGCGCTGCTTGCGAGACCATCTTGCCTGGTGCTTCTCGATGAGCTCCCGAATCTCAGTCGATCCGTCCAGCACTTTCCTGAGCTGCGCCTCGACTATCTTCCGTCTATCCTCGCCTACTGATTCATCGGGGCTCGTGACCTGAAAGGTGTCGATAACGATACCGTCTCGACGTGTATAGGCCTGCGCTCTGAAGATGTTGAGGCCGTTAGTGGCGAGAACACCACAGATCTGTGAAAGCCTGTAAGGGAGGTCTCTCGTGCATATCGTGACCTCGGAGAAGGCTTCGGAGTCAGAGAAGTCGACCGAGACCGAGGCCTTGTCGAGTCTCCCAATCAGCTCGAGGTGAGTCGCGACCTCGTTTCCTCTGACCGTCTGGGCGTATCGGATCGGTAGCGACCTGAGATGTGCCTCGACGGTGTCCTTCGGGATGCGGTCCTCGAGTTCGCCGATGACCTGGGGGATGGCTAGGTCCTGCTCTTCCTGGTCGGACCCCGATACGACCTGAAATGTCTTTATGAATAGCTCCCAGAGCAGCTGACCTTTCCAGGCGCTCCACGCGGTATTGGTCACACCGGAGAGGTCCGCGTAGGTCAGGAGACAGAGCATCCTCAAGTCTTCCCCGGTCCTAAATTGCTTCGCAAACTCCTGGATCATCTCTTCGTCACCCAGGTCTCTGCGCTGAGAGATGTGGGACATGCTGAGGTGCTGTCTGACGAGAAATGCGACCGACTCCACCCACTTCGTGGGCAGCCCGATTCTCTCGAGGAAGGTGCGCGTCATGTTCTCCCCCTCGACGCTGTGATCTTTTCCCCGTCGCGCTTTACCGACATCATGCATGAGAAGGGCGAGATACAGGAGCTCTCGTCTTGCCAGGTCGTCGTAGAGACGCTTGAAGGGGCGGAGATCGGAAGGCAGGCTAGCGCCAAGTCCGAGATCCTCGAGGTTCCGGATCGTCACCAGCGTGTGCTCGTCGGCCGAATAGATATGATAGAGGTTGTACTGGACCAGACAGGTCAGACTGTCGAATTCTGGGATGTAGGCACCCAAGACGCCTAGGTCGTGCATTCGACGGAGGGTGATCGCCACGTCGGAAGGGAATCTAAGGATCTCTAGAAAAATCTTAGCAGCCTTGGGTGAGGCGCGGAGCTCATCGTCGATTAAGTGCAGATTGTCCCTTATTGCCTGTTGGGCCGTGTGGTTGATCCTTGCGCCGAATCGCTGGGCATCGAGGAAAAGACTAAGAAGCCTGTGTGGATCCTGATCGAAGAACTTGCGACGGCGCTTTGGCAGCTGGATCTGCGTGTGCGAGAGGATGGCCCCGTCATCTAGGGGTCTACGTACGATCAGATCGAGCGCTAGGTTGGCGATGGACGGTGTACTGAGCTTCTCGCAGACGAGGTCTGTTAACTGGTGTATAGTCCGAGCGTGCGAGTAGTAATCGCGCATGAACTGCTCGACACCCATCTCCTGGTCGTTGTCCGTGTAACCGAGACCGTGGGCTATGATCGGCTGCAGGTCGTGCTCAAGAATGTCGTGTTTCTTGCCTGTGTGGAAGTGGAGCTCGTTGCGGATACGGAGGACGTTGCTGAGCGCTTCTGCGTAGGTTGCGTGTGCCCGTTTAGAGAGGAGGTGCTCCTCGAGGAAGCCGTGGGGTGCCACTCGGTTCCGCTTTGCTGTAAGGATCCAGCCCGCCGAGTGAGCGTCTCTGAGCCCGCCAGGATTCTCCTTGATGTTCGGTTCCTGGAGCTGAACGGAGGATTCATTCGTTCGCACAACGCGTTCGGCGATCTTCTGTCTCACAAAGGCTCTCGCCCTTCGTCCCGTGAATCGGGCGACCATAGTCGATCTGAAGTGGTTGTGCAACGCTCTGTCGCCGGCGAGGAACCGGTTTTCGAGCATCGCTGTGAGGGACTCGAAATCCTCCTCTCCGGCCTGTACGCAGTCAGAGATGGTGCGCGTGCTGTAACCGACTTCGAAGCGGAGATCCCACAGTGTGTGGAGGACGGACCTAGTGATCGGATCGCTCTTCTGTACCTTATCGAACAGGAACAGCAGGTCGATGTCAGACTTCGGGTTGAGTTGTCCCCGTCCGTAGCCACCCAGTGCGATGATCGCATACCCGGAACGGAGTGTCCTAGGGTGTGCACCGCGTGCTTCCTCAAATAGGGCATGGATCAGGTTGTCGGCGGAGTCTGTAACTGTTCGAACCACGTCGAGACCGGAGCCCCCATCCCTGTGGAGCTTGTAAGCGCGATCCCATTCGTCTTTGACATAGGCCTGCAGGACGACAAGCCGGTCTTTACTTTCGACCGTCCCGAGGTTTTCACTGAGCGTTGTGGTTCCCGGGGAGTTCATCGCGTAGAAATGTGGCTCAAAGGACGTGGAGTGCCGCGTCGTGCTGAGAGCCGAGGTCGATAGTTGATCAAGTATGATGTGCCTTGGTCGTTCCTCGGTGTCACTGTTGTGTAAGATCTTTAATATAACTGTAATTTAACGCTCGCAGGCTATCTTGCCTTCACCAAGTGGCTGACTTAGGTTTTGGCGCGCCAATCCTGCAGCCACAAGGGCGGTAAATCGTGTCACTTTCACAATCCGATCAGAGCAAGACCGTACTCGAGAGTCTTGGCGAGGGGATCATTGCCTTTGGCTCCGACCGACGTGCAGTAGTCGCGAATTCGTATGCGTCGAGGTTGATGGTATGGGATGGACCTGTCGAAGGGGAGCGCGCGGCCGATCTGCTCGGAAACATACCTGACGTGCTCGACCTCGTCGACAGAGGGCTCGAGTCGGGTAGCTTCGTGACCCACCACGACGCGACGATCACCATAAGCAGCAATGTGCCGCTTCGACACCTGCGCATAAGTACCTCACCGATCGATTATGGGGATTCCAAAGGCCTGGTCTTGGTGTTGAGGGATGTGTCCGACATGAAACGGATGGAACGTGAGATCTTTCAGGCTGAGAAGATGACGGCTCTGGGGCGCCTCGCCGCATCGGTCGCGCACGAGGTTCGTAATCCGCTCGGTGCCGTAAACCTTCAGCTGCAGCTTCTCGAGGAAGACGCAGCGGACATGGTCGATTCGGAGCGGAACCGGCTGCTGCGACGTATCAATATCGCGAACGCTGAGATCAAGCGCCTCGACCGGATTGTCGGGAACTTCCTTAGGTTTTCGCGCGCGCCCCAGGTGCAATTCCAGAGACTGTCTCTGAACGAGGTTGTGCAACGCGTGTTCGATCTCGTAACGCCCGAAGCAAGGGATCAGGGCGTGCGTCTTGTTCCGGATCTAGCGCAAGGTCTTCCACTGATCGACGGTGACGAGGGCCAGCTGTCCCAGGCTATCCTGAACATCACGGTGAACGCTTTCCACGCGATTCGGGGTGAGGGTAAGGTCAGAGCGGAAACGAGAAGGGTTGGTTCGGGTGTTTGTGTCGCGATTACGGACGATGGTGCCGGGATCGCTGAGGTCGATCTGGACCGCGTGTTCGAGTTCTACTACACGACGAAGGACGAAGGTACTGGTTTGGGCCTGTCGATTGCCCAACGCATCGTTTTCGAGCACGGCGGCAGGCTGGATGTTCGAAGCGAGAAGGGTAAAGGATCCACGTTCGAGATGATCTTCCCGTCTGCAGAAACAGAAGAGGATCAGATTGGCTGACGACACGCGTGCACGCGTTCTGGTGGCGGATGACGAGTATCACATCCGTGAGGGGCTGAAAGAAGGCCTAGAGCGGGAGAACTATGTCGTCGATATGGCCGAGGATGGGGGCGAGGCGTTGGAGAGGATCCGCAGCGGGAACTACCAAGCGGGGATCTTCGATCTGAAAATGCCCCGGATCGACGGTCTTTCGCTTATCAGCCAGGTCAAAGAGGTGTCGCCCGAGACCGGCGTCATCCTAGTCACCGCTTTCGGCGATGTGGCGTCCGCTGTTGAGGCGATGCGTCACGGAGCGTATGACTACCTCACGAAGCCTGTCGACCTGAAACGGCTGAGGCTGTCGCTCCAGCATCTTCTGGAGCACCAGGCTCTGATCGCGGAGAACAAAGAACTCCGGGCAAAGCTCGGACCCTCCGCTGCGATTGATCTAATCGTCCGACGTAGCAACGCGATGAAGGCGGTTACGGACACGATCGAGCAGGCGGCCATGACGGATGTGCCCGTTTTGATCCGTGGCATGACAGGAACAGGCAAGGAGTTGGTGGCTCGTGCCATTCACCAGCGATCTAGGCGAGCGGGTAGGCCGCTGGTGGCAACCAATTGCGGTGCCATCCCGGAGTCACTGTTCGAGAGTGAGTTCTTCGGTTACAAGAAGGGCGCGTTCACTGGGGCCCACGCCGACAGAGACGGGATGCTGGCTGCGGCTCAGGGCGGCACCCTCTTTTTGGACGAGGTCGGCGAGATTCCGCCGCAGAACCAGTCCGACCTGCTGCGTGTGCTGGAGGACCGAAAGTTTACGCCTCTGGGTTCTACGAAGGCGGTAAATCTGGATGCGCGGGTGATTTTTGCGACGAACCGGGATCTAGAAAAGGAGGTGAAGGAGCGGCGTTTCCGTGAGGATCTGTACTACCGGATCAATATAGTACCGATACGTCTGCCGCGATTGAGTGACCGGAAAGAAGATATTCCGTTTCTCGTGGAGACCTTTTTGGAGGAGTTGTGCGCCCTGCACCACAAGGAAAGGAAACGCCTGACGGAGGAGGCAATGGAGCGGATTCTCTCTTATGCTTGGCCGGGCAATGTTCGCGAATTGAAGAATGCCATAGAGCGGGTCGTTGTGACCTGCAAGGACCGCGAGGTCGGGGCCAACGCCCTGCCAACTCGTGTTCAGGCAGGGCCCAAGACACCGGAGACGCTGGAGGTCGAGTTGGGGACTTCGATCGCTCAGACCGAGTCGGCGTTGATTCAAGCAACGCTCGAGTATGTTACATCAAATCGGAAACAGGCAGCTGAGATTCTGGGAATCAGCGTTCGAAGCCTGCAGTATAAGCTGAAGGAGCTGCGGAAGGAGGGGGGGTAGTGCAAAACTTGCGTGAAGGGCCAGGGTTTGCGTGCAGATTTTGCACGAATTCGGAGCTGCGAAGGTCGCTTTCCAGCCGATGTGACAAGGATCATATCGGCTTTTTTTGTTTATAAACAATGTGTTACGGATCTGTTGCGATCGTGTGGCACCGCCCTTGCTTTTTTAATTAGCTTGCAAAATCAAGGGAGAGACCTATAGGCTAGAACCCGCCTAGTTAAACGGTTTTTGGCAGACGCTTCCCTTGGTAGAGGCCAAGGGGGGTGCAAATTTTGCGCCCAGGCCTCTGGGGGGATGGGGCATGATAAGGAAGGCGTTCGGGCCAAAACCAGAAATGACCGTCGCGACAGAGCTGATAGATCGGATCGATCCGCAGCTGATGGTGCCGAATCTCCAGTCAGGAGACCGGCTGGGAGCGATCAAGGAGCTTGTCGACAGGATGCATGAGGCAGGCTGGGTCGATGACAGCCTGAGCTTCCTCCAGTCCGTCTTAGTTCGTGAGGACTTGGAGAGTACAGTGGTTACGGAAGGGGTCGCCTTTCCTCACGCACGCAGCCACGCTGTTAAGCGGCTGGGCGCGGCTGTTGGTGTTTCCCGACAGGGCGTTAGGTTCGGTGACCAGGGCGAGCCGGTGCATGTTGTTTGTTTGCTTGGCGCTCCAACTAGCAATTCGGACGACTATTTGCCCCTGCTTGCCCGAGTAAGCCAGACTTTTGACGATAGGGCGTTTCAGGAGTGTCTTTTGGAGTGCTCATCCAGCGAGCATATGTATCGCGCGATCCGGGCGGCACTGTAGCCGTTGATCCAGCACGTCTCATCACTTAGGAGGTTGGCCTTTGGCAGGTATCACGATTCAGGATAGCGAGTCGCTTGATCTTTATCTCCGCGACATCTCCTCTTCCAAGCCGCTTTCTGGCGCGGAAGAGATCGAATTGGCCCGGCTGATAAAGAAAGGTAACCAACGTGCAAGAGACCAACTGGTCTCTGCCAACCTGCGTTTTGTCGTAAGCGTCGCGCGTGAGTACCAGAATCACGGGGTGCCGCTTTCTGATCTGATCAGCGCCGGTAACGTCGGTCTGATGACGGCTGCGGAGCGTTTCGACGGGACTCGCGGATTCAAGTTTATCTCCTACGCCGTCTGGTGGATCCGTCAGGCCATCCACCAGAGCCTGGCACAGGACTCCCGCGTGGTTCGACTCCCGATCAACCGAATCGACCTGCTGCACAACATTTCGAAGGTCTCACGGGAACTCCGTCAGAATACGGAGAAAGAGCCGGAGCCCGAGGTGATCGCGAAAGAGCTAGGCGTTTCGGAGGAGATGGTTAAGGACACGTTGCTTCGCGCGCGTGATGTCTGGTCGCTCGACGCTTCTTTCAAGGAGGACGACGAACATAGCCTGATAAACATTTTGCCGGATACGAGCCAGCAGGCTCCTGACACCGAAGTGGTTGAAGATTCGGTGAAGATCCAGGTCGAAGAGGTGCTCGAGTCCCTGGATGATCGCGAGCAGGAGGTTCTTCGACTGTATTTCGGACTTGGTGATGATGAGCCGATGACGCTGGAGGAGATTGGTGTGCGGTTTAACTTGACGCGTGAGCGTGTGCGCCAGATCAAAGAGAAGGCGCTTCGTCGTCTGCGCCATCCACGACGGTGCGCTCTGCTCGAGCCGCTTATGGAACCCGCATAGACGATTGATTGTCAGGCCCTGTGTGGTTTGACCTATGCAGAATATCAAGCAATACCTGAAGTGAACTAGTCGGCCTGTTCCGCGAGTCCGGGGCCATCACGGACTCCGCCGATTCCTTTTCGCACTTCTATCGAAAGAACAGCGTTTTGGTAGCGGTGTCTGAAAGGGCTTCGCTCTTTCTCACTACCGAGGCGATTCCAGGGTCGTCGTCGGTCTAGGGATGTCACTCATAGGGGAGCGCGATCGTCCGGATCTTGTTTCTGGTCGGTTGGCCGAACAAGCACCAGGACGCATACCTCAAGACGGTTGTCGAAGTTGCTAGTGCGCTCCACCTTGATTCCGTCAGATCCCAGATCCTTTCCTTGCAGGATGTCTCCGAGGGCGTTCAGCTGATTTGGAGCGCCTCGCACGCCAGTATTACCACCTGACGCAACTGGCCCGAAGTCCCAAGAAACCCTTATTTGACGCGCGATTCTGTCTGTTCAGGCGTTGACCGGTCGTCCGGATCACCGTATATTCGATTGTGCTGAAACTATGGTCGGCCGGACGCAATTGAGGATGGCCGTGGTGGCTACCCCGGCTACCATGCCACCAAGGCACTGGTTAAGTTGGCTGGAGCCGCGACGTAGGCGGCCGCTCGCCCGTATAGACCGACCTTGACAACGCGATACAGCCAGACGACCGGCCGTCTCCGGATGTAGACGGCCACAATAGTCCAGTTCCCCCCAACTGGCGGGTCGCGACAAGGCCACCAAGATATTTTGAACCCCTTACTATCAGCGCAAGAGGCGCCCCAATTCGAGTATACTCCCAGTAAATCGGCAAGGGAGGACTTCTCCAGCCCTCAAGTATCAGCCCGGTTCTCGGACCCATCAGGAGGGCGGAGGTGATCACGACGACGTCACCTAGGTTTATTTAAACTTGAGTCGCAGGCGGGGGAATACGAATCAGAAGTATCGCAGTCGGCACTCATCCTCAGTAAACATGTCGTTCTCAGAGAATCCCTAGCAGTCGAGTGGGCCAGTCAGGCCCGAGACCATCACAGCCACGCTTGCAGCGTGGGAAGGAGGTGAACCGATGCCCAACAAGGCAGATTTAATAGACACGATTGCCAACGCAGCCGACCTATCGAAGTCTCAAGCTGGTGCAGCGCTCGAAGCACTGCTTGGCGATATCACGGGCGCGCTATCTAAGGGTGAGCGCGTAGCCATCGCCGGTTTCGGGACGTTCCAGATCAGTGAGCGTGCCGCCCGCCAGGGTCGTAATCCGCAGACGGGTGCGACGATTCAGATCGCGGCTAGCAAGAATGTGCGCTTCAAGGCTGGAAAGCAACTGAAAGACGCTGTGAACTAGCACCGAGTTGATCGTTGAGTGTCGGGAGCCCCGGGGTCTATGATCCCGGGGCTCCCGCTTTCTGGTCCGAAGCAGCCGCGCTCTTATCGGTTAACGCCCATTTAACGATCACGAAACAATTCTGAAACACAAGGGCGCTAAGTTACGCAACCCGATCTAAAAGAATCCTTAATCCAAAACCGGAACAAAAACAATATCTTACGATGAATCAAGGCAGTAAGGACTACGTTCTGAACGCGGCAAAGGAGCACCAAGTCAAATTCATACGGCTCTGGTTCTCCGATATCCTTGGCTTCCTCAAAAGTGTTGCCATCCCGGTCGAGCAGCTTGAGGAGGCCCTCGAGGAGGGCGTCGGGTTCGATGGCTCATCTGTCGAGGGGTTCGCTAGGATCGACGAGAGCGACATGATCGCCTTGCCCGATCCGGCCACCTTCCAGGTCCTGCCATTCAGGCCGCAAGGCAGGCAGGCCGTAGCCCGGATGTTCTGTGACATCCTGCTGCCCTCGGGAAAGCCCTATGCGGGAGATCCACGGTATGTGCTGAAGCGCAACCTGAAACGGGCCGCTGACCTAGGTTATACATTCTACGTGAGCCCGGAGCTGGAATACTACTACTTTAAGAGTCCGAACCCTCCGCTTGAGGTGCTTGATACCGGCGGATACTTTGATCTCACCCCGCTGGACGAAGCAAGCGATCTGAGGCGCGAAACGGTGCTTGCGCTCGAAGGCATGGGGATCGAGGTCGCGTCGAGTCACCACGAGGGTGCACCGAGTCAGCACGAGATCGACCTGCTGTATACGGATGCGCTGACTATGGCCGATTCGGCGATGACTTATCGCTTGGTGGTAAAGGAGATCGCGATTGCGAACGGTGTATGGGCAACGTTCATGCCGAAGCCGCTTTATGGCGAGAACGGGAACGGGATGCACACACACATGTCTCTGTTCAAGGGTGAGCGGAATGCGTTTTACAACCCGAAAGATCCAGATCTTCTGTCGAGGACTGCGAAATATTACATCGCCGGGCTTCTGAAGCATGCAAGTGAGATGACCCTGATCACGAACCAGTGGGTTAACTCGTATAAGCGGCTTGTCCCCGGCTACGAGGCGCCGATCTACAAGACTTGGGCGACGGTCAGCCGGTCGGATCTAGTCAGGGTTCCGGCTTACAAGCCTGGGAAAGAGAGTGCGATGCGTGTGGAGTATCGATCGCCTGACCCTGCCTGTAACCCTTATCTGGCCTTTGCCGTGATGCTGGCGAGCGGTCTCGAAGGGATCGAAAACCGCTATAAGCTGCAGAAGGCGAACGAGGCGGATGTAAGCAGAATGGCTGAGGCTGAAAGCAAAAAGGCCAAGGTCGGTGTGCTGCCGAAAGATCTGTCGCAGGCGATCGAAGAAGCGGAGGGGAGTAAACTCCTTCGGAGTGCGCTGGGCGATCACGTTTTCGAGAAGTTCATCGAAAACAAGAAGATCGAGTGGGACAACTACCGGGCTCAAGTCACGACCTATGAGCTTGACCAGTATCTGAAGGTGCTTTAGTGGGTAAGGCTAGGCGGCCATGTCCGCGTGGACTGTATGACGGCTGTCCCATTTCGCGAGAACTCTGTACCGAGGATCATGAGAAGACTGGACAGTGGAATTGCCTGAAGTTACTGGAGGATCTTGAGTTCTTTCTGTTCGGTTCGAGCGAGACGGGCGAGTCCCAAGAGGAGATCTACCAGAAAAGCTACGATGACAGTGGCGAGGTGAGGACGCTGGAGGATCTGATGTGTGTGCTCTAAGGGGAAGGGAATTGCGAATAGATAATCGAGAATAGAAGGTTCAAAAGGCGGACCCGAAAGCGACTATAGCTTTCGGGTTTTGTGTTTCTAGGAGGCGGCTGACAGCGCCGTTTTGTAGATGTCGATCAGGGGGACCTTGTGATCCCTGGCGAGCCTAGAGCAGTCGTCATATTCGGGCGAGATACGCTTCTGGCCGTTGTATTCAGCGATCTTGACTGCGATGTCGCCGTAGGGTGTGGAGACCTTATCCGAACGTCTTGGCAAGATCGTACGGGTCATTGTCGACTGACGGATCCCGAGAGTCGTGGTTTCGGTGAACAGGAGGTGCTTGACGCGATCTACTGACGAGGGCTCGCACAGGGCGGTCAGTATGGTTCCGGGACGGCCTTTCTTCATCTGGATCGGTGTTAGGTAGACGTCCCGTACCCCGGCTTTCCACAACCTGTCGGCCACGTGCCCGAAGACCTCCGGGTTCATGTCGTCGATGTTCGTTTCAAGCACTATGATCTCGTCAGTCTCGGTGCCGGAGAGGGAGGTGTCATCACCGATCTCGATCCTCAGCAGGTTCGGGATTTCGTCGAGGTCGCGTGTTCCGGCGCCGTAGCCGACCTGATCGCCGACAAACGTGGTCGGCTGATTGAATCGGTCAGCAAGCGTCGTCAGCAACGCGGCTCCTGTTGGTGTTAGGAGTTCACTCAGAATCCCGGTGCGACGCAGAGGGATGTCGGAGCATAATGCGACGACGGCCGGAACGGGGATGGGCATGGCGCCGTGTGACCCTGTTGTAGAGCCCGTCCCGACAGAGAGAGCTGAGCATTCGATCTGCTCGATCCCGAGGATTTTCAGACCGATCACGGTGCCTAAGATGTCGACGATTGCGTCGATGGCACCAACCTCGTGGAAGTGGACCTTCTCGACCGTGGTGCCATGAACTTTGGCTTCTGCTTCAGCAAGGCGTGTGAAGACCGCTAGCGCGCGAATCTTGATGTCGTCGTCGAGGCTGCTGGAGGAAAGGATATCGGCGATATTGCTCAAGTGGCGATGGACGTGCCCTGCCTGCGTGCTGACGTCCACCTTGGTGGCCGATATGCCGTGTTTCGAGACCTTCCTGTGGGAGATCTCGAAATCCGTCATACCCAGCTTGCCGAGTTCCGATTGCAGCTGTTCGAACGGAAGACCGGCGTCCACGAGCGCGCCGAGAAGCATGTCGCCGCTGGCTCCTGCGAAGCAATCTATGTAGGCCCTTCGAGCCATCCTGTCGCCTGAATTAAATAAACCCGGCAGATGACTGGCGGGTGATATCTACGATCGTTGTAAGGTCTTCATCAAAAGGAGTGCAGGTCGAGCTCGCGGAGCTCGTCTTGGATGACCTTCGGGTCAAAGCACTCTTCGAAGCGGTAGACGTTCTGGAAATCTTCGAGCCGGTCTTCTGTTGTCTTGCTCATCAGACCGTTCCGGACAAGGCTGAAGACGATCTCGCCGAAGTGAACGGTCTCGGTGATGCCCCAGTATTCGAAGACGCTTTGAACCATTGGCCCGAACTGGTCGCGCCCGTATTCGGCTATACCCCGACAGAGTTCTTGGCCGGTCACGTGCCGGGAGACGGCCGTCGCCTCTTGGTCTCGTTTGAGCTTTCGGACCGTGTGATCGAGTGCAGAATAGATGAAGAAATAAGCTTCGCGCTTGAATTTCGCGTCTTGGTCCGAGATTGCGTCGATCTGGTCGTAGAAGGATGTCTCTTCGTCCAGCATCGCTACTCCGCAAGTTGTAGGTCGGCGTCTTTGAGGAATGCCGTGACGATCGAACCGCTTGCGTGCTCGAACAGAGCGTAGAGTGCGTCACGCCTTGTGTTGAAGTCTTCAAGGAACTCTTTCGGGACCGGCTTCCCCGTCGGTCTGTTCAAGACACGAGATGGATTGGTCAGGCGATATTTACCTTTCGCGAGCGTGTAGAAGTTGTAATGCAGGTGTGGACCGGTCGCGCGTCCGGTCGCACCGACAAAGCCGATGATCTGCTTCTGCTTGACGTAGGCGCCCTTCCTCACACTTCGTTTGAAGCTGCTGAGATGCCCGTATCCGGTCTTGTATCCGTTCTTGTGCTTCACCTCGATGTAGTTACCGAGCGGCCCCTTCCGTCCGGCAAAGGATACCGTACCGTCTGCCGTCGCCCAAACCGGTGTGCCGTGGTTGGCGGCGTAATCGATTCCGTGGTGCTTGAGATACTTCTTGAGCACGGGGTGGAAACGACGTGACGTGAATCCAGAGCTGATACGTTTGTAGTTGAGCGGAGACTTGAGGAAAATTCCGCGGAGGGATTTTCCTTCTTCGTCGTGATAGGCACGGTCACCGTCCGGAGACTCGTAGATGAAGGCCTGGTGGCGGTCTTTGCCTGAAGAATATTCGGCTGCGAGGATCTTGCCATAACGGACGAACTGGTCATCCTTGTGAAATTCCTCGAAAGCGATCGAGAAGCGGTCACCGGGTCGACAGTCAACCATGAAGTCGATCTCGTATTCGAAGATGTCCATCAGCCGATGGCTGAGGACATCGGGATTCTTCCCCGTTGCTCTTAAGGCGTTCCAGATCGAATCATCGATCCTCTCCGACACGACGACCACGCGTCTGTCGAGAGGGACCGTTTCCTTCCAAGCCTTGAGCCGACCGTTTGTTTGCTCCGCCAATATTCGGGACTCAAGGGATCCGCGCTTAATATATTCGAACGTCTGGATCGCGCCGACAGAGTCGATCCGTGCGGTGAATCGGTCCCCACGTTGTACGATGTTGGGGTTGAAGTCTGCTCGATGGACACCCTTTCGCAGGGATTTGACGAGCCCGAACACTTCATCATGCGAGATGCCCGCACCTTTGAGTGCTTCGGAGAAGGCTTCCCCTCGGCCGATTTCGCCTTCGATTATTTCGAGCTCCGGCAGAAGCGGCAGAACGGGTGCGTTGACAGGGTGATCAGAGGTCGTTGACTGTGAGGGCTCGATGACGGTTGCGATAGATTCATCGACCGCACGAGTTAACTGAATGGCGAATCCTGTGGCAATCAGGAAGCCTAACAGGAGTGCCCCGCGCTTCAGCTTGTGGAGCAGGTATGGCGGATCCCCGGTCTCACGACGCGGGTTCTTGAAATCTAGGCTAGGCATGCAAAGGAATACGTCTCTCGAGAAGCTTTAAAGTGGCGACGTAAGCTTTTGTTATTTAAAGCAATGGGGCGATTTTACGACTTCAAAAGTAGGCCAATCGTCAGGGGGTGTCAATAGAATTAAGTTGCAGCGCCTTGGGGCCCTTGATAATGTTTTGCGGGCTGAACGAGAGGTCCGGATCGATGCGAGGAGATCTTGAGCGAAAGAATAGAGGTAAAAGGGCTGCTACCCTCTGAACTCGAGGCCGTGATGGTGGAGAACGGCCTTGAGAGGTTCCGGGGACGACAAGTCGCGCAGTGGATGTATGGTCGGGGGACAACGGACTTTGGGGATATGACCAACCTGTCCGTGCCCACCCGTGAGAAGCTGTCCGAACGGATGAACATCCTGGATCTTGAGCGGGTGACGGCCGAGGAAGCGAGCGACGGGTCTGCAATGAAGTTTCTGTTCCAGATGCCTGATGGTGGCCGGATCGAAAGCGTGCTGATGCGCGAGGGGAAGAGACGGACCCTCTGCGTGTCGTCGCAGATCGGATGCCCCCTCGATTGCAGCTTCTGTGCGACAGGCAAGATGGGATTGGTCCGGAATCTGAGTTCCGCAGAGATAATCGATCAGGTCATCCAGGCCCGGAAGGTCTTGGCGGATCGGGAGGATGACCTCACCAACGTCGTGATGATGGGGATGGGGGAACCACTGCTGAATCTGGATGCGGTGGCGAAAGCGACGGCTTTGATGAACCTGGATTACGGACCATCGATCAGCAACCGACGGATCACGGTTTCTACGGCCGGGCACGTCCCGGGTATATATCGTCTGATCGAGAATGGACAGAAAGTCATGCTGGCAGTGTCGCTGAACGCGACGACAGATGCCCTGCGGAACGAGATCATGCCGATTAACAAGCGATGGCCGATTAAGGAACTCTTGGATGCAGCCGCAGATTACCAGATGTTCAACGGCCGGCGGATAACCTTTGAGTATGTGCTGCTGGGGGGGCTGAACGACTCGGTGGACGACGCGAAGGCTCTCGTGAAGCTCGTTAGACGGATCCCGAGCAAGGTGAACGTGATTCCGTGGAACCCGATCGATGGGGAGGACTACGATCGTCCCGGCGAGGATCGAATCAGGGTCTTTGTGGACACGATCGCCGAAGCTCAGCTGACCGTTACGATCCGTTATAGCAAGGGCACCGAGATCACGGCCGGATGTGGGCAGCTCTACCAGAAATGGAATGCGAGCTGATGCAGTTTTTGCATCTCCCCGGCTCCGGAAATAGATCTTGGCTAGACCCCAAGGATATGTCATATTTGGACTTAGCCCCAGAACGTCCCCCCGCTTTCCCCTAAGCCACGATGTCGGAGGCGACACGCCTATGTCACAGTTCATCGTCGAAGGAGGGCACCCCCTCTCTGGGACGATTAGACCGGCTGGGAACAAGAACGAACTCCAACCCGCACTCGCCGCCAGTCTGCTGACTGACGAAGAAATCACCTTAAAGAACGTACCTGACACCAACGACCGAGCCACGCTGATCGCGATCATGCGAGATATTGGTGTGCGTGTCGATGAGCCGGATGCGCATACTCTCAAGATCTGCGCCGGCTCGCTTAACTCGACGTCCTTAAACAAGGATCTTTGCCGGAAGGTTCGTGGCGGGTTTATGTTCTCCGGTCCGCTTTTGGCCAGACATGGCAAGGCCACCGTGCCGAGGCCCGGTGGTGACAAGATTGGACGCAGACGTGTGGATACACATATCTTGGCGCTCAAGGCACTGGGTGCGAAGATCCACACGAACCATATCTATGAGCTCAGGGCGCCCAAGGGGCTGACCGGCGCTGATATCTTCTTGGACGAGCGTAGCGTGACAGGAACCGAGAACGCTGTCATGGCCGCCGTCCTTGCGAAAGGGACCACGGTCATCCAGAACGCGGCGAGCGAACCGCACGTCCAAC
>DPVD01000274.1:0-4782 GCA_003526745.1 Candidatus Latescibacterota bacterium
TGACATTTCCTAGATATTTTGTAATTTGATTTGGGCAAGGCGAGAAGCGGATTAGTGAATATGGGGACGACCAAGGGGCATAACCGTCTTCCTGTTCGTCTAGCCAACGGTCTTTCCAGAGGAATTATGTGCCTCACCCTTAAGGTCTCACGGTGCTCAGTCGACCTATGGCTATCGCTCACAGCTTTGGCGCAGGCTCTGCCATTTGATCAGCTGCTACGCTTAAAATCTCGGTAAGGAAATCTTCACTCAAAGGCAAAAGTTCGCCACAGAGGCTGATGCCAATTGGCGGAGAGGTAAGGATGTAGTTTTGAGATGGAGCTCTAGCTAGGGTGAATTGAGAGCATCCTACGAGCCCCGCCTTCTGTCAGGCCCTTAGAAAAGGAGAGAAATGTGTTCACCAAGTCAGATACACTCTTCCTTGCAGCTGCATTCGCAAGTTTCCTAGTCAGCGTAAGTCTCTGGTTCCTCTACAGCCGTGAATACGGGCTTTTTGTTGGCATTTGGGTGCCAAGTATTTTGAGTCTCTGGAGTGGTGTGCGAACCTGCCTCGCGGATCTCCAGTCCGTTTCCGAATCGAGAGGAGGAAAGGATGCTTAATGTAAGCTCATTAGTAGTCCTTTTCGCGTTCGGGCTGGTGATTACGGGATGCGTCTATCTGGGTGTCGTACAAGCTCGTTTCGACGCGAAGGGCCGACAACTGAACCATGAAGCCGTTTACCCTGACAAGAAAAAGTGAAGCGTGGAGAGAAGAAAGGAATCGCAATGATCGGCTCTCTTGCAGTACTGTTCCCCTCCGGACACCTCACCACCCGTCTAACCTGTCTTGATCTCGTTCAGGCCCAAGTCACCGTCACGTCGAATACCGAAACGTGCTCGCGGAAAGTGGCCGTCATATCGGCAGAACGACTCGCCTCCTAAAGGGCATATGGATATCACTCTTCTAGTTCACTCTGCATCGACTTGGTCAATGGTGGGCCTTATCTGGTTAATTCAGATAGTCCACTATCCCCTGTTCGCCCACGTTGGCTCCGATTGCTTCTCAGCCTACCAGCGCCTTCACATTAGGCGAATGTCCTGGGTCGCTGGACTACTTATGCTTACCGAGGGCGCTACGGGTGCATACATCTTGCTAGTCCTTCCAAGAGGACTCTCCTTCACCCTTGCAACGCTCGGCTTCGCGCTACTTCTCGTTATCTGGGGTTCGACACTACTGCTCCAGATACCCTACCATCGGACGCTCTCCAGCCATTTCGACAAAAGCACGCACGCCAGCCTCATTAAGACCAACTGGATCAGAACAATAGGTTGGACTTGTCGCGGTCTCCTGGTTCTTTCGCTTTTAGCAACCCTCGACTGAATCAACCAAAGACAACCCAATGAGCCTCAATACCATCCGGGATGTCTAGGTTTCTGTCCTCCACCTTTTATTAGGCTTATTCGGACAGCAAAAACGGGCTTCGACCTTAAAGGGTCGAAGCCCGTAACCTACTGTATTACACCAAGAAAAATGGAGCGGGATACGGGACTCGAACCCGCGACATCAAGCTTGGGAAGCTTGCACTCTACCAGCTGAGTTAATCCCGCTCGCAGCGAAAAAGGTAGCGACTGCTCGGATTTGTGTCAAGCAGATGCCGATTTGACAGCCTCGTATCGACTGATGATCGCCCCCTTAAGGTCGTCACGTTCGGGGTCGAGCCAGTTAAGTTGTGTGCGGTTTCTGAACCACGTAATCTGCCGCTTAGCATACTGTCGAGTTCCAGTTTTAATCGCATCTACGGCATCCTCAATCGTCATATTCCCAAACAAAAAGGCTGCGGATTCTCGATACCCGAAGCTTTTCATTGCATCTGCCTTGCCATAGCCCTTAGAAAGCAGACGTTCTGTCTCGATGATCAGACCGTCTTCGATCATCCTGTGGACACGCAGGTTGATCCGGTTGCGCAGCTCTTGCCGCTGCAGACCGATCCCGAAGGCAAGCGGCGTGCGTGTCGTCGCAGGGACACGAGGCAAGGTTTGGAAGTGACTCAGGGGTTTGCCTGTAGACCTGAAGACTTCAAGCGCCCTCGCGATGCGCTGACGATCCGTCGGTGCCACCCTATCCGCTACCTCAGGATCTACATCTTTCAAAGAGCTATGCGCGCCCTCAAGGTTCTGTTTGATGAGTGCAGCGACTTCCGATTTGATATGATACGGTGTTTCAGGTATCGGGCTGAGCCCCTCGAATAGGGCCTCGAAATAGAAACCCGCGCCCCCCACTACGATCGGGACCAGACCTCGGCCAATTAGGTCTTCGATATGATTGCTCGCCGCCAAGGCGAACTGTCCAGCGCTAAAGGTTTCGTTCGGGTCGACGACATCGAGGAGGTGGTGAGGCACAACCGCCTGTTCTTCGACGGTCGGTTTAGCTGTGCCAATATCCATGTATCGGTAGATCTGCCGTGAATCGGCGGAGATGATCTCGCCACCCAGAGCTTGGGCGACGTGGATACTCAGTTCGGTCTTCCCCGATGCCGTAGGCCCCGCGATTACTAGGACTTCGGGGGTCATGGCTCTAAGGTTCGAAGCGCCTACCGATGTCTTCGAGAGACAAGCGGGAAAGAGTAGGCCGTCCGGACGGGCTCTTGTAGGGTTCCGAGCACGCAAAGAGCGTGTCAATAAGGTTTTCCATCTCGCGCTGCAGCATCACCTTCCCGTGAGGTATAGCAACACGGCGCGCGTAGGCCAACGCAAGGAAATGGATTGTTGGGTCGATAGCACGATCACCCAGATCGAGATGGGCCGTCCGATCCGAGAGGAAATCGTCTACGATCCCTCGGAGAAGCTCTCCTTCCCGGGAGGTTTCGAGTCCGGAAGGAACCGCATCGACCACGACCGTGTTCCCGCCGAAGTCGCGAATACCGAACCCAACTTTTTCCAAGAGAGGCATAACCTCCCGGACAGTCACAATCTCGGTCAGCCCGAATTCCAAGGTCACTGGAAACAGAAGTGCCTGCCCTGAACTTTCTGCACCTTCCGACATCGAACGAACCGTGTCTTCATAAACAACCCTTTCGTGTGCCAGATTCTGGTCGACAATGAGGAGTCCCTGCTTTACCTGAGCTAGGAAATAGCGGCCGTGAATCTGGAAGAATCGGTGCCGCCCAATCTCCGCGTCCTCTCCCTTGGCTTCGCTCGCTACATCGGCAGGCGTTTCGACGTCCCCCTGAAGCGAAAGTGGTAGGGCGATCTGAGAGTCATCGAATGACAGAGGCTCGCGAAGGCTTGCCGGGGACTCAGAAGCCATACCGTCCGCACTCAACGGCATCGGGTAGGCAGTGGACCGTGAAACCGACTCATCATCATAGCCAACACCTGAATCGATCACCACGGATGTCGACTCCAGGACCGACCAGTCCGGGATCCCTCCCTCTTCACGAACGTCGGCCCGCACCGCATCGGCTACTGCCCGGTAGATGCGACGCCCATCCGCAAACTTCACCTCTCGTTTGGAGGGGTGCACGTTAATATCTACAGCCTTCGGATCGACATCGATGCAGAGAGCGAATGCAGGCAACACATCCTTCTTTAACAGTCCACCGTAACCGTCGGTAACGGCTTGGGCGATTCCTCGGTGCCTGACCCATCGTCCATTGACTATAATCACCTGGTTTGCTGTCTTCTTCGTATTCTCCGGCGTATCCACGTAGCCGCGCACAGCGATGCCCGCAATTTCTCGGTCCACGAGGACCGCGTCCTCGCCAATCCTTACTCTGAACAGGGCTTCGATCCGCTCTTCGATCGAGCCACGTGCAATCTTGAGTATCTCGCGTCCATCGTGCCTGAGTGAGAAGCTGATCCCGGGGTTCGCGAGCGCGACGCCGGTGACCGTCTGGCTGATGTGACGCCACTCCGTCTGAGCCCCCTTCAGGAACTTTCTGCGAGCAGGTGTATTGTAAAAGACCTGATCGACTGAGACCGAGGTGCCCAAATCTCTTCCGATCTCAGAGACCTGACGAATTTGACCGCCTTCGACATTTATTCGGGTCCCAACCGAAGACGGATGATCTCGCGTCTCGATCGTCATGTGGGACACCGCGGCAATGCTCGGGATCGCTTCTCCCCGAAATCCCAGTGTTTTTAGATCGGCAAGATCATCGGCCGTCCTAATTTTGCTAGTCGCGTGCCGTTCCAGGCTCAGCATTGCATCATCCTGCGACATGCCGCAGCCCGTATCTGTGACTCGGATCCTGTCACGTCCCCCAGCCCAAACCTCTATCGTAATACGATTGGGATTTGCATCAACGGCGTTCTCGACCAACTCCTTCACGATGGACGCGGGGCGTTCGACAACCTCCCCGGCCGCGATCTTGTTGATTGCCTCATCCGGGAGAATGCGGATACGTGTCGCCACAGAGTTCCGGTGGGTATAAGGGTGATGCGGCTCAGCCGAGCACGCAGGGGAATAAATCCGCTTCGTCGATGTCTGCCGTGGCCGCTTCGATTAGCACGTTGATACCACGGTCGCCGACGGCCAAGGTTCCCAGAACTTCGGAGTGTAGCTCCTGATGGACGGTGAGGATGGTTCGCTTCTCTTCGTACATCGGAAAAGTTGCGGGTCAGGAAGGATGGTCACGATCTGCTACTACGGAAGTAGCGCGGAATTTATAGGGGTGCTGACCAATACGCAACGCTCCCTTGGGGGTGCTTCAGGCCAGTAGCTTTGCGAGTTCACCGGACCTTGCGAGCCGGGCAAGATCATCGTCATCACCGATGTATCTGTCGCCTACGAAGGCCTGCGGT
>DPVD01000183.1:0-3971 GCA_003526745.1 Candidatus Latescibacterota bacterium
AATGTATCCGATTCGTTCTCTCGCATCCTCGATATCGACCCAACGATATGTGTTGTCCGACATGCCATAGAAGACGTCGTAACGGATCTTGTCCGGAGCGTTCACACAGCATTCTGTGATCTCGACGATATCGCGTTGGCTGCACCAAATATCTCCCGCATTCTCTCTCGCAGGCTTGTCCTCTCCAAGCACCCATCCGATCCGGATACAGAGACAGCTTAGCCCGTGCACATCCGAGTAGAACCGCCCAACCGACTCGCCCCAAACCTTGCTCGACGCATAGATGTTCATCGGCCGTGTTGGCATATCCTTGTTCACAAGCGGAATTGGATCCGGGAGATCGCCGAACAGACCCTGAGAGATCGCGTGATACGGTTCCTCGCACGCGCGATATCCGCTCGATGCTTGGATCGAGCTCGCATAAACCATCCGCGACACCCCGGCCAGCCTGCAAGCTTCGAACGCGTTGTACCCTCCAACAATATTAGACCTCAGAACACTCTCCCAACCACCAGCCCCACTCGGGTCGGCCGCCATATGTACAACCACATCCATCCCGTCGAAGGCCGTCTCCATCTGATCCAGATCCTGCATGTCGGAGAGGGTGAACTTCTCGTTAGGTACGTCAATCACACGATCCGGCGCCACCCGATCGGAATCCTGTCTCCGTCTTGCGAGTCCGTAGACGTCATACCGCTCGGGCTGCGCGCTGAGCCTGTTGTAGATGGCCCCCGCGATCAGACCGTATACCCCTGTGATCATCACCTTCTTCATTACGATACCTGCCTGTATGATCGGTCTTCGACTACCCCTCAGCCTGATAATGTCTACTGGCTGCACGGTTGGCTTCAGGTTTGTGCACTCGCTTCTGTAGCTTTACAATTAAGCTTCGCTGGTAGGATAGCCCTCACCCAGCACCATCCTCCGGCACATACCCAATCCTCTCTCCCCGCTTCACATCCACCCAGCAGTGTGCGTTGGCGGATATCCCGTAAAAGATATCGAAACGTAGCGACTCAGGTGCATCGACGCATTTCTCGATCATTTGTACGATGTCGCGCTGACTGGACCAGACTGGCGCGATCGGGGATCCCTGAGACGAATCTTCGGCGTTCACCCAGCCGATCCGGATACAGATGCAGGATATTCCGTGTGCATCCGAGTAGGTTCGAGCAAGCGCCTCTCCCCAGACCTTACTGGCCGAGTATGGCTCCGTCGGTCGTGGAGGATCCGCCACAGTAATGACACGCATATCGGTCGGGACATCCTCGAACCGTCCCTCACGAATCGAAGTGTAAGGTTCCTCTTCCCAGTAGCCCCAGTTCGCCATAATCGAGCTCGCATAAACAATACGCTTGACACCTGCATCTTTACACGCCTCGAACGCGTTATATGCGCCGATCATGTTGCTGTTCAGAATGTTCTCCCAAGTCGTGTTCGGCCGTGGATCCGCCGCCAGATGAACCACCACATCCATCCCGTCCACAGCGTGCCTCACCGCCTCATAGTCTGTCATGTCCGCAAGAAAGAAATGATCATCCGGAACATGAATCTCTTCTTCCTTAGCCACCCGCTCCGAAGGCTCCCTCCGTCGGGCAAGTGCAAATGTCTCTTCACCGCGATCCCGGAGTCGCTTGTAGGCTTCCCAAGCGATGAGACCATATGCACCTGTGATAAGCACCCGCATTTAGATTCCCTCTTCTTTTTTAGATATCAGGAGTGAGGCTAGAGTTCAGAGTTCAAGAAAACCCTGCCTTTGCTGAACTTTGAACTCTTCCGAATCAACGCACAGTGTTGCCCTACCAGTGATGTACTAGATGCCCCTCCCCTAGGAAGAACAATACATCCACTAAAAAAATCAGCCCGATCCCGATCACGTATCCTAGCAACATCCCCATGAACAGCGGCATCGTGCGTCGGTAGAGAGCGATACCACCGATCTTCAGCAGGATCATCTTGGTCAGCCAGACAAGGAAGATACTGAAAACCTGATTTCTGAGGACACCTAGCGGAAAAGTCGTCATACCGATCGGACTGAGGGGCCACCAGAGGTATCGATAGCGCAGAAAACTTATGATCCCGGTCACGGCGGCGCCGATGGCGAAGAACCCGACACGAGGAAGACTCGTGTCGAAAGGCTTGAGCATCTTCTGAACGACCGTGGCGTAGATCGCCCTGTTGCCGGCATTGAACGTGTAGACGTTGAAGTTGTAAGCGCCGTGGGCATAACCCAGATAGAGCGTGAAAAGGGCCGAGATCACGAGTGACAGAAGAAGAGCAATCACGATCGCGCCAAACAGCGCTCGGGTCCGAAGCCGCATCTCGGCGCCGAGCTTCGCGATATGCGTCAGCGTGGTGGCACCGAACGTGTTCCCAAGACCAAAGGCGGCATATGACAGTCCCAACGAAGCTGCCGCTGTCGATTCCATCTTGCTGATTCCGAGCGTGTAGAAGGTGAAGCTCTGAGGCGTGATGGGCATCCGAGCATACAGCAGCCCCGACTCAGCCACGATCCGGGATACACCGATCGTCATGATCACAAGTCCGACCAGATAAACCGCGGCGACATCGAGCGTCATCCCTGATCTCCACAGCCAGAACAACATGAACAGCGCGCCAAGACCGCCGGCCCCGAACGCCTGTCGATACGACATGAACTCGTTTGAGTCGTTTATCGAAGGATCGTCGTGGATGGCCTTCCTGTAGACACGGACGATGTGCTCGCGCGCCATCCAGAGCCCGACAATCGTAAAGGTGACGAACGCGCCCATCGCCTGCCACCCGATGGCTGCCCCGCCGCGAGATCCCCATATATCGGAAGCGCCTATCGTGAAACCGAGGCGCTCGAAGATCCCGGTCTGTACAATCCCGAGGATGTAGAAGAACAGGATGCTGAACAGGACGTCCAGGTTCGTGAAATACGCAAATCCGAGAACAAAAAAATGTAGCTTGATCCTTATGCCCGGGAACCCACGTCCGAGAGGCAGGTCGTATCCCGAGATCACGTGAATCTCCGGGATCAAATGTGAGAAGTATCCAGCGATGTTCCAGATTATGATCAGCAGCGGAATCGCTAGCCCCACCCAGAACAGCCTCGATCGAGCAAGCGCCGGCGAACCTGCAAGACCTTCGTGTTCCTCCGTCATCGTCAAAGGCGCTTCGGCCAGTGGAAACGGAAGACGCTCCCGGTCTACCCACTGGTGACGGAGAATTGAGACGATCGCTCCGCTCACGAGAGCAAGAGCCATCAGCAAGAGTCCCCACCAGAGGAGTGGGCCGACCCAGGCATCCCAGGGGATCCCGGCATCGACAGGCTTTCCTTCGAAGAACCAAGTCATCTCGTCCGCCTTGTTCGGCGGTACGGCCCACGCAGGCAGGTGGTCGAGGAGCAGTTCGGACCATCTATTCTCGGGCGTCGCGTAATAGTAGGGCGCGGCAATCCCTCCAATCAGAAGACCCATGAAATTCGCAGCCGGAATCGACGACGCAATCCAGGCCATGCAGAACACGACGATCATCTCCCCCCGCCGCAACGCCCACTTTCGACGTATCGAGCCGACGACTGCATTAAGCGGCCAGAAGATGATCGTAAAGGCGACCATGGCAGCCATTGGGAGGTGCGCGAACACCATGCGCGAGGAATGCACGATATACGCGCTGTATGCAGGGAGCAGGTTGACGAGGCAGGTCGCGGCCAGACCCACTGAGATCGCTCTGATCGTCACACTGCCTGGTCTAGCGTCGACTTCTTCCGAGGCCTGTTCAGCGGCGGATATCGTAGGTTGGGATAGTGCCATAGAGAGGTTCTAAAGTGCGTAAAACCAACGCGTTGTCAATCGAATTCAGGATCATAAACCGGACGCATCCATCCTGAAATCGAAAGGCATTGACCATGGCATACCCACACCATAACTTGGTCGCCGATGGCCCTCCCTATCGTCCCCAAGGACGATGCGATCGGCGCAGCGAGC
>DPVD01000257.1:0-21438 GCA_003526745.1 Candidatus Latescibacterota bacterium
CCGATCACACCGTCACCCTCAGGCACTGACCACGGTGTGCCCGTACCTTGAAGAATCCGCTCCAGGGCGATAACCGACCCCATACCGTGCCCACCGTCTCTCAGGAAATCGATCGCTTCGAGAGCATCATCCGTAGACTCCAGAATGACGCAGTCGAGTGCACGACCAAGAGCCGCTTCGATCGCAGCCGTGTAAGCCGTATCCACCTCGATCGTATCGGCTACTAGACCTTGAACCCGGTCGTGAAGTGGTGAATCCTCTCTCGTCAGCGCCTGAACACTGCCGGAGTATCCGTCAAAACTCTCCTGCAGTTTTCG
Organism: Candidatus Latescibacterota bacterium; assembly: GCA_003526745.1. Taxonomy (GTDB): domain Bacteria; phylum Latescibacterota; class UBA2968; order UBA2968; family UBA2968; genus UBA2968. The sequence goes on from DPVD01000257.1 coordinate 318, forward strand.
CAGAAGGTTCAGACGCGCCTTCTCGGCTTCGAGCGTGCTGCGAAGACTAACACGCTCCTCGACAAGCGCGTCTCCCTGCTCTTGGATCCGGGCCTTCTCTGCGGCCAGCCCGTTCCGTAGCTCTGTCTGTCGCAGGATCTCACCATCCACATCCAAGATCTGCCGTCGCGTCGCTTTGAGCTTCTCGTCGGACCTTCCTGATTCATCGACCAGACGACCCGCCTCTTCCGCCAGCCGCCCAACCTGCTCCTGCGCACCCTCGTGCTCTGTACGCGAACGTTCCAGGCGCGAACTCTTCTCGTTCATCTCATGGAACAGATGATTCGAGCGTCTCTTCTCCTGCTCGACCCGGCTCGTCAAACCGTTCAGCAGTTCAGTAACTTTCGCCAGCGTCTCTTCGTCGACTGTGAGCGACTGCGTAGCTTCTTCAAGCGTCCCTCTTGCTTCACGAGCACCTTCCTCCGCCTGCGTCCGATCGCGCAACGCAGACTCACGTCGGATCCGCAACTCTTCCAGTTGTCTTCCAGCTCGCTCGAGGAAACCCGTGATGCTCCGGATCTCCTCCCGAGCGATCACGATTTCACGATCTTTCCTATGAACCAGATCGACCAGCTTCCCAACCTCAGCGCTCGCGTAGGCAAGCGCTTGGTCCTGCTCGGCGAGCTCTACACGGATCTCTTCCAGCTTTGCTTCCTGACGCGCCACATCCGCCGTACCGACGTCAATATCCTCTTTCAGGAAGGACATCTCTTCGAGCATCGGTCGTGAAGTGTCGGACATCTCGAAATACTGGTAACGTCCGAGCTTGATCTCAAGCTCGGTCAGCTCATCGGTCAGCTGCTTGTAGAGCCTCGCCTTCCGCTCCTGACGAGCCAGCGACCGGACCTGCCTTTCGACCTCGCCGATGATGTCGGCGATCCGCGTCAGATCCTGCTGGATCGACTGCAGCTTATTCCACGCCGAACGACGACGCACCTTGTAGCGGGTGACGCCAGCGGCTTCCTCGAAAATTCGACGCCGCTCATCCGTCTTGTCGCTGATGATCTCATCAACCATGCCTTGCTCGATCACGCTGTAGGAATGCGCACCGAGACCGGTATCCATCGTCAAGTTGTGGATGTCCCTGAGCAGGCAGGGAATCTTGTTGATCAGGTATTCGCTCTCACCGGACCGGTAGAGACGGCGGGTAATCGTAACTTCAGTGAATTCGACAGGTAGGATTTTGGCAGAGTTGTCGATCGTGATCGAGACTTCCGCAAGACCGAGAGGCTTGCGCGACCGCGATCCTTGAAAGATTACATCTTCCATGTTGGAGCTTCGGAGCGAGCGGGCCCGCTGCTCACCGAGACACCACCGGATCGCATCGACCACGTTCGACTTGCCGCAACCGTTCGGCCCGACGACGCAGGTAATACCCTTCTGGAACTTGAGCTCAACCTTCTGTGCGAAGGATTTGAACCCAAACGCGTTCATCCGCGAGAGATACAACGTACACCCTCCTGGGAGATGTAACGCTGGAGCGCACTCCGCCGACCACGCTACAAGCAATACTGGAGAGTCGGACGACGGTCGACTGTTTGAATTTGGGGAAAGGGGATTGAATAGGCTAAATCGTCAGGGGGACGATCGATACGCCTAGACATCTGTGGCTTAAACACCGATCGGGTGCGAGGAGCCGACAACTCTCTGATATACAATGAGCAGTATGGGCGACCCGGTCAGGCTTCAGAAGAATACAACATCTAGTAGGTTCGGTCAAGCCTTTTCTGGCATACAGCCTGTAGGCTTTACAAGCTCAGAAACCAGAATAAACTATTGTATTTAATATTCTTATCGGACATCCTTATAGCTTTACCCGCTTTGGACCGTCGAGCGTTGACACGAGAGTTCACGGACCACTAATTAGCCACCTCACGATCAAGAATTTAGGAGACGCAATGGCTGCCCAGAAAATCACCAAGATCGAGAGGGTCATCCTCAGATTCAAGCGACCACGTTTCATCGGCAAGAACGCTAGAAAGGGCGATCACGGGGATACAGTTACCGATCACGTGGCACGGATCCACACCAACTCGGGTGCAACCGGTGTCGGATGGTCACGGATCTCAAGGGAGAATGCGGAAAAGCTTGTCGGACAGCCCCTGGATGCGCTTTTTGACGCTGAGATCGGGACGACCAACACGGGCTTGCCCCTGGACCTGCCACTATGGGATTTGGCTGCCCGGATGGCCGATAAGCCTCTATACCGATTCCTTGGCGGACGGGGATCTCGCGAGGTCGAGGTCTACGACGGATCCATCTACATCGACGATCTCGGCAAGACGGACAACGAAGCGGTCGACATCTTCAGAGAGGAAGTGGCGACAGGTCAAGGATTCGGCTACAACAACTTCAAGATCAAGATCGGACGAGGCGCCCGTTGGATGGACGTCGACGAAGGGCTGGCCCGCGACATCCTCGTGATTCGCACCGTCCGTGAGGCCGCCGGACCGGACGCCAAGGTCCTGATCGACGCTAACAACGGGACTACGCTTAACATCGCGAAGGAGATCCTTCGACAGACCGAGGACGTCGGTATCTATTGGTTCGAGGAGGCCTTCCCCGAAGACACAGAGTTCAACAAGGCGTTCAAGGCACATATAACCGAACGCGGTTACGACACGCTCGTTGCCGACGGTGAGTCGGGACCTCCGCCGCCGACCTACTTCTCCATGGTCGAGAAAGGATGGATCGACGTCGTGCAACACGACTTCCGCGCTAAGGGATTAACGTGGTGGAAGCAGACGGCCGAGCGGATCGCCCCGTGGGGTGCCCGCTGTGCGCCGCACTGCTGGGGCAGCCTGATCGAGCGGTATACGCATGCTCACTTCGCCGCATCCATCCCGAATTTCGACTTGCTGGAGGCCGCCCCTGCGGAGACACCTGGCCTGCTCCTCGATGGTTGGGAGCTCAAAAACAGCAACCTCCTTGTCCCCGACACACCTGGAATAGGCTTCGACTTGGAGCCTGACGTCTGGGCCGATGAGCTTGCTTCCGACGATGGTTTCACCGTGACCGTCTGACCACGGTCGTAACTGCCCTCTTCGAAACCTTACAAAACGTGCCTGCTATACAAGACCGAAAGCTGATTGCTCTTTCCCGTGGGAATGGACGCGTGTACCTGTCTTGGCGTCTCCTCCCCTCGGATCCCGCCTCAGCCGCCTTCTACATCGAGCACCTAGTCAACGGCACGTGGCGCTTCCCGACCGATGCGGTCGTCGTCGATTCGACGACTATTTCCTTTTACATCGATGCGAGTGGACCTCAGAAATTCCGTGTGATCGCACACGACGGAACGCCTTCAGAAACCGCTACGGTCGACGTGGACGCTCAGCCCGGTCTTGCTGCTCGGTCTCACGCACTCGACCCAGTAGCACGCGTTCAGGGCGTGATCGTCGGTGACCTCCAGAACACCGGTCGCTACGGCTTCGTCGTCCGCTCGGCAAAGGGTGGGACGGTCTGGATGACCGCCATCGGGCTGGACGGAGACCATCTATGGGAGATCGACACCAACCTGCCCGAGCGAGGCGGCTGGGATGGCTCGATGCACCACGTCCCGTTTCTCATGTGGGATCTGAACGGTGATGGCAGGACCGAAGTCGCCTTCCACAGCTACAAGGGCAGATATCCGACGGACAGCTACGACCAGACCGTTGACGGTGAGCATCTCACCGTCCTAGACGGCGAAACGGGGCAGGTTGTCTGGGAGGCCAATTGGCCCGCGATTAATTCTCGCGTAATGATGACGGTCGGCCACCTCGACGGGATCGACGCACCTGCGTCTATGGTGATCCTCGATGAGACGTACGGAGATGTCACACTGACCGCGATCGATGGTCTTGACGGTTCGGTCAAGTGGCGAGTCGACCAAGCGCGAGGTGCCGGACACAATCTCGACATCGCCGACATCGATGAAGATGGCGTCCAGGAAGTCATCTGTGGCGGCATCTGCTACAATGGGGACGGCAGCAGACGATGGGAAGCCGAGCCCTTCGGCCACACCGACCTGTCGAAACCCTGTCGAATCGACCCGCGGCTCCCTGGCATGCAGGTCTGGTATGCCGTCGAGAAGGAGAACACGGGCGTCTACCTGGTTGACAAAGACGGCAACACGCTCTGGAAGCATCCGTTCAGGCACGCTCACTATGGATGGATAGCCAGACACGCACCGGGTGTCGACGGACTCCATCCTCACACCGCCGAAGACAGTCGGTGTGACGAGCAGAACCATTACCCGATCTACCTGCCGGAAGGATCGACCTGGCTCAACCTGACCGACTGGCAGCGCAAGAATTTCGTCCCCGTCCACTGGGACGAGCGGCCAGAGGTCGCGTTCATCATCCGGAAGGAAGACAAACGCGTCGTCCGCCTCCTCGAGTCGGGTGAGATAGAGGACCTCCCCGAATCGAAGCTCCCCGAGACCGCGGAATACGGACGCAACCTCGGTTGCGTCGACATCCTAGGGGACTGTCGCGAGAACATTGTCACCGTCGACCCGGTCAACCACGAGCTCCTCGTGCTTGCCAACCCGGCACCTATGACAACGCGAGCGCTGTCGCCGATCGAGTCGTTCGAATACCGTCACGATAGAAGCCAGCTCGGATCGGGCTACTATATCTATCTGTCTCCTCCGGCGGCCGTATGACACTAGAAGGCTCACAGCTGCACTTCATAATGGTTCCCTTCCCGAGGCAGGCATTCGACGGTCAGCGCGGATTGTATGACTATTACGCATCTTTCGAATAAGACCAGGATAGAAAAGTGGCTGAGGAAATCGGCGAATGTCTGCTTGCCCTCCGGAGAGATGCAAAAGCAGCGCCCCATTTCTCGGAAGCGTGTCGTCTGCTGTCAACGGATGACTGGCTCAAGGTTGAGGAACCCGAGCAGCTCGAACGAATGAAGAAGCTAGCGAGCGCCTCACTCGAAACGGATTGACTTTGGAAACTCTGCTGATCAAGAACGCGCAAGTCTACGCACCGGAAGACCTAGGCATCAACGACGTCCTCGTCGCAGGTGACCGGATCGTCGATCTCGGGACCGAAGTCTGGCCGGTCGGCGAACCGACCATCGTCCAGGCCGAGGGCCGGCCGCTCATACCCGGTCTGATCGACACTCATATCCACGTAATGGGTGCAAGCGGTGCGAACGGGCCGCTATCTCGATCGTCTGAGATGCCGCTCAGCTGGATCACGCTTGCCGGGATCACAACCGTCGTTTCTCCTCTCGGAACGGACAGCCTAAGCCGCAACATCCCTTCACTCCTCAGTCGCGCCGCTGCACTCACATACGAGGGTATCAACGCTTACATCTACACAGGCGGCTGGCGGAACCCGGTGCCCACGCTGACAGGCGATCCTCAGGCGGACATGGCTTACATCGACAAGGTTCTGGGGATCAAGGTCGCCATCGCCGAACGCGGCTCTCCCCCCCTTACCGTCGACGATCTCTGCCATCTGGCTCAGGCGGCCGTGATCGGCGGCGAAATCGCGGGCAAGAAGGGCATTCTGCACGCACACATCGGTGACCGCGCAGAGGGTCTCGACCCGCTCCGTCAGGCTATCGAAGCTTCTGCGATCAGACCCGACAGGTTCGTCGCGACCCACGCGAACCGGAATCCACACCTATGGGCGCAGGCCTTCGAGTTCGCCAAAGAGGGTGGTGGCGTAGACCTAACCTCGCAGATTCAGAAGGATCGCGGGTATGAGAAGGCGATCGAGCCGGACCAAGCCCTGCTTGAGATCCTCGGTGCAGACATCCCGCCAGACAACCTCACGATGTCGACCGATGGAGGAGGCTCCTACCGATTGCACGGTCGGAATGGCAAACGCGCGATGGCAGAACCGATGACGCTCTTTGAGACACTGCAGAAAGTCGTTCGAAGCGGCGTCTCACTATCGAATGTTCTACCTCTGGTCACGTCGAATCCGGCCAACCGCCTGGGTCTGACACGAAAGGGCACGATACAGGACGGTGGCGATGCAGACCTAGTGCTTCTGACCGGAAACGAGGAAATCGACTGTGTATGGTGTCGAGGTCGGCTAATGGTGTCGGAAGGCGAAGCGGTCGTTCGGAGCGACTACGAATAACAAGAAGAGGATGGCTAATGGGGAAGTACAACGTTGCCGTTCTGCCTGGTGACGGAATTGGACCTGAGGTGGTGGCGGAGTCCGTAAAAGTGCTGCTCGCACTCGAGAAGCCTTTCCCGAACCTGAGGCTAATCCTGAACGAGCATCGGGTCGGCGCAAAATGCTACCAGGAAACTGGAACCGATCTTCCTGAGGAAACGCTCGATGCGTGTCGGAACGCCGATGCCGTACTGTTCGGGTCCGCTGGAGATCCCAGCGTCAGACTTGAAGACGGGAGTGAGGTCATGCCTCAGCTCACGCTGAGATTCGCCCTCGATCTTTACGCCGGCATCCGTCCGATCAAGAGATACACGGGCATCACGCCGCTCCTGACAGCAGACCCTCCGATCGACTACGTTATCATGCGCGAAAACACCGAGGGTCTCTACGCATCGCGTGGCGGCGGTGTTCGCCTCGCTGACGACATGGCCGTCGACAGCATGGTCATCACGCGGAAGGGCACCGAACGCATCGTCAAATACGCCTTCGAGATCGCGAACCAGCGGAGCGGGGCTCCCCGTGACGGAAAACGACGTGTCACATGTGTGGACAAGGCGAACGTCCTGAAGAGCCAAGCCTACTTCAGGGAGATCTACAACGAAGTTGCTGAAGGATATCCCAACACGGAGCGCGACTACGCATACGTGGACGCTTACACAGTTTACCAGGTCGCACGACCCGACACGTACGATGTCGTCGTAGCGGAGAACATGTTCGGCGACATCATCTCGGATCTTGCTGCGGGCACGATCGGCGGACTCGGAATGGCTCCCTCTGCTGATGTGGGAGATCGCTACGGTGTCTTCCAGCCCTCACACGGAACAGCACCGGACATCTCGGGTGAAGGGATAGCAAACCCTGTTGCCCAGATCCTTTCGGCAGGCATGATGCTCTCTTGGCTGGGTGAGCGAAACGAAGACGAAGACGCAAAAGCGGCAGCTCATGCGATCGATCAGGCGGTGGGACGTATCCTGTCGAGTAAGACTTCCCACACTGGAGACCTAGGCGGATCGGCGAAGACATCGGACGTCGGTGACGCGGTCGCATCGGAACTCTAGGAGGGGCAAATGAACGCACGCACAAAGAAGAACCGCGTGACGGAAGCGATTCGAGCGGAGCAACGTGCCGCGAAAGCGCTTTCCCACGAGATCCACAGCTATGCCGAGAGGCCTTTCAAGGAGACACATTCTGCGAAAGCCCTCTCCCGCTACTTGACCTTGCGAGGCTTCAAAGTCGAGTTCCCTTGGAAGAACATCCCCACGGCGTTTCGGGCGATACGAGGGTCGGGGAAGCCGAGTATCGGAATGCTGGGCGAGTATGACGCCCTCCCGAACTGCGGTGCAGCCGACGGATCGTGGGGCCACGGCTGAGGCCACAACCTCTTGGGCGTTGCCCCGGCCGCAGGTGCGGTCGCCGCTGCAGAAATCCTCGAACAGACAGGCCGTAAGGGACGCGTAATCTACTACGGGTGCCCGGCTGAAGAGACACTCGCAGGCAAGGTCTACATGGCACGTGACGGCGCGTTCCGTGACCTGGACGCCGTACTCGCCTGGCATCCCGGCACAGCAACCGGTGTTAACAACTACGGCGGATCCTCACTCGATTCACTCGTCTACGAATTCTTCGGGCGCACAGCTCATGGGGCAAGTGCGCACACGGGCCGCAGTGCACTGGACGGTGTAATGCTCATGGATGTGGCCGCCAACTACCTTCGTGAACACGTCCCCGAGAACGTCCGCATCCATTGCATCATCCGCAACGGGGGTGACGCGCCGAACGTCGTCCCGGCCTACGCCAAGGTCTGGTACTTTGTCCGCGGAAAGGATCGCGCACAGGTGGACGAAGTTCGCGAGAGACTAACAAAGTGTGCACAAGGCGCCGCAACTGCGACCGACACCGAGATGAAATGGCATCGGATTACGGCCGTTTATCCTCGACTTCCGAACAACATCATGTGTGACTCCGTCGCCGGGAACGTCTCGCTCTTCGGTCCCCCCAGAGCCTCTAAGGCCGATCGGACAGCTATCGAGAAGATGGGTTACAAACAGGGCTTCAATAGCAGCGTCTCGACAGGACACGGACAGCAAGGCCGCGGATCTTCCGACGAGGACAACGTTAGCTGGCTCGCGCCGATGGGACGGTTCACGGTCGCCTGCTACGCCATCGGTACTCCGGGTCATCACCGGGACATGGCTGCACAGGCCGTCCTGCCATACGCGGACCGTGCGATCCTCCAAGCAGCCAAGATCTTCGCTGGGTCGGCTCTCGACCTGTTCTCGAAGCCAGACCTTCTCGCCAAGGCAAAGTCTGAGTTCCGGTCGAAGACAAAAAGCTTCACATACGATCCACTGATTCCGAAACGTCAGAAAGTCCCCGTCGATCCTCCTTAGAATGAGAAGTTGGGGCACACAATTGAGTTACACCCCTGAAGACGCATTGATTCATCTCGTATGCCATCCGCCGGTTCGAGATCAAATCGTTCGATCTCGAACCGTCCCAGCAGACGTCACACTGATCTAGAACGATTCACGGCGGTCTCGATCGGGACCAAGATTTAGAACTAAACGCACGGGGAAAAGCTGGGATCGATTGGTCCCTTCCCACGTACTACAGACCGCTGCGACCTCGGCGACCTGCTCGGCGTCCACCAGCCCCAAAACCCTGACATCGGCCACATCTACTATCGGTGAACTAAAGAGCGTCAGCTCGTCAAGCTCACGATAAGCAATCGCTTTTCGATCGATCACCTGACCACCGAACGGTTCAGCCGGGGCGAAGGCTAGGACGTTTATACGATACTGGCCGACAGACCCAAGAACGTCCTCGGCGTTCTGTTCGACTGGTCCCAACTCGACTGAAGGTGGTACAATAAAGGAAGGACATATGAAGCCGAACATCCTGTTTCTACACAGCGACGAACACTCCTACAGGTATATCTCCGCCAGAAGCGTAGACCGTGGGGGTGAACCCGTCCGCACGCCGACGCTGGACGGACTTATCGACAAGGGCGTCCATTTCGACGCCGCCTACTGCCAGATGCCGCTGTGTACACCGAGCAGGATATCCATGCTTACGGGCCGTCATTCCCACCGCTGTGGTGCTTGGAGTAACGGGTCCATCATCCCGCCCGACCTTCCGACCTTCGGCTCACACCTCGGAGCAAACGGCTACGCCACGGCGACCGTCGGAAAGATGCACATCGGTGGCTCGCGACAGATGGCCGGCTTCGATGCCAGGCCATACGGCGACTACGGCGGGCCATGTGCACATCAGATCGACCCCCTCAGCAAGCTGGACGTAGAAGGGGGGCCGGGCATAGGGATGCGATCCCGAACGCTCGATGCAGGCCGGACCGAGATCCCCGAAGCCTACCTACAGGAGAATGTCGTCGCTCGGACAGCGGTGGCCTGGGCACGCGAGCAGGAACACACGAATCCGGATCAGCCTTGGTTGCTCTACACCTCATTCAGTCGTCCACACTTCCCGCTGACCGCTCCGCCGCGTCATTTGGACCGCTACTATCCGAAGGGTGTGAGCGAGCCTCGCGTCCCCAGGTCAGGAGACAGCGCGGATCATCCGATGACTCTCGGTATGGTCAAAGGCTTCAGAACGGAAGAAGTCGAGCCCGAAGAGGGACGCAAGGCACGGGCCGCATACTTCGCCTGCGTCGACTTCCTCGATGAGATGCTGGGCGATTTCTTGGCGACGATGGAGCACGCCAGTTTGCTCAAGAACACGATTATTGTCTACACGGCCGACCACGGCGAGATGGCTGGCGAACACGGTCTCTGGTGGAAGAACACTTGGCACGAAAGCTCGTCACGCGTTCCCTTGATCATCTCCACGCCCGAACATCGCAGGGGCGAGCGCGACGCATCCGAGGTCCTCGAGCCGGTCAGCCTGGCCGACCTGTTCCCCACACTATGCGACCTAGCAGGTATCCTGCACCCGGCAGGTCTCGACGGAACGAGTCTCGCATCGGCCTTAACGACGGACACTTTGTCCGACAACCATGGCAAGGTCATCACCGAAGCACTTACGACACGTTGGGGAGAGGGTACCGAGTTTCGAATGATCCGGTCTGGCCAGTACAAATACATCGCCTTCCGCGATTGCGAGGACCTCGCATTCGACCTCGACGCGGACCCGAACGAGCTGGTCAACATCGCCGCCGATCAGGACAGGGCGGACGTGATCAGATCATTGAGAGAAGCGGTTCTAGAAGGGTTCGACTTCGGGGATGCGAGTCGCGAGATACAGGAGACAAACCGATCACTGCGGGATGCGTATCCGGCTAGCTTCACGCCGACTACACCCAACCAGATCCTCTTGGGAGACGGCCGACTTGTGGAGGCCGATAGCCCGATCTACGAAGGCGAACCGCTTTCACGGGACCTGAGGAAGGACCTAACCGACCTCGCCTAAAGACAAATAGCCGGAGCGCATTGCGCTCCGGCTATACACTACCCCACCCTTATGCACATCCTCCCGCAGGTATTCGGAGACGACAATAACCCAGAAAAGAGAAGCCGCATCACGATCAACCCGTGACGCGGCTTTTGCTTTAATATGGCGATTCGGTCAGACTTTCTTGATCACCACAAAGCTGATGTCGTCATCCGGCTCGTTAAAGCGGAGCAAATCTTCCTTCAAAGCAGCGAAGATATCCTTGGCGGGCGTTTCCTTCCGCTCCCGGAACACCTGCTCGACGTGCCTCGGAAAGTAGTCTTTATCGTCCCGCACATGCTCCGCCAAACCATCAGTATAGATCAGCATGATGTCGCCTGACCCTATCAGATCAATCTCGTTCACACGATACGGATCCTTGTAGCCGAGGACAGACTTGTTGTGTCGCCTGTCAATGTCCGTCTGCGAGGGGAGCGTTCCAATCGGTGGGAAGGTCTTCTGATCTGGGATCCGCACGATCTTGTCGAATTTCTCTGAGAATACGACCGGAGGCGGATGTGCGGCAGACAGGAACTTGAACGCTCCGTCCTCGTAGATCTCCCCGTAGAGCAGAGTCAGGAATTTCGAAACGGTAGAAGAGTTATAGAACCGAGTGTTCAGGTTCTCGAACAGACGTTCAGTAATGTTCCCGGAGTAGTCCAGCTCGTAAATGACCCCTAGAAGGAACGACTGATGCAGCATGGCGGCTAGGAGCGCATCCGTGATCTGATGACCGGACACGTCCAGGATACCGATCCCTGCCTTCCTCTTGCATCCCTCTAGAGCCTTTGCGACCTCAGGAAGACCCCGCTCTTTCGCCTGAGCGATCCGGGCGTCCAGGTCGTATCGCTTGTTGAAATCCACATACACGATGTGGTCGCCGCCGATCACACCGTTCAGCGGGATCGTCTCCCCGTAGATATCAAGACCGTCCAGCTGGGGTATCTCACCAGCGCTCGGTCGGATATGACGAGCGATATCTTGGAAATTCTCAAGCTCGCCGCTCAGTTTTCGGACGGATGTAGGAATGGCGCCCATTAGGTTCTGCATACATTTCTAATATAATCTGTTCTGATTTTTATGCCAGCTTAAAATAAGCAAACCTACACACATTTCATGCATAAATGCCCTAAATTCATACAGATACATTTATTTTTCTACATGATATACGTCATATTTTAAATTGTGATGCCCAGTGCTCCATTCGTTGATCCTCGTGCCTCATACGCCACCTCAGGAGCCGTTGGCAGTACTCGCTCACCACACCCAGATGATCGGGCGAATCCGCCAGGTTTGCTAACTCGCCTGGATCTGAAGCCAAATCGAATAGCATAGGGGGCATAGTCGGGTCGGTGAACTGGACATACTTGTAGATCTCGTCACGTATCACCCATAGAAGACATTGATCCGGGTCCACGCCATCGATATGCCGGAAGTCCTTCTCGTAGTGGATCTCGGTCTTCGTATTTCCGTCTTGGCCCCTTAACTGAGACGCCAAACTCTCTCCCTGAACGCGATCCGGAACGGTTTGCCCCATCAGTTCAAGGATAGTCGGCGTGATATCCACAGACTCTGCGAACCCGCTCAGGGTTTCCCCTCTCGTTGAATCCGCTTCAGCCGAGGGATCCCGGATGATCAAGGGCACCCGCATACCGGCGTCGTAGATGTGCCCCTTTCCCGTCAGGTAGTGATCACCCAGATACTCGCCATGGTCAGACGAGAACACGATCAATGTATCGTCCCACTGTCCCGTCTCGTCTAGGGCATCGAAAAGCAGGCCGATCGACGCATCCACCTCCGTGATCATCCCATAGTAGTTAGCCCGGGTCTCCTGCAGATCGCGATCGGATTCAAGTTCGGAAGCGCGGTGCATCAACTTCTGGTAGGGATGCTCACTCGTGAGTTCCGACTCGTCCCTTACCGGATCAGGCATATCGGTAGGATCGTACATGTCGTTGAAAGGCGCCGAACAGATACGCGGAGGATGCGGCTTAATGTAGTTCACGTTTAGCACCCAGCCGGAATCCCTAAGAGCCTTCACGTGCTCAATCGCCTTGTTGGTTAGAAAGCGAACTTCACTGTCCTCTACTGTATAGTGAGCCGGATATCGAAGAGACAGATGATCCCCAGGACCGTCATCGGGCACGTTCGGCTTGTGGACAGATTTGTGCGAAAGCAGCCACTCGGGATACCTCTTAGCCCGAAGATACTCGAAGTATTCCGGGCTGTCATACTCGTGATACACGATCGTTGCGAACCCGGGTAGCACGTTGTCGTAGCTCAGACCCTGTGTACGAGGATCGTCCTTCGGCAGCGTACGTGGGTCTACTGCGTAGTCGTTATACCCTAGCAGATGGGGATCGTGTCCTCCTTCCCTAAGCCAGAATCCTAGGTTGTCTTCCGCATCGATCAGGGGCGTCTTGTTGTGCACAGCCCGATGCGAACACAGATACCTCCCTGTGTAAATGCACATCCGGCTCGGCCCGCACGGCGCCGTCTGCACAAAACACTTCTCGAATCGTGCACCTTCACGCGCCAGCCGATCCAGGTTCGGCGTCTGAACTACAGGATTCCCCGCGCACCCCAGACTGTCCGCTCTCCACTGATCCGCAATGATGAACAGCAAGTTCATGACTTTTCCTCTGCCGCCCCTGTTCGCGGGCTGTGGCCTGGGTAGGCAACTACTTACCCTTCCCGCTAAGCCCCTAACAAAACTCGTGAATAATCGCTCTAAACACTTCGGGGTAATCCGACATCAGTTCGTAAAGCGCCTCGCGATTAAAAAGTCCGGTCGGTTTGAGAATCGTCAACGGCGCGCAGTGAGGTGCCGGAACGGATGTCATCAACTCGTCGCGGGAGTCCTTCTCACCAAGCGTTACGCACTTACGGTCTCCTTGTGCACCTTCACTTGGTGGCCCGTGATGATTTCTATCATCTTCCGCTCCCACACTTCTCAAACACCTTCTCGTCGGTCTCGCCCTCTTCCACCTCCGCGAAGAGAGTGGCGAGCACCTATTCCGGAAAGTCTTCGGACATCGTGACCGACTTGAGAACAAGCACACGGCCAATCGTAAGAAGCATGGGTCCTTCGCCTTTCTGATCGGAAATTTCATCGGCACCCGAACCACTCACCGCAAGAAGCATAGTTCTCCGACCACTGTATCGCGAGTCTTTAATGAGGCCTTTACACAAGTGGCGCTACCCAAACCAAGATTGACCATAGCGTGTTTCAAGCGCGTATGCACACTACAGCGAGTTGCAGTGAGCAATGTTCATCTCTGGCACGGAAGACCCCGTCGTCGCGTCATACAGGAATGACAGCAGCAGGAGGCTGGATTAGGTTCGGGTCCTGTCTGCATAAAAATCAGACTAGGTCGTCGAGGCGGCCAGCGTCGGACAGCGTCTTGTAGGCTATCATCAGGGGCACATACGTACTACCGAATGCCTTAGGGCTCGCACCCCCGAACACGATACCATGATCACCCGCGACGGTTTTCGAGCCGCCACCGCCTCCGCCGATCCCGCGCCTTACCAGAGCCTTCATCATTCGCTCGGTCTGATCGAGGAATGTCTCGTCTCCCGACATCAGATACGCGTGGCTCAACGCCTCCATTTCGCGAGGCCCACCAGCACGCCTATTCAGACTCGGCAGCTCTTTGTAGAAGAACCGGCCATCCGGCATCACGCAGTGTTCGAGGAGATCCCGCATTTCATCGACGATCAGGGATTTGACGCAATCGTCCGCGGTGACGGCGTGATACCGTGCCAGTGCATTTACGGCTATCGAGATCATGAAAGGAACACGCACCTGTGTATGAGATGTATATGGAGCTAGAAAGGCCCCCCACTCCTGCTTCCAGCTCATGAACTGCCGTGCGATGCCATCGCAGGCATCGAGATACTTCTGCTCCCGAGTCTCCTGATACACGCCGATCAGACCACGCATGGCCCACCCGGTCTCACGTGCTGCGAACCCGCCCGCTTGGCTGAACCGGGGGGACTCAAGATGACGAATCATGTTGTCTGCAATCGAGACGGCTTTGGTAAGCGCTTCCCGTTTTCCGGTAAAATGGTAGAAGTCGAGCAGACCTTCCGTCCATTCGTGCGAGGGGGTGACACCTCCGGTCACGTGGTTGGCCGTATGGATCGGCTGACCACCCACCTTCAGCGGATCATCCGAATAGTGACAGAAGTCGACATCGATCCAGTGCTGAGCCGCTACGGTCGCGATGTCCCTAAACCGCCGCTCGCCGGTCTTCGCGAACATTAGATACATGGCATGGGGAAAATCATACTCGTTGTTCGTCCATACGAGATCACCACGCCCGCGTCCTTGCTGCGTATAACCCGCATCAGGCCCATCCCCCCAGTGGATCATGCCGAGACCCCGGGCTCGGTTGTCCGCCAGATCGATCAGACCAACCTCAATCGGCGAACTCAGTCGCTCGGGAAACAGGTTTTCCCACACACCGGCCTCCCTATAGACGGATTCGGGAAGGATCGCGATATCGGGCATCTGGAATTGTAATGAACGGGCTGTGATCTCTTCGACAGACGTAGCGGCAACGTGGAAGTGCAGCAAGAATCGGTGGGTCTTGGCGACACCCTGAAGGATCGAGATCGGTGGCTGTCCAATGGGGTACACATCGACATCGATCCCTTTCTTGTCCACCTTCAGCCGTTTTGGGAAATTCTGATGCGCCTGGAATTGCGTGATCGCGACGCCACCATTGCTGTTTGCCCAATCCGCCCAGAAGTCGCCGTAGAAGGTCTCGAGCACGTGTTCCACGGACTGATACAGGATCGTCTCCTGATCCAGCAGAAATTCGGACGGCCCTTCTTTTATCTCCGTCCTGTAGTATCCTTCGCCAAGCCTCGTGTCTGTAGCCTCGCTTCCGGGGCGGAACGTGAAGCCCGATCCGGTCAGGATGACCTCACCTGATCGTTCCCGGTTCACGAACTGGTATTCCAACTCAACCCAGGGCTTTCCAGCCCATACCACATACTTAATCGAATAATCGAAGAGGCTGGTCCCTTCATTCGAGCAATGCGTTCCAATGGCTTCGATCTCCGCACGGAGTGGTCCTGCATCGACGACTTCGATCAAATCAATAGTCTGTCCTTCGGTCGAATAGGTCTGCCCTGATTCGGTGGTGATCCGAAAACCGCTGAACGAGCCTTCGTATGTGGTCGTGCCCTCGAGCTCGACTCGTTCGGCGATCGAACCGTCCGTGCGGCTGATACCCAGCTTCAGAACACCGTTGTCGACCTCTAGCATATCATCGGTCTCGTGAACCTCGACCACCACGCTGGACCGTATCGTATCACTCCCGTCAACCCCGTACTCCAGCCTGTGCGACCGGTTCCCGGGCAGATCAGGCTGAAAATGCGCCATCAACCACCGAACGGACCCGTCATCCCAAGTCGACGTCGCTCGAACCTGTGCAGGAAACTCCCGGTTACGATCGTGGACTCGGAACTGACCAGGGTCTGCAAGCTCTCCCCGCCCGAATGGTATCCCTAGCGACACGGGTTCAGCCGGCCGGTCGAATACAGAGATTTTATCGAACCTTATACTGGGCATATGTAACACCCTCTCTCTAGAATAGATCACTGAAAAATATAAACTTACCAATCACAGGCCGGGGTCTTGACTGTTATCACCCCTGACAAAATGACTAGGATCAGCACCCAACTCGTATCTGTTTTCTCTTGACTGAGGCCGCTTGGGCTCGCAACCTTCAACCTCTCGCGTGACGGGAAGACACTGCAAAGAAACTTGTTCAGAGGAGGCGATTCTATGCCGCTAAAACTCGGTGATACGGTCCCCGATTTTACAGCTGAAACGACAGAAGGCACGATCAGCTTTCATGACTACATAGGCAACGGCTGGTGCATCCTTTTCTCGCATCCTGCGGACTACACACCAGTCTGTACCACAGAACTCGGAACCGTCGCAAAGCTCAGGGCAGATTTCGAGAAACGGAACGTCAAACCCATCGGTGTCAGCGTCGATCCACTCGATTCACACAAGGGATGGATCAACGACATCAACGAGACCCAGAACACGACGGTCAACTACCCGATCATCGCCGATGACAGCCGTCAGGTCGCCGAAGCCTTCGACATGATTCACCCGAACGTCGATGACAAGGCAACGGTTCGTTCAGTATTCGTTATCGGCCCAGACAAGAAAATCAAACTTACCCTGACCTACCCCGCCTCGACGGGTCGCAACTTCAGCGAGATACTCCGAGTCATCGACTCGCTTCAGCTGACGGCCGAGAGGAAGCTCGCAACACCCGCCAACTGGAACCCCGGAGACGACTGCATCATTGTGCCTGCGGTCAGCGATGAAGAAGCTAACGACCTCTTCCCGGGATACAACGCGGTCAAGCCGTACCTCCGGTACACACCTGACCCGACAAAGTAGCACGCTCCTCACGCTATCAATGAGCCTGTGAATCCAACGGATTCGCAGGCTTTCCTATATCGGAAAGATCATGAGCAGGCTGATAGTCATCCTCTGGAACAAGGGGAAATCACCTTGAGCGGAGTCGAAGGGTGTCCCAAAAAATCAGCCTGATTATGAATCCTCAGCTGCGCCGAGGCTCGCTGACCCTTCATCCGACTATAAACCTACGGAGCGGTTTCGCTCTTCTACCTCAACTAGGGGCTAATACCCCTGGCTATTCCTTCCGCGCGTTCCACCTTGCCAGATACTTCTGCACAGCCTCGTTCCCCACAGCACGATCCTTCTTCGGATACCTGGAATCTTCCGTAGGAGGAACGACCGGCGGTAGGGGCTGAACGATCTGTCTTCGCTCGGGCGTCAGCCGCTCAATCAGCTCGGGCGATGGCTGATACCCGTATCGGTCGAAACCCCAGTGGGGCCCATACCTAATGATCAAAATGCGGCGTTCACCGTCGTTCATGCGTTCTGCGGAACCGTGTGCCATGCAATCCACAAAGAGAAGCACATCGCCCGCCTTGTAGTTAACCTCGATGGCACCTTCAACGTTTGCCAGCCCATTCTTTCCGGCGCCCGATTTGAACGCAGGATGGAGCAAGTTCGACTTATGACTGCACGGGATCACCATCGTGCCTCCGTCAAAGGGGCCGATGTCGTTCAGCGCGAGAAGGATGTTGATCTGACCACAACGGAACTGTCCATTGTGGTAACGATACTGAGTACGGATACGACGCTTATGCGCGCCAGAGTGCAACGGAGTCGCGGCACTCTTCTGGCGAATGTCCACGAACGATTCATCGATGAACAGGCCGTCATCACCGCCCACAAATCTCGCGATGTGGTCGATCCACGACGGATGGTCAATCAGTCGTTCAAAGGGCTCCCCCATCTCAAAAAGCTGATGGAGATGCCTTGTCGAACCCTGGTTGTGCGGTGATCGCCTTACCCACCCTCTCCACTCACCTGGCTCGAGGTCGCGGTAGGTATCCAGAATGGCGTCCATCTCAGCCAGGTGATCACGATCGACCGCGTTCTCCAGCATCACGTAACCACGCAGGTCGAACAGATACTCGTCCATCTCCGCTGACATATCTCTTCCCGGCTAGACCCTGTGGGCCATCACCTCTTCCAACTCGCTGAGGGATTGGATTACAAAGTCAGGGTCAGGAATCCCCTTCTTCCGCGACTCTCCTTCGCGGTTTAGCCACGCCATCTGAAGGCCGCCACTGCTCGCCGCGACGATGTCGTCTTCCTGCGAATCGCCCACATAGAGTGTCTCTTCCGGCGAAACATTCAGAGTCTCGAGTGCGGGAGTGAAGATCTCCGCACTCGGCTTGTACACTCTAGCCGACTCCGAACTAACGATAAGATCGAACGACAGCCCATTCCTCAACAGCGCGTTGTGAAGATGGTCGGAGTCTGCATTCGAGACCACACCGTGCGGAAATCCATCGAGCTTTCCAAGAGCAGGCTTCACATCGTCATACAAATCGACCTGTCCAAGAAGCTCGAAAATCCGTTCCACATAACCATTCGGCTTCGCATTAATCCCAAGTTCACCGAAAACAGCGGTAAGGCTCCGATAGTGTGCCTCCCGAAACGGGATAAAGGCCCCATTCCGGATCAGCGGGAAAAAATATTTATCCCATTTGCCAAGAAATCCACGTCCATCCAGGTCGACCCCGTGGTCGTCGCAAATCTTCTCACAAACCTTGTACAGCTTGTCCATTCCACCGGAGAACAAAGTCCCGTAACCGTCAAACAGAACGGCTCTTATATTCACGTATTGCCTTTCATAGTCGGCTCCTCATTTGGCATTCACAGTTCATCAAACTCGACAGAGTTCAGACAGATAAACCTCAACTAACTAGTCTATTCCGCCTCACTTTTGACATTTGACCAGATGGCCTGACCCCAAATTCCGCTTCGAACGCATCCCATACCTCCGCGCTCGGCGGATTCATCACCGCCTCCACGACCTCTTCAACCTGCTGTCTGTCCGCCGGTCCCGCCATCACCATACCATCGATGTCGGCTCCTAAACAGAAGTGCAGGGCCAGCTGACGGATGTTAACGTCGTGGTCTTTGCACCAGGCCCACATCTGGTGGGCTACCTCACCCTTACCCGGGAACTTCCGCTCGGACTCGTCTGCATCAGGCTCTGGACCGGCCAGGACGCCCATCCCCTGAGGGCTCGCGAGAATGATCCCCAAATCGTGCTTCTTCGCGAGAGGCAGGGTCGTATCGGCAACAGATTGAGTCAGAAGGTTGTAATCTAGGTACGTCAGCACGATATCGATGTGATGTGTCGCGATCGCCCGTCTGTGGAAATCGTGTTCGCGAACACCGATACCGATATGGTCGAGGATCCCCTCCTCTTTCATCTTAAGGAGTTCGTCCAGACAAGCACCTGCCGCGAAGGGTGCCTCGATATCCCTCGGGTCGTGGATCAGCACCGAATCGAACCGATCCGTCTTCAACAGCTTTAGGCTGTTCTCTACGCTCCATCGTGTTCCGGCGGCCGAAAAGTCCTGTCTCCTGTCGGGATGCGTCCCGGTCTTTGTCTGCAGGTAGACTCTCTCACGATACCCGTCTTCTAGCGCCAGACCAACACGCCGCTCGCTCTCTCCATACAGTGGCGAGGTATCCACGAAATTGAGCCCCAAATCGATCCCACGTCGAACACCCTCGAAGGTGTCCTCGTCCGACGACTGGTTGCCACCGAAAAAGGCACACCCCAGACCCAACGATCTCACCTTCATCTCGGTGCGACCCAGACGTCGCCATCCCATGTCTGCCATACCTACTCCCACAGCGCTACAAAGCGCGCCATACTCGACAAGTTGCGGTTGAACGTACGGCTGTTGATCACTCGAGCTGGAATCTGAGGCTTCCCGCGCTCACGTGATCGCATATGGCCATCTTCGACCCATCGACCGTGTCCGTCAAGGCTATCGATCATCCCGCTGATCTCTTGTAGATCTTCATCCGTGATCGAACCGTCCCAGCGTGCAAGCTGCTCCGCACGAATCTTCTCCAGCTCTCCTGACGCAATCCGCTCCAGATACGATTCTACAGCGGCGATCCGAGACTCTCCTGTAACCTTGAAAGCATAGTGCGTCGGCATATCCGAATCGTCGTACGTCAGTTCATACGTATCGCGTACAAAGTAGAGCGGATTGTTCGTCTTCAGCTCATAGAACCGAGCCAATCTTCCATCGGGCAGAAGCGATCTCTTTGCCCAGGTGATCGCCGGTTTTACCGGCTCCACATACTTCATTTCACCGGTGTGTACGGCAAGATCGAGCAGCGCCCGCATGATTCCGAAAGACTCTCCGCCCGTCACTGAGGCCGGCTCGAATCGACGTGCCCAGACCGGCTCCATCTGATGGTTGTATTGCTGTGCCCACGCCGGCTGAGGCTCGGGAATCTGAGCCATCACCATGAAGTCACCGCCCTTCAAAGCGGCATTCAGGTATCTCTCGATTCCATATGTGCGATACGCTTCAAGCATCACGTCGATCACATCCGCGATCGCATTGTCATTGAACGTGTAGAAATCGCGGTAATCGACGTCCGGCCACGTCCACGACCAGATCTCTGGATACCGGGCCTTCCCGACGGAAAAGTCATCGGGATTCGGAAACTTAACCCATCTCTGCGGCCACGCTCCATTTGGATACTGAACTCGCAGGAACGCATCCAGACCGTATCGCACTGCGCCGTGAATCTGCGCATCCTTGAAATCCAAGACGGCATCGACACGCATCAGAAGCCGCATGGCGCTCTGCGACGTGTCGTCGTCGAATACGCTGCGATGCCTGCGGTCACCGGGATCCGAATCCCCCATATCCACATCTCGACGGTAGTGCCAGCGCTTGCTGCCTTCAGGATCGAAGTCGACACGGTAGTCCCATCCCCCTGTCGACAGCTGACCCCAGGCAAGCGCCCGTGCGGCCTGGACCGCCCCGTTTAGGTACAGCGTGTCCTGCGTCGCTGCATACGCATTCAGCAACGTCATCCCAACGGAAGGCGTTCC
>DPVD01000332.1:0-6928 GCA_003526745.1 Candidatus Latescibacterota bacterium
CCATTGTCTTTACCTTCGATCTCGACTTCAATCCCACCCAGAGGGTGACCCTCAGGATTGATCGATGCGCGGACGGTCACAGCCCTCTCGTCCCATTCAACCCGCGCGCCCCGCACAACCCCATCCGAAAGAGATTCTATGGGCACCGGATCTTGGTCGATTCGACGGGGAGCCAGCACAGTAACAAGCACATCTCGCCTGACGGGCATGATCGATGTCACGTCGAGGTGGTATCTCGCCGCCTCCTCGGGTATCTCTGACTCGCTTTCAAACCCGAACGGAGGATACTGCCAGCCTTCGAAGGTCCTCAGAGTCAGTTCGTTCTCGTGACATAACACGACGTCCAGGGCCGCGCGATCATACACAAGCCTGACCGTCTTTAGTTCGGCAAACACCTTCATCGGCTTGATCGAGTGCAGATGCCACGTCCACATAGCTTCTGATGAGGGAACCATCTCGTCGATCACGAAAATCAGACGTCCGCCAACGACAATTACCGAGCGCGTAGACCTCGATACACGACTTCCGTAGGCCAGCGATGCATCACCCCTCGCGTAGGTCAGGCGATCGTCCGTATAGAAACCCGTAAACCGACCGACAGCTTCCGCATCCCTTGCGATCTGGCCTGCACCGTCGAAAGTCACGGCATTGTGTGCCTTAGTCTGGCGAGTCCACCCGTGGTGGTGAGGACTGCTGTAGAGGTTGTATAATCCGCTAGGAACAGCAAGGGGCTCGCCGTAAGCCTCTATGACGAAAGAGTTCTGATCGGCGTGAGAGTGTGACTCCGACCCGTATGTCGATGACCGCATCATGAACCGGACATCATCGTCGGGATCGAGGAGGTCCGCCCTTGTCGCGAGCCATCCCACGTCCTCGAAGAGGCTCGCCGCTGACTTCGGAAGCGGAGCCTCGGGAGCCTTTACCTCGTCAGTCAGGAATGATAGTGGCGCGAACAGACCACGTGATTCGATGATCGATCCACCCGCTGCCTCCAGAATCTGGTCAGCGTGATGGAGGAATCGTTTGTCCCCGTAGATCCTTCCCAGATGCCGTTGGATACCCCAGCTTGATATGACAGAGTTCCGCCCTGCTGTGCGTCCATCACCGAACGGGACGAGATAGGCGTTGGGCGGGACACACATCAGCCGCCATTCCCCGTGATTTCGGAACCAGGCCTTCTTGTAAAAGTCTACGTTCCCGATTTCGCGCAGAGCAAAGATGAAGTGGTAATAGAGGTAGCAATATGTGGACGAGTATGACACACCCTGTGCCCATCCACCTTCCCTGCCACCACACCAAGGATACATGGCCACCGTAGTCGGTAGGATGAAGTCGAACCAGGCCTCTACATCTTCACACTCACCAGCAAGGACGATCCCGGCTTCCCCCAGGAAGCCGAGCAAACGGCCGGAGTGATTGTCAGTACCCGTTACACCGTAGTTGAAGCGCCGGAATCGTTCCAGAGTCTGGTTTCCGCGCAGACGTAGGGCCTCCCGGACTAGCCCCCGCTCCTCAACGGTCATAAACTCGTAAATCCAGTCGTATGCTCGAGGCCCCAGGTTGATCACAGACATGTGGGGCTCGTTGTTGTGGAAAGTCGAAGTGGACCCGTCCACATCCCAGCGAGCGAACTCGAGAAGACGATCGGTTGCTGCGCGCCCGAATCGTTCGTCCTGATCGATCAGATACACGAGCGCAAACAGCTGTGCATCCTGTCCCATCTGACGCGATCCGGACATGGCCTCCTTGAAGATTTGACCCCAAGCATCGTGTTCTTTCGACCGATTGGGCAGAAAGGGCGGCTCGGTCATCGTGAAGTCTAAACCGAGCCGGCTTGCCGCTTCTGTCTTCAGCGCTTCCCATTCCGCTTTCCGACTCCCACTGTGGCAGTCCTTCCGGAACGAGTCCAGCCGTTTCTCCGTTATCAAGTGTCGGGGCCTCCCCGACAGTCGCCCGACCAGATCCTTCCCCGTGGGGATTCGCATTTCAGCGGTCTGGTCCGAAACTTGGAAGGTGAACGGCTCGCTCCAAATATCGTCCTGTCCACCACCCAAGGCACGCCAGCGCCAGACGTATGTTCCTCTCTCGAGCGGATCAGGACAGACCCACAGACATCGTCCTTCCACTCTATAAACGCGGTCGATCCCGCCACCCAATGGGGCAATTATGATCTCATAACGCTCGGCCCCCTCAACGGGTCGCCAGACAAACCCGGGTGGATTGAAATCCACATGAGTCCCGTCTAGGGGTCGGCGCGTATCGACCAGTGGACTATTTGAGCGGTGTTCTTTCATCAGATCTCTGGGAGTTAGGATGTCCAAGCGGCAAGATAGGGGTTCGCACATGTCCCGGCAAGCCGTCGCCCTGAAGTTGGAGGCCGGCTTGACTTTCGTTTCTGAACCAATTATTAACCTGAAGTTCAGGTATATACGTACGTGAGGATGAGCCAGCGGAGGAGCAATGAAGAGATTCACGAACCTTGTCGCGGCAATTTGCTTTGCCGTCCTGATGCCTGCTTGCAGCAGCGAGAAATCGATCAGCGCAGAGAAATCCATCACGATCTGGTGGGCTCAGTGGGATCCGGCAGATGGGCTACAGGAACTGGGAGACCGCTTCGAACAGGAAACGGGGATCAAGGTCAAAGTACACCAGATCCCTTGGAGCTCATACCAGGACCAAGTCTTCCTAAACTTCGGCAACAGGAACACCGATTTCGATATCGTGGTCGGTGACAGCCAGTGGATTGGACGCGGGGCTACAAAGGGGCTGTATGTCGACCTTACCGACTGGCTGCCCAGTGCTGTCGACATGAGTACCGTACACCCTAGAGCTGCACGGTATCTGTGTGAGTATCCACCGGGTTCCGGTCAATTCTATGCGGCCCCGTGCGAAACAGATGCAGTCGGGTTCGTCTATAGAAAAGATTGGTTCAAAGACCCGGCGGAGCAGGCAGCTTTCAAGGAACGCTTCAACAGAGACCTGACACCGCCTGAAACGTGGAAAGACCTGAAGGAAATCGCCCAGTTTTTTCAGAGGCCGGAACAGAAGCGATACGGCGCCTCTCTGTTGACCGGACGAGGATACGACTCATTGACGATGGGTTTCCAGATGTTCCTCTGGTCTTTTGGAGGGTCCTGGGGAGATCCGATGACGCGACAGGTCGAAGGCATCCTAAACACACCCCAGGCCGTCGAGAGTCTGGAATTCTACAAGTCGCTGATATTACTGGGTCCTCCGGGTGCGACCAATTTCGACTATGCAAAAACGCTCGAAACCCTGACCAACGGATCAACCGCGATGGTTATGGACTATTTTGCGTTCTTCCCGGGGATCGTGAAGCAGATGGGCGACCAGGTTGGTTTTTTCAAGATTCCGAGTTACGAGATTCACAACTCGCTCAATGAGGTGATCGGTCACCGGAGGGTGGTCAGCCTGGGTGGACAAGGCTTCAGCATATCTACAAAAACATCGCAGGCGAAGCAGGAACTTGCGAAGCAGTTCATTGCCTGGTTCATGCAGAAAAAGATCCAAGAGGAGTGGATCACAAAGGACGCCGGGTTCACAGCTAATACGGCGATCCTAAGCAGCGAGGCCTTCAAGGCCGCATCACCCTACAACCGGGCTTTCTCGGAGTCGCTCGACCTGCTCCAAGACTTCTGGAACGTGCCGGTCTTCAACGAGCTTCTCTCTGCTTCACAGCAGCACATCGGAGAGGCCTTAGATGGCGTGAAGTCCTCAAAGGAGGCACTTGACGAGCTGGCGAAGGCCCAGCAGCAAATCATGAAGGAAGCGGGCCTGCTCCAGGGCAGCTGACCAGCACCGTAGAAGGATGACAACGATTTCCCGTGTCCCTTTCCCTGATCAGTCGGCCGGTTCCGACCCCGCGTTCACACCGAGCTCACGCCGATATGCCTCAAACGAATAGAGGTCATCGGGCATAACATTCCCCACATTCACCTCGACACCGAACCGATCAACAAGCCCTCGGCGCAGCTTGTGGATCAACGCGTCATCAACACCTTCGATCCAGGGACCCGGAAGTTCGAACATAATCTGTTCGACACCCACCGCTTCGACTGTCTCTTCTACTTCTCTCTCTGTCTCAGGATCCGCGTTAACAAGTTCGGCCGCCTCAACAAGGATGATCTTCGCACCGGCATCTAAACAAGCCTTGGCATCGTCCGCAAAGCTCGTTGAGTGATCCAGCCCTTCTTTCTTGCCGATCTCGCCGAAGACCTCCATCCCATAGTTTTGGACTGCATCCTGGATAACCCGGACCTTCCACTCTAATCCGACCGGCGCCACATTGTCGGACACTTCGATCCAGCGATAACCTGCTTCAAAGCACGCGGGAAGATAATGGTCCAGCTTTCCCTGCATCTGTGCATACTCCAGATACTGGCCACCAGGAAATGGTTCAATGTCTAGGGCTCGGTAGCTGTTGATCTTCCGAGTCAGGATTTCATTCGTGTATAGTCGCGAAAGGCCGACCGCAATCTTGGCGAAATCGAAATGGTCTGCCGCCGTAACCTGCAGATCCTGCTGCTGTGCCGGTCCAATGCCCCAATCTACGACCATGGTCAACCCGGTCGACCGGGGCTTGCTACTTCTGGGCCTGCCGTCAAGTCCCTCGAAGAGATGCGATTCCATGAAAAACCTCCGTTAGTGTTCAAGCGAGAATATATGTTCACAGGATCGCTTGGCAATGGCCTGAAAGCCGTGGAAGCTCGGAGTCTCCTAACCTATCTTATGTGACGTGACCCACGACGTGCCAGACAACCTTCGCAGCGCCTTCGAGCACTGCACCCGCTTGACCCGCGCGCACTACGAGAACTTCCCCGTCGCGTCGTGGCTCCTACCGGCGGGGATTCGCCCATTCGTCGGCAGTATATACGCCTTCGCCCGAACAGCCGATGACTTCGCTGATGAACCGGGTCTCGAACCTCAAGAACGCCTGGCGAAGCTGGATGACTGGAGAAAGCGACTGGATGCATGTCTTTCGGCGCCGGAGGGACCGATCTTCGAAGCGTTAGCTGAGACAATTCGTCAGTTCGACATTCCGATGCCGCTCCTGGAAGACCTGCTTGATGCTTTCTGTCAGGACGTTCGGCAGTCAAGACACGCAACCTTCGAAGAGCTGATAGACTACTCAAAGCGATCCGCGAATCCGGTCGGACGACTCGTCCTCATCCTATTCGGCTACGCCGATGACCAGTTGTTCGAAGAGAGCGACGCCATCTGCACGGCGCTTCAGCTGACGAATTTCTGGCAGGACATTGCCGTGGATTTCACCAGAGGCAGAATCTACCTACCCCAACAGGAGATGGCTAAACACGGGGTCACAGAGAAGGACCTTGAGAAGGGCGAAACGACACCCGCATTCAAAAATCTGATCAATGACATGATAGCACGAACGCGCCCCCTCTTCGAACAGGGGCGCGTGCTCCCAGAGCGCGTTCACGGTCGCCTTCGGTTCGAGCTTCGCATGACCTGGCTGGGCGGAGTCCACGTTCTGCAGGCAATCGAGGCAGGTGACTACGATTTATTCCACCATCGTCCCACTGTTGGCAAAGCAACTGGGGCGTATTTGCTGTTTCGCGCTCTGCGCACCCTCCCAACTTCTGCGTGAACAACCCGATCTACAAGATCGTCCGACGGGCGCGCTCAAACTTCTTCTGGTCCTTCGTGTTTCTGGATAGGGAGAAACGGAATGCCATCTTCGCCGCCTATGCCTTCGCAAGACACACCGATGACCTCGTTGATGATGCTCCGTCCGTGGACGAGGCGCAAGAGAGACTGCAGTCGTGGCGCGGGGAGTTGGATGGCATGTACGAGGAGAACCCGACCCACGAGATCACACGTGGGCTACTGCCCGTGGTCCAACGTTTCTCTATACCGAAGGAATACTTCGACGAACTGATACACGGCGTCGAGATGGATCTGACAATAACTCGCTACAGAACGTTCGAAGACCTCGAGATCTACTGCTATCGGGTAGCCTCCGTGATCGGTCTGATCTGTATCGAGATTTTCGGTTACACCAACCCGATGACGCGCGAATACGCAATCAGCCTGGGTAAAGCGCTACAGCTCACGAACATCCTCAGGGATGTCGGCGAAGATGCTGACCGGGAGCGCATCTACCTACCGCTCGATGACATCGAGGCACACGGATGCTCAGAAGCATCCATCCTGGCCAAACATTCGGGACCCAACTTCCGGGCGATGATGGCGGGCCAATGCGATCGCGCACGCAAGTTCTACTCTGAAGCTGCGCGAATCCTCCCCAAGACCGATCGAAGCCGGATGTTCCCTGCGGAATCAATGGGACGAATCTACTTCGCGATCCTTGAGAAGATCGAGCGGAAGAACTACGAGGTCTTCGAGAGGCGAATTACGCTGTCGACACCTTGGAAGGTCATGATCGCTGCGAAGAACTGGCTTTTTAGATGACTACCCACGACTGCGTGGTCGTCGGAGGCGGATTCGCCGGTCTGTCGGCAGCGGTTCGGCTTGTCCAATCTGGCAGCAGACCGCTCCTGCTTGAACGTCGACAGAATCTCGGCGGACGAGCATACAGCCTGACCGACCCCATCACCTCCGACACGATCGACAACGGTCAGCACGTTTTGATGCGATGCTGTCACGCAGTACAGTCTTTTCTCAAGACTATTGGATCGCAGGACCTCCACTTCGAACCTGGTTTCTCGATCCCGTTTGTAGACCTCGATGGTGGCCGATACACGCTCCGCGCACCCGGATGGCTTCCGCCATCAGTCGGCCTAGCCTACGCCTTCCTCCGCTTTCCGCGGGCAGGCTTAGCCGACATCCTCGGACTTAACCGGGTCAGACGCGCCTTCAGTTCACCGCCCGAAGGCATCAGCTTTACCGAGTGGCTCGACCAGATCGTACAGTCCCCCGCTATCCT
>DPVD01000332.1:7217-14398 GCA_003526745.1 Candidatus Latescibacterota bacterium
CCGTACAGTCCCCCGCTATCCGGGAGGCCTTCTGGACACCGCTTTGCGTCTCTGTCATGAACGCACACCCCGACAAAGCCTCGGCCCGAGAGCTCGTCTCGGTTCTGGCCGAGGCGTTTACTCATCCGAGAGGCTCGAACATGGGCTGGGCGACTGTCGGTCTTACGGAGCTCTACACAGACAGAGCGGCGGCATATCTGGAGCAAGGAGGCGGTTCTGTTCGATTAGGCGCGACCGCCGTGGGGATCATTCAAGACGCTGACCGATTCCGTCTGGATCTGAGGGACGGTTCAACAATCGAAACCGATACGATGATCGTTGCCACACCGCCGCCACGCGCCGCGGAACTTATACGCAGAATTGCCCTAGATGGCTTGGTTAGCCGACTCGAGCGGTTCACTCCCTCACCGATCCTGGGGATCAATCTTTGGTTCGGCAGGCGCGTGTTAGAAACGCCCTTCGTCGGGCTCCTCAACGGAACGATCGAGTGGGTCTTCGAGAAACGTGCTCTATACAGGGAGACAGCGAAGGGCAATCATCTGGCACTTGTGGTGAGCGCATCGGATCGGCTTCTGGGGGCGTCCGACGACGAGCTCGTGGAGATCGCCCTGAATGATTTGAGGACCGCCGGACTGATCGGGCAGGATGACGAGCCCCTGCACTCCCGCGTCATACATGAAAAACAGGCCACATACCTCCGACCGATCGAGGACCCACCGATCGGGGCTGCGACTGACCTGCCCGGCCTGTTCCTCGC
Source organism: Candidatus Latescibacterota bacterium (assembly GCA_003526745.1). GTDB lineage: Bacteria > Latescibacterota > UBA2968 > UBA2968 > UBA2968 > UBA2968. The sequence continues at coordinate 7,975 of DPVD01000332.1, forward strand.
CGGTGACTGGACCAACACGGGACTCCCTCCCACGATCGAGGGTGCGGTGCGAAGCGGGTTCAGGGCAGCAGAACTGGTCGTGGAGTACGCAGGACGAAAAAAAACGCCGAGATCATAGAATCTCGGCTCTCCAAAACCTCTTTCCCCTTTCACAATCCACACTATCCCACGCGAAAATTCGATATCCCTTCATCAATAAACGTCCGGGTCTCCAGATTCAGCGCGTGTAGCTCCTCGATCCGATCCGACCCGTTCTCCGCCTTCACCACGAATGGCAGCGAATCAACCTGATAGAAATCATTCCCGTCTGTGGCTTGAGCGCTGAGATCCGGTGCACCTTTGTCTCGTGCGCTGAACAGCCTGAAGAACGTGTCCGGATCGAGGGCATACAGGTGTTTGCCCCGGCCAAGCCATTCGCCGGTCTCCTCGTGCTGTTCAAAACCGCTTTCCTTGAGTAGATCAGCGTGCTGATCGTGGTTGCCCATGATGACCACGAGATCTTCAGGTTCCACGATGAAGCTCTTGTAGCTTCCGATCTTCTTTTCCCGCATCGCGAGGTCACCTCTGGTTTAGATTCTCCTTAGTTACGCACAATATACCAAACCTCGCTCTGCGATCGACCGTCACGGGCTCGTTTCTCAATTTTCAACCGATCGCCGTCTTCGATGATCAGCCCAGTGTAGGTGCCAAAAGTGAGGTGAGAGTAGAATCGGAGGGTGTTACCCCACCGGGCGAAGTGTCCTCGGTCTGTTCGTGGAGCAGCGGTCTTCTGGGGTACATAGGTCACCATCTCCCACAGGTTTCCACTCAGACCACCGGTTAGCTTGAGGGATCCCGAGACAAGCAGGAATCGCTCGGTTCTCGCGTCCGGGTCGTAAACACGTTCGGTCTTCACGTATTCCAACCCGTAGACCGCCTCTTGAGCTGCCTTCACTCCATCAACAAGAGACAAAAGAAGAAGAAACGTGTGGATGAGAGCATACATATGAATATGAATCGGCGATCAATGGCCAGGCTTTGACTTAAAAAACCGAGAGCCACCTTGGCTTGTCCTGATCATCAGGGTCGACCAGCTCAAAACCTCCGCGAGGCCCGACACGAAGAGACTGTCCTGCTACGACAACCACGAGGTCCTCATCACCCACCTTCGACTGTACCCAGACCGTGCCGTTCTCGACACTCACCGTCGTGGCTGAGCTGAGAACGACTCGAAACCGATAAAAAGCGCCCGATGCCGCAGTCACGGACACCAATGGTGAGTGGACTTCCAGGGAGGGGTTCTTGACAAGGACCCAGATGTTCCCAATCCGTAGGTTGAGCTTTGGGGGGCCAACGTGCTCTTCTTCCTCATCAATCTGGAGCGCCGTTTTAGAATCCATCTCCACCTGAGACCTCTCCCCGCTCATCTTTATCAAGGCTCGGCCCTCTTCTCCAGTTTCGACCACGTCGCCCAGCTTCAGGTGGACCTCGTCGATCGGCTTCTTCTCGCGTCCCGAGATCACAAAAACATCACCATGGGTCGCCGTCACACCAGATCTGCTGGTCATTCCACCGTTCTGACCCGGATCCGAAGGATACCTGCCCCCCGCAGCCTCGCCCTTATCGGGAGTCGAAAAGTCCGTTACCTTTACCCTCGCTCGGCTGGCTCCGGAGCCGGCTCGCTCGACGCCAAGTAGCCAGATCCCGAAGATGACAGATAGCCCGACAGCCGCGAATGCAATATTCTTGTAAGACCTCCTGGCCTTCACACCCTCGACTTCGCCCTGCGCTTTTCTCGGTGCCCGCCGGACCTCCTCTTCCTCCTTATCTTCATCCGGGTCTAGGGGTTCCGACGACACGGAGCCCAAGTAGGTCTGCACGTGGCCAGTCTCGTAGAGCAATCTGGCCCGCATCAGCACGCGACCGCAGGTCGCTTCGATGTCTTCCTCGTCAGAATCCCGAAGGTAGTCAACGTCCTCCTGAAGGAACACCGCTCGTCGCTGGGAGACGTTCGATAGAACCCGCCGCTGGAGGCCGTCAGAAAATCCGAGCATGGCGACTGCCAGGTCCCAGTCGTCCAGGCCTGTCGTAACGGCCTGAAGCTCGCGATCCGTCAGCCGTCGTAGGTCTTCTATTGAAAAGAGCTCAGCCTGAATCGCCTTCGCGACTTCGGAATCCCGATGATGAATGACCGTGAGGAGTGTGCGAAGTTGACGAGGAGACCCTACGTGCCGAAGCATGTCGGTTGCCTGATCGGGACGGGGGCTGCGGGCGGGCGCCCCAAGCCAAGCATCCAGATCACCGAGAAGGGCTCGCTCTTCGGCACCCAAATGGTTCTCAAGTGCTGCCCAATCCTGAGCGGCTGTGGCCTGGACGCATTCGGCCTGGACGGAGTATGGGAGATGGGACAGGATCGAAGCGGCCTGACCGGCCGGGATCTTGATCAGGATCAGGGTCAGGATATCCGCCACACGAATCGGATAGGATTCGAGGAAAGCTTCGCGAGGACTGTCGCTGTCGCCGAAGAGACGATCCAGCTCTTGCGTGAGGGTCTGCTCGACAATGGACATCTGGGATTGGGCCAGACGGTCTACATCATCAAGCGCAGATACAACTTCCTCCCGGCGCGAATGCGGAAGAGCGTCCAGGACACCGAGACTCGCCTGACCACTGAGACGTGAAAGCACGAGGGCAAGGGCGCGACCGGGACTGAGTGCGTTCACCCCTCCTGCCGCCTGGTGTCGAAGGCTTCCAAATATTTGAGCCCTGTCCCGGTGTTGAACAGAACGACGCGTTCATCGGCTTCTACAAGGCCACGCTCTAGCATCTTCTTCAAGCACGATAGCGTGGCGCCACCCTCAGGCGCGGCGAAGATACCCGTGTAGCCCCCGATCTCCGCACAGCCCTGCAGCAACTCTTCGTCGGTCACCGATATGGCACATCCTCCGCTGTCGCGAATGGCACGAAGCATCAGAAAATCGCCGACCGCACCCGGCACCCGCAATCCGGAAGCGACTGTCTGTGCATCCTCCCACATCTCGGCGGACTCGTCACCAGCTTCCCACGCCCGGACGATCGGAGCGCATCCCGCTGCCTGAACCGAAACCATCCGAGGACGCTTCTCGCCGATCCAGCCGAGCTTACCCATCTCAGCAAATGCCTTCCACATGCCGATCAGACCGGTCCCTCCTCCGGTCGGGTAGATGATCACGTCGGGGAGCTCCCAATCCATTTGCTCTGCAAGCTCGTAGCCCATCGTCTTCTTGCCCTCTACCCGATAGGGCTCCTTCAGGGTGCTGACATCAAACCACCCCTCTTCCTCTTTCCTCTCCGCGACCACTCGACCGCAATCCGAAATCAGTCCGTCGACAAGCTCAACTTTGGCGCCTAGGATCTTAGCTTCCACAAAGTTCGCGATCGGCACGTCTTTCGGCATGAACACGTTAGCTTTAAGCCCTGCTCGAGCGGCATAGGCTGCAGTAGCCCCGCCAGCGTTGCCAGCCGAGGGTATCGCGATCTCCCGTGCACCGAGCTCTAGGGCTCGCGATACGGCAGCGGATAGTCCTCGCGCCTTGAAGGACCCGGTTGGGTTCGCGCCTTCATCCTTGATCAGCAGATTCGGTAAACCGATCGACTTCCCCAGAGTGCTGGCACTGATCAGTGGCGTGAAACCCTCGCCCAGGCTGACTCGAAAGCTAGGGTCCTCGACGGGCATCACCTCGGCATAGCGCCACATTGTGGGCTCTCGGGCTGCCAAGGATTCCTTTGGCAGTGCCTCCCTGACCGCGTCGAGATCATAGCGGGCAAACAATGGAGCCCCCGCCTCCGAGAGGTTGTGAAGCTTTGTTTTATCATAGGAATCTGCGGTCTTAGTGCAGATGAGATCCGTCAGAAAACTCATTTGGACTCCCAATCGAAAGTAGTCTTGACCGATGGATCATGGGGCGCCAGACCTGTCCCGTCAAGCTGCCAGTCCCTCACCGTTCTGCCGAGGCGCACTCACTTCAGACCGAATTCTTGCAGCGAACGAGTATGGTTGCATTCGTCTCCGGAACCGCAACGGCTGCTCGGTAAGCCTGAATCTATGGTGCAGGATCACCCGCCGATCACCATCGCCACGATCCTATCATTCATATCCATCGGACTCCAGCGCCCCTTCGGCGTCGCTCTCTTGAAGCACAAAGTTCGATCACACCCAGATATCTAGCGACCACTTTGGCTTCAAGAGGCAGTCATAGGCACCCGATGCGATAGAAGGAAACGCGGTCGACCAGCAGGACATCTACCATTTGGTGCCTCCTTGAATTCGGGTTCCAAACTTACCCAAGAACAATCCGTGCCAGTCCTTGCATACAGCTAAGCGCGCGCTCCCAATCGATTCCACCAAAGATATTTACAGAGATTGTTTTGATCTTCACGACACCCTGAAAGCATATAGCACTGTTCGCTGATCGACGACATTTTCTCCTTCTGGTGCCGTTGCCAGTTAAAAAAAGGCGCCCCTCCGGCAGACCGGAGAGGCGCCTTTCACATCTCCGATGGAGGCTGCTACGGCACAACCACTGTCTTCTCCTCCGAGGGTTCGCTGAAGTCATTGTCCAGACGTGTCAGAACACGATAGGTGTAGACGACGCCTGAACTAACGCTAACGTCCTCGAACGATGTTCCAGTCACCGATAACGCCACAGTGGTAAAGGAGCCTGAAGACGAGTCGCTACCCACCTGTTTCCTCTGAACGCGGAAAGATGTGAACTGAGACGGTGCGGCCCAGCTGATCGTCACCATCGATGCATTACCCGCCGCGACAACTTGGAGGTTTGTCGGCGCGGAAACATCCGACGCCGACTCGGTTGTCCGCGTGACCGGCGAGGAGAGCGAGCTCTCGTTGCCGAACTCGTCGACCGCACTTATCCGGTAGACGTAAGTAGTGTTGACATCCAGACCTGTGTCGTTGAAGCTCGTTGCGGTGGAAACAGGTGAGGAGAGAAGAACAAGCCCCGCTGACTCTGAACCGACCGCGCGATAAAGCCTGTATCCCGCAAGACCGGTCAGATCCTGACCGTTCGAATCCTCGGTTGGCGCTGTCCAGGAAAGCGTGATGACCGCGCTTCCCGTCAGCTGTGTGGCGAAATTCGACGGCGTGTCGGGCGCCCGATCATCCAAACCAACATCGGCCGCCGCGAACAGTGACCGCTCGCTCTCGATTCCGCCTGAGCCAAGGGCCTGAACACGGTAGACGTAGGTCTCCCCCGCAACAAGCGGTGAGTCTATGTAGGTCGTTCGCACGGTCTCGAACGTTGCCTCTGCAGTATTCTCTGATGGCGCTCTGAATCGAAGCACTCGGTATCCCGTCAGCTCGGCCTCTGTGTTCGCGGTCCAAGAGACCGCAATACGGCCGATCCCACTGGTCGCACGCACGCTGCTCGGTGCCTCAAGCTGGGCTTCTACCGTGGCCGACAAAAACGCACTCGGTTCGCTCTCGAGTCCGCCGGTTGCGATTGCGACTACGCGATAAGAGAGCGTCCGGCCGGCTACAAGAGGCGAATCGACAAAAGTTGTGATCGCAGTGTCAAAGACCTGCTCAGGAACGGTGTCGGACGGATCAAGGAACCGCAGAACACGGTAGCCTGAGACTTCCGGCTCTGTGTTCGCATTCCACGTAACGATCAGTTGCTGTGGGCCGGTCGAGATCCGGAGCCCGGCCGGCCGAGCCGCGCCCTTGGTCGATACACTGATAGCTGATGACCTCGGCCCGGCGTTGTCGACGACATCAACAGCGCTGATCGCGTAGAAGTAGACTGTCAGCTGGTCGACTGTCGAGTCCTGGAAAGCTTGGGCAGTCGCCGGGACCTCGCCTAGGAGAACGAAGGAGCTGGCTGATTCACGAGACCTGAAAACCCGATAGGTATCCAGCCCCGTGAGATCGCCACCGTCGCTGTCGGTTGTCGGAGCCGTCCAGGTCAGGGATACCAGCCGCAAGTCGTTGTCGTCGAGGCTCACAATTACGTCTGTCGGCGCTGCCGGCGGCGTCCCGTCGGCCGTGGACACACCATCCACAAAGACCGATGGCGAGCTGCGCAACAGCCCTAGCTCAGGATCGACCGCGACCGACTGCACTTTATAGAACATCACCTGCTCGGTCGCGATCGTAGAATCGACGTAGATCGTCTGGGCTGTCGTAAGCAGCGTATCGGACGTGACCGGCGTAAACGCGACCTGCGTGTCAACTGAACGAAGGACAAGATAGCCGATCAGGTTCGGATCATTCACCGGATTCCACGCCACCTTGATTCGCCCGATCTCCGATGTTGTTCGGAGGCCCGTAGGGGCGCTAACGCCTGTTGCACCTGTGGAGATCGAGGCTGCGGCCGATCGAGCACTCTCGTTGGCGGAGGCGTCTGTGGCGCTGACCCTGTAGACGAAGACGGCATCGCTCTCCCGATTT
>DPVD01000205.1:0-3726 GCA_003526745.1 Candidatus Latescibacterota bacterium
AGGTGTTGTGGAACCACTACAACTCCCTGACTCGCTGGCGTAACGTTCCCACCGTCGATTCGCCAAGACAAACGGCAGTCAGTCCTCGGCTGGGCATCTCGCACCCAGTAACGGAAAAATCGACAATCCGGTTCTTTACGGGGCGGTTCTTCCAGTTTACGGGGCTTCAGCACCTTTACAACCGGGAGTTCAGGTCGACTACTCCGGATAAGGATCTGAACAACAACGGGCAGATCGACCAGGCGGAGCGTTTCAACTCGCTCATCTACCCGCTGGCCGGTGAGTTCGGGAACATCAACATGAAACCGGAGCGGACGACGAACTTTGAAGTCGGCGTGGACTGGAACTTCACCCGAGAGTATGTGCTGGGTGTGACAGCTTTCTACAAAGATCAGGAAGGCGTTCTGTCGAGCGGTGGGTCTGACTTCTTCCTGCACGATCCGGTTAAGGGTTTCAATTCCTCCTACTCGCACGGCTTCTTTAATCGTCGGTTTGCCACATCGCGAGGGTTGGAACTGTCCTTCCGGAAAGCCTTCAGTCACATGACGGCTTTCAACGTGTCATATAACCTCAACTGGTCGAAGTCGAATCGTGGTGGACTTGCTTCCTGGGAATGGTTCGTCGTTCCGACGAACGCATATGTCCAGAGCAACAAGTTCTTCGCCGGTGTTGATATCCAAGCCGACGGTCAGGAGACCCCACGCGTTCCGACTCAGGCTGAACGTGATGCGCTTGGAGCCGCTGCGGACGCGATAGCCGTGTCATACCAAGCCAAGGCTGATTCACGGGAGCCTAAGGCTGTCGCCTTCTGGGAGCAGCCGGTAAAGTTGGACACAGGCCTCTATTCGTTCAACATCGCGAACTACAACATTCCCGACCTGGAGAGTGGGGTAGACCGTCGAAACTTTGCCTCAGTCCAGTTCCTGTTCTCTGCGCCTCCGGACTTCCACGTTAAGCCGCTTGCCGGTTTTCGCGCGAGTCTGGTATGGCAGATGCAGAGCGGTACACCTTGGAACTACACGCCGCCGACGGGACCTGCTCAACGTCGCAAGGGCCCTGTGTCGACACTGACCGACATCAGCCTAGAACGTGATTTCAACTTGGGCAGCACGGCTGTTGGCACGGGATTCCTGGAAGTGCGGAACCTGTTCGGTCAACGGGATGACACCGGGACTGGGTTTGCCTGGGTTCAGTATGGTCTTCAACAGCCTCCGCCAGGTGACGGCAAGTTCACGACGTATGGTGACATCAAAGAATTGACACGCTACAACGGCGGTCTGGGAGATCCGAGAAACATCGTGATCGGCGCCCGGCTGAAGTTCTGAAAATGACCGACATCCTACAGCTTATCAGAAAGCACAAGATCGGGGAGGAATTCACTATGTCGAGCCGTTCGCTCTGTAATCGGTGCGGATTCGGCTTTCTGCTGATCGCACTGCTCTTCACGAGTGCTCAGCAGTCCGAAGCTCAGGTGGTTTACGCCGCCTCGCGGCACATGACTCGGTCCCAGGTGTGGCTGTCGTTCACCAACTCCGGGACTTCCAGTATGCACTACAACAAAACGCCTTCACGCGTGATGATGCGGATGTGCTACCCCGGGGCGATGTACTCGCTCTACGCGCTACTCGGCACGGAAGAGTTCGTGGAATACTGGGGTGACAAGACGTTTAAGTCCTCTCCGCAGAAAGCCGAGCCAGCCATGCATTCGTCAGGTGAAGGCGTGCTGGTACTCACAAATGTCGGCGGTGAAAAGTTCGTGTCCGTTACGGGACCCCGGCTGCCCACGGAGGACATCCAGCCGATGTTATACGACATCGAAAATCAACCCGAAGCGTCGTGGGGAGTAAGGACGGTGGTTCCGGCGCGTGGCGTATCTCCTGGCAGGGAAACCTCGAACTGGTATGCGGGGGCCATCCCGCAGGATGTCGACCTTTCGAAGGCTCGCCCATACGAGATCCACAACTTCGACTACGGGATCTATCCCCCAGTGCAGAATGCTGGCGAGGAAGTCCACATCACGCAGTGGCGAACTCAGCACGATGTGATCGTTACCCGAAAGGCACACGCCTGGAGTAACCAAGACTTCGACGACTTCTTCATCATAGAACTGGAATTCGAGAATCGTGGAAGTTTGCAGCTCGATGACACCTACTTCGGGGTAATGAACACGTTCTACGTGAACAACGCTGAATCGGCGTATCGTTTCGGTCACGAAGGCGGGTTGATCACCTACAAGCGGACGGGCGCTCTGGACGACTGGTATCGCTACAGCGAGGCGTCGAATTTTACACCCAATCCCTATAGCGGACTAACGGCTGCGGATTTCACGGACAAGTATATCAACTACCAGTGGGACGGGAATTCCACAGCTCGGTTTGAGGAGGACACGGGTTCACCGTATTCCCCGGATCTCGAACATTCGCGGGGCGCCTTCCCGGGCAGCAAGAACAGGCCCGCCGGGACGCCAATCGCGCCGGCCTTCCAATTCATGGCACCGCTGGCTCTCAGCAACTCCGGAACCCATCCCTTCAATGCTGCTGATCAAGGCAAGTATGTGGATCCGGGGAGCACGGTTCCGCTCTCCCATTGGTATCAGGCCTACGCGCGTAACAATATCGACGATCCCACACGCGGTGCACTGAGTCCAGCCGATCAGTATGATTTTTTTGTGGGCCCGACGATGGACAACCCGACGTCAGAGCAACAGCAGTGGCACGATCAGATTTACGGACCTTACAACCTGGCCCCCGGTCAGAAGGCGAAAGTTGTGCTTGTCTATGGGTTCGGTTCGGCGGCGGAATTCGAAATCAACCCGACCACCGGATATGCCAAAGACATCACGGACTGGTCATTTGGTGTCGGCGAACTCAGTGTGGATGCACGAAAGACGCTGCTGGCAAAGGGCGAGGTGGCCATTCTCAGGCATCTCGAACACGCTCAGTTCGCGTATGATAACGAATTCATGATTCCCGACTCACCACCGGATGTGGATTTCTTCCAGACGAGCAACGCGAACGCGCGAATCCTTCTGGAGTGGCCTGATGACGCCGAGTCCGCGATCAATCCCGATTACGGCACAGCCGATGTGACGGGCTATAGAGTTTACCGTTCCGTCTGGCAAGAGGTCGGACCTTGGGAGTTAGTGGGGGAGGTCGCTGCAGGGACGAGTTCCAGTGGTATGTATGAGTGGGAGGACACGAATTCATTAGCCGGATTCGGTTTCGCCTACAATGTGCGATCTGTGGCCAGTCCCAAAACAACGTGGTCGCAGGGAAGCAAATCCTTCTCTGATCTGCCTGAAACGGTTCAGACGCATTTGAAAAGTGGGCTCGAGGGCGGCTGGGCCGCCGCTGAACAGAGGATGATCGTTAAAGGCAGCCCGCTACTTGCGGCGAATGCGGAGTCCAACGCGCTAACACGTGAAATTCTGGTGGTTCCGAATCCATTCAATCTCAATGAAACGGATCTCAACTACCAAGGCACAAACAAGGTTCGATTCGTTGGCGTTCCCAGTAAGTCCAAGATCTCTATTTTCACGGTTTCGGGTGATCTGGTGGCGGTGATCAATCACGACGATCCTTCCGCCGGCGAGGCTCGCTGGATGTTGAAGGACCGGTTCCTTACGGGTGAAGCGACCTCCGCCGTTTACTTCTACGTGGTGGAATCGCTGGCGCCCGAAAGTCGGGGCAAGAAAGTCTCCGGCTCCTTCGTGATCAACCGATAAGC
>DPVD01000090.1:0-2179 GCA_003526745.1 Candidatus Latescibacterota bacterium
CGAGCGTAGCGTGACAGGAACCGAGAACGCTGTCATGGCCGCCGTCCTTGCGAAAGGGACCACGGTCATCCAGAACGCGGCGAGCGAGCCGCATGTCCAACAGTTGTGCAAGATGCTGAACGCTATGGGCGCGAATATTTCGGGGATAGGTACGAACCTGCTGTCGGTCGAAGGGGTGTCTGAGCTCGGCGGAACGTCACACACGATCGCGCCGGACTATATGGAGGTCGGCAGCTTTATCGGTCTCGCGGCCGTTACTAACGGAATGATCCGAATCGCCGATGCGGCTCCCGAGAACATGCGTCGGTCGCTGATGGTCTTCCGGCGTCTGGGTGTCGAGGTGCAGGTCGATGGGAACGATCTGGTCGTGCCCGAGTTCCAGAAGCTCGAGATTGTGCCGGACATCGGGGACGCAATCCCGAAAATCGACGACGATCCTTGGCCAGGTTTTCCCGCGGATTTAATGAGCATCGCGATTGTCGTTGCGACCCAATCCCGTGGGACGGTCCTGTTCTTCGAGAAGATGTTCGAGTCTCGGATGTTTTGGCTGGACAGGCTGATCGAAATGGGTGCGAAGATTATTCTGTGCGACCCACATCGCGCCGTTGTCGTGGGACCTTCGAAGCTGTATGGAGAGGACCTGACGAGTCCGGATGTTCGTGCAGGTATGGCCCTTCTTCTTGCGAGCTTGTGCGCGGAAGGTACAAGCGTGATAAACAATATCGAGCAGATCGATCGTGGTTACGAGAAGATCGACCAGAGACTGCACGCGCTCGGAGCGCACATCCAGCGCGTGAGTGATTAATTCGAACACAGGGACGATTGACAGATTATGGGTCATAATGACGAGGGCGCCCTCAAAGAGGGCGCCCTCGAAATCGTTCGGGTTCTGTCTGAGGCGGGGCATCGTGCCCTTTGGGCGGGTGGGTGCGTGCGGGATATGCTGCTGAATATCGTCCCGAAGGACTACGACATTGCTACGAACGCCTCTTCGGATCAGGTCCGGTCGTTGTTCGGGAACAGGCCGGAGGCAGTCATCCGACTTGTAGGCGAATCTTTCGGTGTCAGTCGTGTGGAGCTGCAGCAGGGCGTATTCGAGGTGGCTCAGTTCCGGGAGGAGGCGAACTACCGCGACGGAAGGCATCCTGACACCGTGCGGCCATCGAACGAAGAAGCCGATGCTTTCCGGCGTGATTTCACGGTCAACGGGATTTTCTTTGATCCTCTGCGAGAGGAAGTCATCGACTACGTTGGGGGACAGGCTGATGTTGAGCGCCAGGTGATTCGCACGATCGGCTCCCCGGCCGATCGCTTTGGTGAAGACCATCTTAGGATGCTGCGGGCCGTTCGGTTCGCGTGCCGGCTGAATTGGCCGATTCACGGGGAGACCCGGTCGGCGATCTCCGAACTGGCAGGCCGGATCGGAGCTATAAGCGCGGAGCGGGTTCGGGAAGAACTTTTTCTGATCCTGACGGAAGGAGGGGCGCCGCTCGGGATCCGATATCTGATCGACACGGGGCTCGCCAAACACGTGCTGCCCGAGATCCTCGAAATGGAAGGTGTGCCACAACCTCCGCAGTATCATCCAGAGGGGGATGTCTTGACGCACACCCTGATCATGCTCGGCCTGATGAATCGTCCCAATCCAGAGCTTGCGTTCGGGGTCCTGCTGCACGACGTTGGAAAGCCATCTACCTACGAGGTTCTCGACCGGATCCGCTTTAACAATCACGTGAAGGTTGGGGCGGAGATGACGGAAGTCATCTGCAGTCGTCTTCGGATGTCAAACGATCAGTCCGATCATATTCGGCGCCTGGTGGCGGATCACCACCGGTTTTCGAGCGTTGGAGACATGCGCCCTAGCACGCTGAAGCGATTTCTGAGGACGCACAGATTCGAGGATCATCTCGAGCTTCATCGGCTGGACTGCCTTTCGAGTCAAGGGAAGCTTGACAGCTACAGGTTTGCGGTCGAGGCCAGGGCTGCGATGCCGTCGGAGACGATCCGGCCTGATCCTCTCTTGACTGGAGACGATCTGATTGCGATGGGATACGATCCTGGTCCGCTGTTCAAAGTCGCTCTGAGAGAAGTCGAAGATCGGCAGCTGGACGGGTCACTCACAAGTCCTGCCGAGGCTCGGGAGATTGCGAGGCTGGTCTTGGATCGCGAACTCTCGGGC
>DPVD01000090.1:2421-2711 GCA_003526745.1 Candidatus Latescibacterota bacterium
GACGGGTCACTCACAAGTCCTGGCGAGGCTCGGGAGATTGCGAGGCACGTCCTGGATCATCAACTCTCGGGCGAATCGGCCGGCCTCACGGGCTAAGGGTCCACGCAAATGGGCCGATCTTACTAGAGTAGTTTCTTTTCGATTCGTGAAGGGCGCCGTCTCTGACAAGGGCGTCCAGTTGTCCTAACTAGGAGCGCGACGATGGCAGACGAAGAAGATCTTTTAGGCTCAATGGATGAGCTAGAGGATAAAGAAGAGGAAGAGGGTGAAGGCGGCTCCCCGCTGATGAA
>DPVD01000090.1:2993-4759 GCA_003526745.1 Candidatus Latescibacterota bacterium
AGGAAGAGGGTGAAGGCGGCTTCCCGCTGATGAAATACCTTCCCCTGATCGGGGGAGCGCTTGTCGTTCAGATCATCCTCGCTTGGATTGTCGGGTCGATGTTTTTCGCGCCTTCTGAGGATGAACTTGCCGAGGGTGAGGAAGACCCGGCGACGACCGAAGAAGTCGTCGTGGCGGACGGAACGATGATCGAGAAGGAGGTTGTCTGGGAAGGTCTCGACCCGATCGTTGTGAACCCTGCAGGTACGGGAGGCTTGCGATTCGCGAACATCCATGTGAACCTCGGGTTGACTTCCGAGGCTGTTCAGCTCGCGATCGACCAAAAGAGCCTGACTTCGCGGATCCGAGATACATTGATTGGAATCCTTGCAACCAAGACGCTCGATCAGCTCGATCCTCGTTATCACGAGATGCTCAAGGTGGAGATGCGTGACAAGCTGAACGAGTTCATGAGCCAGGAGGGCGGCCCTGCAGCCGTTAAACGGATCTACTTCAAGCAATTTGTGTTACAGTAAGGCAACGCGTGGGTGTTGCTTGGCAGTTGCCAGGGCAGACTCAAGTTTTGGTGCATGGGAACGGAATCGTATTGGCTGCGTCTAAGGTATACTGCGCTGGTTGTGCACCTTTTCTACGCAGAGCTGAGTATGTGGCGAGCACTTATGTTTACCGTCGGGATCTTGGTTTCGGCGGGGCTTCCGGCGACGACGGTTGTCCAGTTCTCATTCGATTCTCTTTGTGAGACATCGGCGAAGGTCGCGCATGTGGCCTGTATCGAATCCGAGCCGGTCAAGACCGCCGAAGGTATCCGGATGCGAACACGATTTCGCGTGATGGAAGGGGTGAAGGGTGAGGTCGGTGAGGAGATCGAGATCCTGCTTCCGGGCGGACAGCTCGACGGCAGGCGAGTCTACGTCGCTGGCATTCCGAGCTTCACGCCTGGTCGCGAGACCGTCCTGTTCCTGTCTGGACCTGACGGAATCGGGTCTCCTTGGCCTGTTGGGCTTGGGCAGGGCTGCTACCGGGTCACATCCAGCGAGAAGGGTCGACGCGTGCATCTCCAGCACGGGACAAACCCGATTCCCGACGGGGCACTACACAAACCCGCGTCCGAGGGACCGTATCAGGTCGATCTGAAGGCCTTTCTTCGGACTATTCGCGAGACTACAGGCGTCACCGCCTCAAGCGAGAAATAGCCCTCTGAAGCGCTGTATGCCGCCGTATCTCTGCTTACATCCTTGCTTGACATCGTTTAGGGGATTTTATATGTTCCGAGGCTCAATCTAGCTCGTTTCGCGTGCGCGGTGCATCTGGTAGTCATTTTGATACGGAAAGGGGGCCCTCCCTGGGGCTCGATTCGGGATGAAGACAATCAGCGCGAAGTCCGCCGAAGTCACACGCAAGTGGTATGTGGCGGACGCCGATGGAAAGGTTCTCGGACGGTTCGCGAGCGAAGTGGCTCGGCTGCTGAAGGGTAAGCACAAGCCGATCTACACACCCCACGTTGATACAGGCGATCACGTTATCGTCATCAATGCGGAGAAGATCCGCGTGACCGGTAACAAGCTGCAGGACAAGATCTACACCAACTACAGCGGTTATCCTGGCGGCTTGCGGAAGCGGACGCTGGAGAAGGTTCTCGAGACCCGTCCAGAGTATGCGCTCGAGCGCGCGATCAAGGGGATGCTCCCGAAGAACGCGCTGGGACGGAATATGATGAAGAAGGTCCGGATCTACGCGGGTTCGGAGCATAACCACGCCAGCCAGCA
>DPVD01000373.1:0-8786 GCA_003526745.1 Candidatus Latescibacterota bacterium
CGAGCGGACTTATATGCCGAGGGGGGGAAGTTCGCATCGAGGGGATCAACTCGCATTGCTTGCTGGAATAATCCATTCGCGTATGACGGATCCGGATGTTGGCTGTCTTCTGGAGGATGCGGAAGCGAACGCGAACGCGGGATATCCGCTCTCTCCTGAGGCGGTGAACACAAGGCACTGGAGACGGTTCTATGACAGGCAGACTAAACTGCCGAAGGAGCTGGTCGAGGAGATTGCGCGCGTGACGACGGTGGGTCAACAGGCCTGGTCGGACGCGCGAGAGAAGAACGACTACGCTTCGTTCAAGCCGACCCTTGGCGAAATCGTCAAGCTCAAGAAGGAAGAGGCGAGCGCGCTGAGCGATGGTCGTGGGCTCTATGATGCGCTCCTCGACGACTACGAGCCAGGCGAAACGAGCGAGAACCTGAAGCAGGTGTTCAAGGACCTCCGCGACGCTCTGGTTCCACTTGTAGAAGCTATCGGCAATGCGGATAGTAAGCCCGATCTCGGGATCCTGCATCGAGACTATGCAGAGGATCGCCAAGAATCGTTTGGCAAGATGGCCGCTGAAGCGATTGGATTCGACTTCGAATCTGGGCGTTTGGATGTGACGACACATCCGTTCTGCAGCGGTCTCGGGCCAAGGGACACGCGGATCACCACGCGTTACGACAGGAACGAGCTCAATCAGGCCTTCTTCGGGATCCTGCACGAGGCGGGTCACGGGCTTTACGAGCAGGGGCTGGACTCCGATCACTGGGGGATGCCGATGGGTGAGGCAGTCTCGCTCGGAATCCACGAATCACAGTCTCGTATGTGGGAGAATTTCGTTGGTCGATCGGCCAGCTTCTGGAGCTACTTCTATCCAAAACTGAAGGAGGTATTCCCGGAAGCTCTGTCAGATGTGGCGGTGGAAGACTTCGTTTTTGCCGTCAATGGTGTCCGACCGTCGACGATACGCGTGGAGGCGGACGAGATCACTTACAACCTCCACATACTCCTGCGCTTCGAGATGGAGCTGGCGTTGATAGAGGAGGACCTGTCTGTCGACGACGTGCCGAGTCTATGGAACGAAAAGTTTAAAATGTACTTCGGTTTCGAGATCGAGAACGATACGGACGGCTGTCTGCAGGATATCCACTGGAGCTGTGGCGGGATCGGGTATTTCCCGACGTATACGCTGGGCAACCTGTATGGCGCACAGTTCTTCGATACAGCTCGTGAAGAGGTCGGCGATCTAGATGCTCAATTCGAGGCAGGGGAGTTTGAACCCCTGAAGTCGTGGTTGACGGAGAAGATCTATCGACAGGGCATGCGGTATCTCCCGGCAGAGCTTGCTGTCGAGGTCACTGGCAAGCCACTGAGTCACGAACCTCTCGTAAACCACCTGACGACGAAATATTCGGGGCTTTACGGTTTGTAGTCATGGATGTGATTCTAGATGTCGACCCCGGTGTCGACGATGCAATGGCCATTTTGCTGGCCCTGGCCTCGGATGAAATAAACATCTTGGCGCTGACCGTCGTGAGCGGGAATGTCCCGTTGAGATCGGGTGTCGACAATGCCCTGAAGGTTCTCGCTTTTTCGGGTAGGAGTGAGATTCCGGTTTATGCAGGGGCGGATGCGCCACTCGTCAGGGCACCCGTTCACGCTAAGCAGGTTCACGGCGAGACGGGTCTCGGAAACGCAGAACTTGCCCCTTCTGAGCGAGAGGCAAGGCCGGGTGCTTCTGAGTTCATCCAGAAAACTTTAACCACACACCCCGGAAAGGTGACGGTGCTCGCGGTCGGCCCGCTCACGAACCTTGCGTTGGCAGAACGTATCGAAGCCGGTACGCTCGCTAGGGCCAAGCAGGTGGTAGTGATGGGGGGAGCGGCGAACGAGCCGGGGAATTCGTCGCCGACGGCCGAGTTCAATTTCGTGGGAGATCCTCACGCTGCTCGCGAAGTGATCCAGTCACGGGCAGCGGTAACGCTGATCCCGCTCGACGTAACGCATCAGGTCGGTATTCCTGCGGAAGAGATCGATCGCAAGATCCGGCCGATGGGGTCCGGTGTCGCGAGGTTTTTCTGTGAAATGACGGATATCGTCGTTGGGCTCGGTAGAGAGGCCGGGGGATACGTCGGTGTGTATCTCCACGATCCTGCGGCCGTTGTCTACGCGTTGCGCCCAGAGCTGTTCGACGTGGTCGAACACTGGTGTGACATTGAGACCGAAGGTGAACTGACGCTCGGTCAACTCGTGGTGGACCAGAGGGAGGGGCTTCCAGAGTCGAGGAGGCGGGGGGTTTTGACTCGAATTGCCGTCGGTGTAAGCTCGGAGGAGGTGCTTGGGTTGTTCAGACAACGGGTGCTGAAGGGCTAAGGGTCCTCGCGGAGGCGACGGTAACTTTCATACCTCAGGCGCGAGATGTTTCCGCCTTTGACCGCATCCTTGATCGCGCAGTTGGGTTCGTGGATGTGCGAGCAATCTGAGAACTGGCACGAACCAAGGTAAGAGCTGAATTCGCGAAAGAGGCCGGGTGTGTCCTCTGATCCGATGTTCCAAAGTCGGAACTCCTTTACGCCGGGGATGTCGCCGACAAGTCCGCCGCTGTCGAGTGAGACGAGTTCGAGATGGGTTGTGGTATGTCGGCCGTCTCCCATGACGTGACTAACCTCGTTCGTTCTAAGCTGCAAGCCCGGCTGCAGCCAGTTTAGCAGGCTCGACTTCCCGACGCCTGATGGCCCAACAAAGAGCGTCGTCCCTGCGCTGAGCAGTTCGCGGAACTCATCTTTGCCTTGGTCAGATTCTGTGCTGGTGTAGACGACTCGGTATCCCGCGCTTTCGTAGATTGATGTCACGTCCCGAACTGAACTGCGTTCAAGGTCCATCTTGTTGATGCAGATCGTGCAGGGAAGTTCCTGCCACTCTGCGATTGCGAGCATGCGGTCCAAGAGGTTCCAGTCCGGGACAGGATCGGTGACGGCGAAGACTGTGACAAGACGATCGATGTTCGCTGCCAGAAGTTGCTCTTTTCTGCCTGATCCAGAGGCTCGCCGAGATACCTTGTTCCTGCGAGGCAGGACCTCTCGAATCATGCCGGTCAGGTCTTCACCCTTGTCGATCGCGACACAGTCTCCGATAACGACCGGATCGGTGACTTTGACACGCCGCACGCGCTGCACTCGTCGTCGTCTGGAACCCGGACTCGCTTCCGGATACTCGAGCTGCTTTCTCAGACGGCTAGAGACCGCACAATCCCACTGTTTTTCGCCGATCGAGACAAAGTAGTGACCAAGATGCTGCCTGACGACGATTCCTTCTGTATCTTCCATACATCGCTCCACGATTTGCGGCGAAAATAGATCTGGGCGGTTGGCGTGTCAAGGTAGCGGCTCCCGAAACCTGTGAGGAACTCATTTGGAAGAATATCGTCAACTTCTTGAGGTTTGGACGTCTGCTGTTTCGATAAAGCAGCTCGGTATCGCGTTTCTGTTCGTTCTCGGCGGGTTGGTCGGAAGGCGCATCCTCCTAGTCGTCCTAGGTGGGTTTGTGAGTCGTGTGACGAGTCGGAGCAAGACGGATGTGGACGACCTCGTAGTCAAGGCGATCGAGAGGCCGATCGGGTGGGGCATCGTGCTCGTCGGTCTGTTCCTGGCGATCGAATCCTTCAGACCACCGGAGTTCGTAGCAAAATGGCTGGACAAGGGGCTCGCCTTTTTTGTAAGCATTCTGCTAGCGTGGTTGATGCTTCGTCTGGTAGATGTGTTGACCGGTGCTCTTCACCGATGGGCACAGAAAACGGATTCGGCGTTAGACGATCAGCTCGTTCCTCTCGTCTCCAAAGCTTCGAAGGTGGTTGTCGCGATTCTTGCCGCACTGCTTGTCCTGCAGAACCTCGGCTACTCAGTTTCGGGACTGATTGCGGGGCTTGGCGTTGGAGGTCTTGCCGTCGCTCTGGCGGCTCAAAAGACGCTTTCCGATCTGTTTGGGTCGATAATGCTGCTTGTCGATCGACCGTTCACGATCGGTGACTGGGTGAAGTCTCCGGATGGAGGGGTAGAGGGTGTGGTCGAGGAGATAGGGTTTCGGTCGACACGGATACGTACGTTCGAAAAGACGCTGATCAACGTACCCAATAGCAGGCTCGCGGACTTCATTATCGACAACATGAACAGACGACCGGTCCGGCGGGTCTGGATCACCGTTGGACTGACATACGATACGTCGGCATCGCAGATGGCAGGCGCCGTGGGCGCTATCCGAAAGATCCTGCAGGAGCACGACGGTGTCGACCAAGAGTTCTACTTGGTTCGGTTCACGGATTTCGGTGCGAGCTGCCTTGACATCATGGTTTACTATTTCACGAAATCGATCGTTTGGGATGAGTATCTGGCCGTGCGAGAGGACGTGAACATGAAGATAATGGGTGGGCTCGAAGTGCTGGGCCTTGAGATCGCGTTCCCGACCCAGACTGTTCATCTCGCAAAAGACGAGATTGCGGGAAGCGTCGAGGATCTCTAATCTGATCTCGCAAAAAGTTTGACACCCGATTTGCGATGGTCCATATTTTTCAACGAGATCAGCGAGGATTTCGTTCAACTGCTGGTTTTCTGTTATGAGGTCCTGGATGGGCTGGTGGTGTAACGGTAAGAAGCGTGGGGAACAGCAGATGGAAGATATTTCGAGAATCCTGAACAACTGGGAGTTCAACGCGGAGGATATCTGCGTCAGAAAGATCGTTGGCCAGGATGGTCGAGAGAAGCTTCAGGTCCGTGTCGATCTTGGTATGCTTCAGATGAACCTTGATGGGCGACCCGATGGAACACGACCGCACGGGAAGGAATCACTGCTTCACCACTTCAGGCGCAAGGCACGCAAGCACCAAGCCGAGACAGAGGATCCCCTTCAGCTCACGGAAGAAGACTGCGATGTGCTTGGGCAAGAGAGTCTCCAGTATTATCACCGGTATGTGTGTCTGCTACGCTTGGGGGACTATGATCGGGTCATCACCGACACCTTACACAACCTCGCGATCTTCGACCTTGTGACTGAGTCTTCGACCACAGACGAAGAGAAGATGTTGTTCGAACAATATCGGCCGTATGTGACGATGATCAACACTCGGGCACAAGGTGAGCTACGTTTGCTTGAAGAAGACTACGACGGCGCGCTCAAGATCATCGATGAAGGGATCACGAATATCGAAGAGATGCTCGACGAGTACGAGGAGTTCGAGTCCCCAGAAGACAGCGAAGAGATCTACGCGCTCCAGACGTGGCGCGAGGAGATCACGCGCAGTCGACCAATCACGTTGAAGCAACGTCTCGCCCAGCAGCTTCAAGAGGCCATAGCAGAAGAAAAGTATGAGCGGGCCGCGACTCTCCGCGACCGGCTCGAAGGCCTCGAAAAGAAGCGCTTCTAGTTCCTTGTCCATACCCTCGGATCGAGGTGTCGCAGTTGCGATCGCCAACTGGAACGGTGGCGAGCACATCGCGAAGTGCCTCGATGCGTTGTATCGGCAAACCTGTTCTCCCAACGAGATCGTCGTCGTCGACAACGGTTCGACGGACGGCTCACCCAGCCTCATACGTCGTCGCTTTCCCAATGTTCGGTTGATCACTCGGCCCGTGAATGAAGGTTTCTGTGCGGGCTACAACCGGGCGATCGGGGCGACACGCCATCCCTTTGTACTGATCCTGAATAGCGATGTCTTCCTAGACGTAGACTATATCGAGCGTGCTCTAAAGGCGATCTCCGTAGATGGTAGGGTCGGCTGGGTTGCCGGGGCGGTTTCTCGGGCGAACGAGGAAGGCTACGATTTTCAGGGTCGGTTCCTGATGAAGCGGATTGCGCTTGTGAACGGCTGTGACTTCAGGGACGGGGAGGAGGTCTTTGCAGGAAGCGGAGCTGTGATCTTTTGCCGTCGAGAGATGCTCGAGGATTTAGCAGGCGAAGACGCAGTGTATGACGAGTCCTTCTTTGCTTATATCGAAGATCTCGACCTCGCTTGGCGGGCACAACATCGCGGATGGCGTTGCATCTATAAGTCAGACCTGACGTGCACACACATCGGAAGCGCGTCTCAGAATGGTCGTATAAGGGTGATCGACAAGACCATTCCTTTTCTGGCGCACATCATAAAGAACCGGTATCTCACGCTCGTAAAGAACGCGACCCCGGGGATTCTTGTTCGGTTCCTGCCTGTCTTCATAGCCGGCGAGCTGCTTCTCTGGAGCGTGATCGGTCTGAGGTCGCCGCACAAACTGCGGTCGATTCCAGAGGCCTTTCGGCTTACGCTATCTGCTATACCTGCTGCTCTGAGAGCACGACGAAAAATCATGTCTAGTCGCGTCACGACCGATCGAGACATCCTTAGACTGACACGTGGAATGTGACACGTGGTGGGAGTTGTCGGCGGGACTCGTTTTGTGGGCTCTTTCACCATCGAAGAGTTGCAGTGAGCGGGGAAAGAGGAGACTTGGTATGTGCTGCGATCCTGATAGGGCCAAGTCGCTGATGACGAGCGTTCGGGTTGTGGCAGTCAGTCCCAATGAGCTGCCGCAGATCGACCAAGCCATCGGTGCGGCGCCGATTCGGACGGACGGCTCTATTCTGAAGGTCTGTGAGCGTACGGGGCCGACTGAGCGATCCTTCTGAGCTCGACCTAGGGATATTCTGTCTTTCTTTTGGCGCAGGTCGAGGAAGCCTTCCGCGGCCCCATGAGATGGTCATTAAATCCAGCTTAATCTTTGCCCAACGATGGTTTAGGGCCTACGAGATTGGAGTATCGGATTGTTCAGACATCAGATCTCAAATGGCCAAGTGTTTTTCGGGATCGGTTTCGGTGAACGGCTTGTTCACCCGGTTTACTCGGGTGATGTGGTTTTCGCTCTGTCCGCTGCGCTGTTTCGAAGATTTTCTCATTACAAGCGCGGCGACCTTCCCGGTCCCGAAGCTATGACTTGCTCAGGCATACTGGATCAGGTCACGGAGGTGGCGGAGAGAAATCCGGTCAAGGTGTATGTGCCGCTATCCTTGGCATACGCCGTCGCTTGGCGCTGCGAACTTATTCAGGATAGCCCTTGTCTTAAACACTATTGGGTTCGACAGATGCGAGTGGATCGATACGCAGATATCAGCTCCTTCACTCAGGACCTTGGATACACCCCGAGAACGTTCGCAGGGGGCTGGGAGAGGTGAATTCAGACGGATGAGTATCTGGCCCCCAATTGCAGCCTTCGGTGTTGCCCTGGTCGTAACGCGAACGCTAGTTTCGATAGCGCCAAGGCTCGGGCTTGTGGACCGGCCGAACGAGAGGAGTCTCCATCAGTCACCGATCGCGACAATCGGTGGTGTCGGCCTTGTTGCTGGCGTTTTTGCTTCGCTCGCCCTGCTTGAGGAAACGCGCACGGCCCATCTGATCGCGGCTGGAGTCGTTCTGATGGTCCTGATTCGTGACGAGATCACACCTATGGGTCCAGTGACCAAGCTGGTCGTCCAGAGCGTCGCGACAGGTGCGGTGCTTTGGGGGGGATACCTTTCGATGACGACGATGGTCGCTTGGGAGAGCCGGGTTCTCGCCTTTTTCGTTATAGGACTGGCCTTCGTGTATACGCAGAACATCTTTAACTTTATGGATGGTCTTGACGGGTTGAGCGGCCTCGAGGGCGCTTTTGTCGCCGCGTCGCTCTACGCGCTTTATGACGGAGTCAGCCCTGATCTGAGCGCCTTGAGCCTTTGCATCTGTGCCGCCTCGATCGGTTTTGTGGTATGGAATCTTCCACCGGCCCGGATCTTCATGGGTGACGTGGGCGCGCATTTCCTTGGCCTTCTCTTTGTCTGGATTGCCTTCGTCGGCGTAGGCCACGGTGTCCCGTTCGCCGTTGGAATTCTGCCCCTAGGAGCGTTCCTGTTCGATTCGACATATACGCTCATTCGTCGCGTGCTTCGACGTGAGAACATCACGAAAGCACATCGGTTCCACCTTTATCAGCGTCTTCACCGATCCGGAAGCTCAGCCTGGACGGTCAATTCCGTCTACGTGGTCTGGACTCTGCTTTTTGGTGCGACTGCGCTGGCGCTGAAATCCGAGATATGGGTTACTGTCTTGATTCCCGTTCTTGCTGTCTTCTCGGTCCTACTCACAATCGTGACGGAAATCCGTTGGGCGCGAACGGGTGATTACGCCTGATGTCTCTGCCTTTCCCATATAACGTGTCGCATCGACATCTGCGAGCGATCCGATCGAGCTCAAGACTCACGGTCTCGGCGACTGCGGGTGTACTCGGGATCGCTATAGGTGTTGCCGCTCTGATCATTGCCATATCCGTTATGAACGGATATGCGACGTTAGTGAAGGAGCGACTCTTGGGTGTCAATGCGCACATGACGGTTCGCCAGGCATACAGCGAACCGTTTGTCGAATCTGGGACATTGACAGCCGAACTGGCATCGCTGCCCGGTGTTACGAGCGCATCCCGGTTTGTGCAGGCCGAAGGGTTTGTGTTGAGACAACATCAAGATGGCCGACTTCGGCGTGCCGGTTGTGTGGCTCGCGGTGTGACGGAAGAAGGCGTCCTGTCGACAACTAGCTTGGCGGATCACCTCGTGGAAGGCAATCTGGATCTAGGCGAAGTGGCAGCCGGTGTGCATGGTGTCGTGTTGGGGCGCCACCTTGCGCACAAGCTCGATGCAAACTCGGGCGACGAGATACACCTCAGCACTCTGCCACAAGAGCTTCTCCTCGGTGGGTTGCCACCCCTAAGACGGTATGTGGTTGCGGGCATCATCAGCACGGGATA
>DPVD01000336.1:0-2068 GCA_003526745.1 Candidatus Latescibacterota bacterium
TGGACCACGATGATCCCACTCTATATCATCTGCGCACAGGTCCAAGAATCCGGTCAAATCTCCTTCTGAAAAACGCTTGAATGCTTCTTGGACGACTAGAATATTTTCTTCGCTCACAACTCTCTCCTATGGAACAGGATCATATCGATGATGTATTAGCCCACGCATTGCCGGAGTCCGCGGTTCGTTGGAGATCCGAAACAGAACCATGAAGATTCACGAAGGTCCGTCAGCACGCACACAGTTGCAGCGGCAAAGCGAACCTGCAAAGAATGACAATGTTTGCAGGAACGTGCGTCCTGTCAACTTTGTCCTGGTATTTCTAACACCTCGTGACCTGCCATCGACGTGGGCTGGCCGAGGCCGATTCATTTCCTGAAACCTTCAGGCCGCTTCGCGCAGTTCTATCAACCATAGCAGCCACACCCTAAACCTGGGCGTGGAAACGTGGGCCAGGTCAACCAAGGAACACAGGGACGCCTGAGAGATAACAGAGGCCTATGGAGGAAGCCCGGGGCCAGCAATCAAATCCCAAGAATACGGGCCAATTTCGGCGAATGAGCCGAAGCTGACGACTGATGACCCCAGCACCGCATCAACAAGCCAACCAATCCGCTGTATCGCAAGAACCCACGCCCCATCTCCTGAGACCCCGGCAGCCTTAATTATTGATTATTAGCTAGATAACCAAGTCTACACCCGTGGGTTTCGACCTGAATCGCCTTGATTCCCGGGGCAGATTTCTTATATACTAACATTATTGTTACATCTCTGTTTAGGATTGTGGATGTAGAATCATTCCGTACCTCGCTGGAGACAGGCCTTCGGCGCGTGCGGATGACTCAGCTTCGATACCACTCGAGTGCCGTTGTTTCCTGACACTATCCGTTCTATCCCAGCACGATTCGCACGATAGGCTAGAGAGTCTGTGAGAACAGTCGTTCGGTTCATTTTCAAGATTCTCGGATGGGATTCGTACGCCAAGATAGAGATGATGGTATTCACCATCATTGTGGCAGTGCTGCTTCGCAACGAAGTCGTCATCTGGATTGCCCGAGCGGGATTCAGCGAGTTCTGGACCAGAGCGATGATCTACGGAATCGGCGCAATTTTGATGGTCGGCGGCGCCCATTTCAATGCGTGGATCATGCGAGTAGAAACGCGCCGGTTCGAAATATGAAGGTGCTCCATATCTGCGATCACCCGCCCTTTGGCGGCGCATTCGTGGCCTCGCAGTCAGTGGTGGACCTCGTTGGCGGCAGCGTATTCCGAAACCAAAAACCGTCTGCCTGGGTGCAGGCCTGGGCGACAATCGGAGGATACTGTCTCCGCTCTGAAAAGAAGCGCGTCACATCTCTCATTCGAGCTCACAACCCGGATATCGTGCACCTGCATAATTTCAAAGAATTTGGGACCGCAGCGATTGCATCGGCAAAACAGGAGGGTGTCCCGGCGATCTGGTCCTGTTACGACTATTGGCCGCTCTGCCCGCGAGACAATTTCCACGGGCCGGACTGTGCAGTCGACCGCTGTCGGATTTCTTGCTACAACCCTAGGGATCGGCGTCTGCCTGTTTTGTCAAAACTACCCTTACTGGGGCGAAAAAGGCGGATCACCCGCTGGATGAACGAATTGGACGGAATCATTGCCCTTTCCTCTGCGGCGGAAACAATCCTCATAGAAGGCGGGATCGGGGTTCCAGACGCAGAAAAAAACCAGAAAACGCACATTATTCCGCTCCCTATCACGCTCCCGGAAGCGATCGAGGTGGAGAGGAACGAAAACTTGGTCGCTTTTGTAGGTGGAAACCCGAAGAACAAGGGAAGGAGTGTGTTTTTCGAGGTCGAAGCCTTGGTCAGAAAAAAGCGTCCAGCTGCCGAATTCCACGAAATCAAAGCTGATTCCCGGCTGGGCGCGCTAAAGGCGATCGCGACAGCCAAAGTGCTTGTTGTGCCAGAGCTATGGCCCAACCCCGGGCCCGTCGTAGTAGTAGAGGCGGCTCTCTTGGGAACGAAGGTGGTTGCTACGGACGTCGGGGGCATTCGGGAGACAACGGAGCGCTATTCTG
>DPVD01000336.1:2363-5725 GCA_003526745.1 Candidatus Latescibacterota bacterium
GAGACAACGGAGCGCTATTCTGAGGCCGGTTTTGCGCAGACCAACGATGCTATGCTTTTCGCGAACGAAATCGTTCGGTGTCTTGACGCGAAGACGGATCCTCGGCCGGGCCCTGACTTGCCCAAAATCAAGGAACAGCTGCTGGAGGTCTACGAGTGCGCAGTCAGACGTGCATAATCCCTGTTGGTGGCGAGGGGACGCGCATGGGAGGACTAACGGAAACGGTCCCCAAGTGTCTGCTCAAGACCAAAAACGGAAGAACACTTCTGGAGCAAGTGGTTGAATTCTGGAGCGCGGACCGTTACGTTGTTATCCTGAATAACTTCGTTTCAGAGATCACGAGCACGATGGAGGCACTCGGGGTCGACTGGACGGCGGTTAAAACGACCGAGAAGACGCTGGCGAGCAGTATCTGTCTCGCTCAGACGGTTGTGAATACGCCGTTTGTGATCGCGCTTGGAGACTGCCTGTTCAACGGAACATTCGAGCATGAGGTCCTTCGTGGGGTAGGTGTAAAAGAAGGCACCGGGGAATTCCATCGAACTTATGCGGTCGGTCACGCTGGAAAGGACGACGTCACCTCGCTTATCGAAAAACCGTTGATGGGGCTTGGCTGTTACTGGTTTGACAGCGCCGATTTCGAGTTCTTCAGCGAGGGAGGGGGCATGGAGCACGCCTTGGAACGCGGAATGGCCGCACATACTTTTAAAGTCAATCGCTTTACGGGCGATTATATCAACGTTACGTATCCCGAAGATCTTGAGAATTGGGGATAGGGAAATCTAGGAAAACCTATGGGACTACTGCAAGAGCAGGCCTACACGCTTTGGACGAATTACCGCGAACAAGGCCTGAAAATGGCTTACAACTATGCTGTTTTCCGTTCGTTTTACGGTGTCCATTCCCGGCCAGTGGCTTGGCTGTTGAACCGATTCGCGCCCTACCCTCCTTATATTGAAGTCGAGATCACAACGGCTTGTGACCTTCGATGCACGATGTGCGAGCATACCTATTGGGAAGAACCGTCGGTCATGATGCCGTACGAGAAGCTTGTTCATATCTTGGACGAGTTCCCAAAGCTTCGCTGGGCAGACTTCACGGGTATCGGCGAGAGCTTCTTGCATCCTCGGTATATGGACATGGTACGTGAGGCCAAGCGGCGCGGAATCTATTACGAGATCTATGACGCGATGCACCGGTGCACGCCTGAGATTTCCGATGAGCTCGTCAGGATCGGCCTCAACCGTATCCAGCCATCGATCGACGGGTGCACGAAGGAGACATACGAAAATATTCGGGTTAAAGCGAAGTGGGAGGAAGTTTATGCGAACCTGCAGGGCCTCCACCGCGCCAAGGACAAGTACAACAAGAAGCTACCCGAGGTGAGCTACCATTTCATTGTGCAGAAGCAAAACGCACCTGAAATGGGCGATTACGTCAAGATGGTCCGGGAGTTGGCGGGGAAGCAGACGGTAACAGTGCAATTCACCGAGCTCCTGAAGGAATTCCCGGATATCATCGGACAAAAATATGATGTCGTCGACGAAGAGCGTGACCAGATCAACGAGATCGGAAAGCAACAGAAGGTTCACATTCGTTGGAATCGAAAGATGCAGCGGGAAAAGGTTCCCGCCCAGAAGTGTACGCTGTGGCACCAACCATTCATCTTTGTAGACGGCTCGGTCATCCGGTGCTGTACGTCGAACGAGCATAACGAGCGCGATCGCCAAAGGAAAAACGCCCTCGGGAATATCTTCGAGCAGTCATTCCAGCAAATTTGGTACGGCGAGCGCTACCGCGGTCTGAGAAAGGCTTTGAGAAAGGGAGATATGTTCGACGATGGCTGCGCGGACTGCCCGACCTTCGCCTGCAAACGTGAAGAAGCTCCGCCAGCACCCGAGGTCAAGGTTGATGAACCCACTGTCACGGCCCCTGTGTAAGGCAAGATGAAGAAGGTCCTGATCAATCCAATTCAAGGCGGCAACGAAGACATCGTGTGCCTGCCTCTCGGTTACTTGAGCGCCAAATGGGACGCTCCGGTCATCGACTGGAATACCGACCCAAAATCCGTCCTGGATACACCGAACGGTTCGGAAGTGCTGGTCTCCGTGCAGTCTCGGTCGTGGTCCGAGGCCGACAAGCTGCTACAGGAATATCCCGAAGCACGATCGGTAACAACGCCGATTGACGTCCAGTGCTGCTATAAGTTCCTGCCTTGGCGAGAAAATCTCTTCGTCGAAGATCTGCCCGCAGTGCCTCGTTACGATCTTTTCAGTTCGTTCCCCCTGCTTAAAGAGAAGTGGAAAGCGGGTGAATGGCCTTACGCACTGCTGACCAGCTACGGGTGCCCTTACAAATGCACCTACTGTGACGCCAGAGAGCGCGGCTGGAAAGCACGTTCGATTGACCATCTTCGTGCAGAACTCGACCAGGCCGTTAATGAGTACGGGGTTCGGTATATCACGACGCTCGACGACTGTATCAACCTACGGGAAGATCATGTTGTCGCTGTTTCGGAGCTCTTCTCTGAATACGATATCGAATGGGCTTGCACTAACGGCCTTCGAGCGGACAGGCTGACTGAGAAATCCGCCAAAGCGATGGCCGATTCCGGTTGCAAGACGGTCGGCTTTGGGATTGAAAGCAGCAATAACGACGTACTCGCGGCGATCGTGAAGGGCGAGGTGGTTGAAGACTTAGAACGAGGACTCGCAATCGCCCGGAACTATTTCGACAGTGTCTCTGGTTACATCATTCTGGGGCTGCCTGGATCGGACTACGAAAAGGATGCCCAAACACTGAATTGGGCCATAGGGCAAGGAATCTACATACACGTCTCTTATTACGTGCCAAACGAAGATGGGGATTTAGCTTCGGACACGACATTCTATGGAGCCTCGGCTGCCCCCTCTCATATGTATGACGCGGAAAAACAACAGAAGCTGATGCGTCGAGCTCGCGGTTTGTCCTGGGGTACTCGGCGCAGCATCGTGGACAACACGATCGCGCGTGCGAAGCTACTGCTTACGCGCGGGCCGAAAGTGACTTGGCGATATGTCAGGATGGATTTGAAGAAGCTGAAGGCAAAGTTGTCACGCTGAGATTTCAGAAAGATGCCACGATCGACGAGGGAAGTGCTGCTAGTGCATTTCCTTTATTCTTTTTATCTGCGAGTATACCAACTTCCGGAATAGCTGTGGATTCCGACAGAAATGATGATAGCTGACATCGGAAACGCTGACAATCTTGACTTCGAATCTTAGCGCCTATAAATTCTGAATACTGATTTAGTGTGACCCCGTCGTTCAGTGGCCTAGGACACCTGACTCTCACTCAGGAAACGGGGGTTCGACTCCCCTCGG
>DPVD01000292.1:0-10915 GCA_003526745.1 Candidatus Latescibacterota bacterium
ATCTCGAGTGCGTCGGCTCTCAGATCCGCTATCTCATTCGGGTCGATTACATCCTCGAATATGTAAAATCCGTGCTCCCGGAACCGATGCAGGATTTCCGGGTCGAGCTTGCCGTCTTCGCCCAAAACAAGCGGACCTCGATTGCCGATCGCACGTTCGCGATCGCGCCCGGCCGCGCCATAGTCCCGCAAATTCTGCGCATGTGCGTCGCGTGAGAGTGTCACTGCGTCATTCATCCCGATCTCCTTTGGTCCCGGAATAGTATCGCAAACCGGCACATTGCCCAATCTATCCGCTAATCTCCTGCGGATCGTAGGAAGCGCCCTGCGCACCGTAACCGCCAGCGACGTTGTGTACAGTGCCCGTGGTCCAGATGCATTCGTCCGATGCAAAGAAAAGTGCGGCGTTGGCGACCGCTTCGACCGTCCCGTAGTCGCCCACGGGAATGCGGTCCGTATAGGCGCGCTTGCGGGTCGGCCCGTGATGGCTGAGGCCAGTCTCGATCGGACCCGGCGCGATGGCGTTGACCATGACGCCTTGGCCCGATAGTTCGGTCGCCAGAACCTTGCAGATATGCATCACGGCGGCCTTGGAAGCGCCGTAGGCCGCACCGCCCATATTGCCGCGCTGACCCGAAATCGACCCGATCTGGATGATCCGGCCACCACCGGCGTCCACCATTCGGCGGGCCGCCGCCTGCGCCGTCAGCCACGAGCCGGTGAGGTTGATTCCGATCACTCGGTTCCACTCCTCGAGCGTCGTCTCGAGGGCCAACTTGTGCATACTGATGCCCGCATTGTTCACCAGGATATCGACCCGACCAAGCTCTCCGACCACCCGATCGAACATCACTTCGACTTGCCCCGAGTCCGTCACATCCGCCGTTACCGCAATCGACCGCCTGCCACCCTTCTCAATCCCCTCCTTCACTGCCGTCAACCCACCCCATGCCTCGTGCGGCTCATCCACTACATCACTGACAGCAACGTCCGCCCCCTCCCGAGCCAAACGCTCCGCAATCGCCCGCCCAATCCCCCGCTCCCCTCCAGCTCCAGTGACCACCGCAACTTTCCCAGTCAGATCGTACATTCACATTTACTCCCTGAAATTCTGAGCGTAAGCGAAGAATCCCTTCAGGCTCTAGAACACCTGCTCACCAAGACCGCCTTCCCACACCCCTAGCGAATACGGGCTCTATCCACTTCCATAGTATTCGCGCACACACGCTTCCAACACCCTCTGCGTCCTCAACCCACTTTCTCCCGTCGAATCACACTTCCCCTCTCCCCTCAACTCCGCCACAATCGTCTCCTGTAAGGGCTGCCCCACGTGCGCCGGATTCCGAACCCCGATGGATTTCGTCAACCCATTCTTCAAGCGAATCTCTATATCCGTATCCTTGAACACCGAGGCCTTGAGTTCCCCGTCAGACCCCGTAAACGTAATCGTGTCGTTTCCGTGATCCGCGTTAAAATTCCATACGCCTGTCCCGGCAACATTGTCCCCAAGCAGGAAGCTCGTAACCGTCACATCCTCAGCCGCATAGGTGCCACCCGTGTTGATCGAGTACCCTGACACGTTGGTCACAGGTCCCACGATAAAGTCGAGAATATCCATACCGTGCGATGCCAAATCGTAGAACGCGCCAGCGCCGGCGATCTCCGGATCGTATCTCCAGCTTTCCGCCCTCTCGCCTGTCGCCAGTGGACCGTAGTGCATGATTTGCACGCTCGTTAGCTTTCCAATTGCCTGGCTCTGGATCAGCTCTCGGGTCTCCAAAAAACGGGGAAGCGCTCGACGGTAGTACTGCACAAACAAGGGTATGTCTTTCGCCTCGAAAGCCCCGACCATCCTTTCACCCTCCTCCACCGTACACGCCATTGGTTTTTCAACAACACATGGCTTGCCCGCTTCAGCCACCGCCAGCGCATAATCGCAATGTGAAGACGGTGTCGTGGCGACATAGACCGCGTTGACCTCATCGTCGTCTATTAGCTTCTGGGCATCGTCATACCATCGCGCGACATTATGACGCTTCGCATAGTCTTCCGCGGCCGACCCGGTCCGACGCATTACGGCTACGAGCTCCGAATTTTCGGCCTTGTAGAGCCCGGGCCCATTCTTGACCTCACACACATCCCCGCACCCGATAATGCCCCATTTCACAGTCTCCATACATTTGTCCCTATAGATCAAACCACTGCAGCACAGTAGGCACAATCTGGGATCATGCCCTGCATCAGCTACTCAATCTGATAATCACCATTCAGGAGGCTAGAACACCAACCGCTTTATCTCTCCACCGTATTGAATCTCTACCTTCCCGCTATCCCACTCCGAGGTCACATAAGGACTGTCGTACACTTTGTCCGGCGCTAGATCAAGAGAGGACCCATTGATCTCCGGCAAACTGCTGAAATCCGTATGCAGAGCTAGCGAATCTTCTGAAAACGTCTGGAACGTGATTTTGTCCTCGCTCAAGTCTGGAGTTCGAGCTTCGGCGCTCATCGCAAATTCATCGATGCACTCCACATCTGACTTCCTCACGACCTCAATCACGATCGGTGCCATGTCATCCTCGCAACGCATCCATCGACCGACTGCGCCCTCCTCCGGCGGATCCCACGCATATCCACCCAGAATATAGATCCCGGCGATCGCGCCCTCAGCCTCGACAAACACCCATCCGTCACGCTCTTGAGGCTCGGACAGTCCGTGCCCCGAGATCCAAACCCGACTGTGTCCAGTCTGGATGCTGTAATCCGGATTCAACAGCTTCTGCGTAATCAGGGCACCCTTCTTCTGCACCGACCAGTGCTGGTTCATCGTATTCGGGTGATTGAGCATATTCATGTGTCTGTCCACGGCCAAACATTCCGGCACGATCGCTGCATACGGATGACCTCTGAACATAACGCCCTGCCACCTATTCTGAGCGGCCACCCCCGTCCACTCGTCGTTCGGCCGCGCTTCAACCATCAATGTCCCGATCACGAAGTCGGGGGTGCAGTAGCTGTATCTGAGGAATCCTCCAAAGTCTTCTCGCAATCCGTTGATGCCGAATGGGATCACCGGAGGATTCGGAATCCGTTCCCACCCCGGCTCCTTCAGACCCATACACCGCTGCGTGACCTCGTATTCTCCTCGCCCCTCGACATCGAGAGCGAGATTCATCACGAGCAGCGGCATCCGATACGCGCTGGTCACCACAATCCAATCCTGCGCGCTCATCGACTCGTCGACCCGTTTGTCGAAATACAAGCCCGCCATCTTCTGAATCGCGCCATCTGAAGCAGTCTTGGTAGCAGGCCCCTGATAGATCCGCGTCTTGCCGCCCCCTCTTACGCCATCGATCTGTTCTTCCGACCACGTTGCCCAGTAGAGATCCAAGAAGGAGGTCGCGGCTTCTCGAAGCCCCTCATCCTCCGCAAAGTCGGCGACGTTATACCACATCTGAATGGTGTGTGCGTTGTAGTTCTTACTGGCGATCTCGACCGACTGACCCTTGCCTGCTCGCGCTCGGAAGTAGGCTCTCAGGTAGATCGACCATGCAGAATAGTGGTCTCCGGCATCACGTCCGTCAGAGAAGGCCTTGTCGCGATGTCTCTCGGATTGTCGAAGCACATCACAGAATCCCCACGTGGTCACGATCCCCATGGCATGATGATTCTCCGAATTGGGAAAGCGCCCAATGTGGTCGGTACTCGGGTCGAGGGCTTCGGAAGCCTCCGATGCCCAGGCCCACATGACGTCGAGTAACTGAGTCTGTGCTTCCATCGACATCCGGTCTGCAGCGACCGATCCGGCCGGCCCAAAGAATCGCCAGAGCCGGTTGTAGATTGCCCCAGACCAATGAAAACTGTGCGCCTCGAGAAGATCCGTCCGGTGACCCAAGTAGTGCTGACACAACTCGATCAGCGCTTCGTTCGCCTTATCGACGCCTTCATCCAGGTGAAACGCCTGCATTGCGAAAGTCGTGATGGAATGGGCATATCGACGCGTGAAGTTCCCCCGCTCGATCCAGTCGTATTCAATATCTCCCTTCACGAACGGCTTCCCCCGCTGCGCCTCGATCATCTGCCTGCACCGTCCCGAAAACCCCTCGTGAAGTCCCTCTGCATACGTCGCCATTTATCTCTCCTTGGTGTGGCCGCCATGTTAGCGCCTGCTCCAGAACAAAGCAAAAGGTCCCCAGAGCATTCTCCGGGAACCTTCTAATACTGAAACGGCTTCGCGCAACCATGTCCGCAGGCCAGAGTTCCACCCTCAGCTTCGATTGCTGCCAATTCCCACGACCGTTTGACATTTGTCACCTAACGTTTGACAATGTTATCCATGGACGCTCCCGAAATAGCCACAGAATCCCGTCTCAACACCGGCCGCATCGTTGGCGGCCTCGCAGTCGTCATCTTGCTGGGTGCTATCCTCCTAGTTCCCAAAATACGGTATCATCTCAACCACATCGTCACAGACGATGCCTACGTCTCCGGTAGCCTTGTCACCATATCCACCCGCGTTTCAGCCCGAATCGAAAGTCTCGCAGTCGCGACGGGCGACACCGTATCTCCCGGTCAGATCCTCCTAGCGCTGGATGAACGACCTTTTCTAGCCGAGCTGGAAAGAGCTCGTGCGATCGCTTCCGGAGCTCGGAGTGAGTTGGCTGAGGCACAAATTTCGTTGGACCGGGAAAAACACAGGGCCGGCCCGCTAGCCGATCAGTTTGCCGCAGAATGGACGGCTTCTAAAGCGCGTTTAACTGCGACTCAGGCTGCGCTGGAACAGGCTGAAAGAACGCTGAGAAGAACGGAGCGGCTGTCTGGATCGGGATTGGTCTCGGATTCAGAGCTTGAAGCGGCCAGGATCGCTACCCAGCAGCGGAAGGCAGAACTCGATGAGGCGGGAGAGCAGGTGAACAAGGCCGCTGCGGGCGTCAAGATGACGGATGGTCACCTGCATCCGGTACGCATTCAGAACCAACGAGTTGAGACTGCCCGAGCGAACCTAGCGCTCGCAGAGTCCGAAGTCGAAACCGCCAGGATCGGACTTCACGAAACGCGCGTCTTCAGCCCGGTGCACGGACTCGTTGCGAAGACAGCCGTCAACACAGGCGAGCTCGTCGACGTCGGTCAGACCCTCGCCTTTGTCCACGACCTCGACACCCTCTGGGTCATCGCCAACGTCGAAGAAACACAAATCTCAAATGTGCGTGTCGGTCAGCCTGTCGACATCACCATCGACGCCTGGCCTGACAGCCCGCTGATGGGACACGTAGAAAGCATCGGATCCGTAACTGGATCTCAGTTCGCGGTCATCCCCCGCGAAAGCCTCGGAGGCAACTTCGTCAAAGTCGTCCAGCGTATCCCGCTACGCATCTCCGTCGAGGACCCTGGGCGTATCCTCCAACTCGGATTGTCGGCCGTCGTCGGAATCGACATCCGCGAATGAACGACTTCGATCGACACCACACTCACGCCTGGCTGATCCTTGTCACCGTCTCCCTCAGCGCGATGTCGGTCCTCTCCCACAGCATCGGGATGATCAGCCTACTCCTGCCGCGAATGATGTCCGAATTCGCTATCGACGTTCAGTCCGCCCAGTGGGTCCTTACATCCTTCATGCTGACAATGGTCGTCATAATGCCCGCCGTCGGCTGGATCGGCGACGTCTTCGGACAACGCAACCTCTATCTCGGCAGCCTCCTCCTCTTCACCGGCTGCACCTTCGCCTGCACGCTCGCCTGGAACTACCCGAGCCTGATCTTCCTCCGCGTCATCCAAGGTATCGCCGCCGGCTGCTTCTTCCCACTCACCACACCCTTCATCTTCGATTCGTTTCCAGAAGGCCGTCGGGGCTTCGTCTTGGGCGCCAGCAACCTAACCCTCATCACCGGCTCGACACTCGGTAGCTTGATCGCCTCGACACTCGCCGATAGCTTCGGCTGGCGATGGGGTTTCTACTACACGCTCGTCTTGTGCACATCCGCACTCACGATCGGCTACGTGCTCCTACGCGATCCCCCACGATCCCCGGTCGGCCGCTTCGACTTCCTGGGCGCAGTCACCCTCGGAACAGCTATCGTCTCTGCCGTCTTGCTCGTAACTCAGCAAAACGTCCCTCTAGGTCTTAACACGAGAACCCTCACTCTCGTCACCCTGTGCACGGTCTCCGCCGTCACCTTCATCTTCGTAGAACTCAGATCCAAATCACCCTTGGTCGACCTCGGCATATACCGACACACGACCTTCGCCGCAGGCAGCTTCCTGGGCTTCATCGTCCCGGCAACGACCACCGCGGTCACCTTGCTGCTCCCGATCTTCCTCCAGCGTCTCCTAGGCTACTCCATCCTACAAAGCGCTATACTTCGTGTTCCATCGGGCATAACCACCGCCGTAATCGGCCCCCTCACCGGCTGGCTCTCAGACCGAGTTGACCCGCGTATACTGATCGGCACCGGCGTCATCGGCTTCGCCTGCATGCTCTACGCGCTCTCTAGCCTCTCGATGCAGTCCTCCGGCCCCTCGATCGCCGGACTCCTGGTCCTGATGGGCATCGTCAGCATGTGCATCTGGTCTCCCTTGTCGAACACAATGTTCAGCGCCCTCCCCCCGGCGTCTGTGCGACTTGGCGCCGGCCTCCACGCTTTGATGCGCCAGCTCGGCCGCTCCGTAGGTGGCGCACTCGTTGCCGTCATGTTTTCCCAACGGCTGTCTGCCCGCGTAGCGAGGCTCATAGGCGGCGTCAGCGCCTCTTCGGCTGTTTTCTCCTACCACCTGGACCGCCTCTCAACACGCATGCTCTCCTACCCCCATCCAGATCCCGAGAGCCTCGCCATCGACTTCATCCAGCAGACCTTGTGGCAGGAAGCCACCGTCGCCGCCTTCAGCGACTGCTACCGCATCACCGCCGTCATCTTTCTGATCACCATCATCCCTGTCTACTTCCTCCGCCGCACCGCTCCTTCCTGCGCCCAATCCCAAGCCGCCTAACTCTCCCTATCTTTCCACATCACCAACTTCGATTTTCGATATTCGGTGCTCGAAATTTGATATTGCCGTAATCCCCGTCTCGGGTTGTAAAACTCGCACTTCTCGCCTCTACCCCGCTTTTATCCTTCGCGTCTTCGCATCTTCGTATTACTTTCTTACGTATCTAGTTAATTGGGATAGCTCAGATACCAATCTTACCACACGCCCCCGTAAACGCTGGGTTCCCCCTCCGTTTCAGTAGCCTGCCCAAGCGGTAGTCGAGGGGTGTTCTCTATAGTTCCAAAGGGTTTCGCTTTTGAAAAAGAAGATCAACATAAACGCGCTCGAAGTTGGCATGTATATGGAAGCCGACGTCCGCGACGCCGCCAAGGGCAAGGGAATAACCAAGAACTCTGCGAAAAACGTCCTTCTCCTGGGCTCCGGGATGCTCATCACGTCGGAGAACCAGATCCGGCGCCTCAAGGAAGCCGGTCTCAACGACGTCACCATCGATACTACCAAGGGCAAGGACAGCGCAAGCGGCACCCCTGTCCCTAAACCAATCGCAATCCCTCAGGAACGCCGCAAGAAATCCCTCCCGGGCGGCCGCAAGGTCGAATACAAGGAAGAGCTCAAGAAAGCCCGCGCCACCAAAGAAGTCGTCAAGAACCAGCTCAAGGAAGCGCTCGGCGACGTCGCAATCGGCGGCTCCATGGACCGCAAGAAGCTCGACGCCGGAGCAAAACTCATCACCACCAGCGTCCTCAACAACGTTGACGCCATGGTCGGCCTCACCCGCCTCAAAGAACACGATCCCTACACGGCCAACCACTGCATCAACGTCACCATCATAACCCTCGCAGTCGCCCTCGCCGACGGAATCGACGAAGAGACTGCGCAGATGCTGGCCACGGCCACCCTCCTCCACGACATCGGAAAAACAAAGGTCCCTCTAGAAGTCCTCAACAAACCCGGCCGCTTCGAGCCCCACGAGCTGGAGGAAATGAGAAAACACACCACGTATGGAAGTGATGTGCTCTATGACATGCCCGGCGTCACAGAAGAGATGATGCTCATCGCCACCCAGCATCACGAGATGCTCAACGGAAAGGGCTACCCCGATAATCTCGTGGGCGACCAAATCCACCGCTTTGGCCAAATGACCGCCATCGCTGACGTCTACGATGCCCTTACCTCCGCCCGCGTTTATAAACCCGCATTACCACCACATTTCGCACTAGGCCGAATCTACCAGAACAAGAACATCGAATTCAACGGCGACCTCGTCGAACTCTTCGTCAAAACATTGGGTCTGTATCCCGTTGGATCGTTGGTCCAACTCGACACCAACGAAGTCGGCGTAGTCGCCGAACCCAACCCCGGCAACGTCCGCCAGCCCAAGGTGGGCTGCTTCATTACCCGCTACAAGAAATTCCGCCAAGTCCCCTACGTCGTAGACCTCGCCAGCGACCCCCAGGAAAACCGCAAGATTGTAAAGGTCCTCGACCCGTCGAAATACAAAATCGACGTCGACACAATGATCAAGATGTGCACGGGGTGAGGCAGCAGGTGAGCACCGCGTCCGGCCTTCGGCCTTGAAGCAGCCTACTCTGACAAGTCTTCGGCCAAGGAGCGCAACCACCTCAATTATCCTGTCTTACATACGAAAGCTCCGATTCCACCGGAGCTTCTTCTGTTTCACCTATCAACTGCCTTCCAAACTGACGTCCTGAAACAAACGTACCTCCTAGGAATCTCCCCCGCCTGGGCCAACTCATTCTTATCTGCCGTAAACCTCTTCTGCCAGTTTACCTCCCTCCCACCCCTTGCCGCCTCTCATAGCCATTATTATATAGATCACCTGATTTCAAACGATAACACAACCCCGGACAACCCCATGATCATAGACTCCCATCTCCACGTCTGGTCCAACGACCCCCTGACCTACCCTTGGGCCGACAAAGGTACCACAGAGGTCGGCACAGCTGAATTGCTTCTCACAACGATGGAGAAGTCCGGCGTCAGCAAGGCCTGTATCGTCCAACCGATACACTACCTGTACGACAACTCCTATATCGCAGATGTCATGAAGCGTTATCCGCGAACCTTCTCGGCGATCGCCATCATGGACCGCCAACGCCCGGATGGCCCGGAAGAGTTGGAAAGGTTAGTAAAAGAGGACGGATTCGAGGGCTTACGAATGCACCTCAGTCGCCCCGACGACCCCGACGAATGGGCCGCCAAAGACCAGTATCCCATCTGGGACAAAGCCGCTGAACTGGGCGCCTCATTCCTGAGTTTTGGCCCCGCAGAACTACAGTCGTCCATCGAACCAATCGTTGCCCATTACCCTAGCGTCAAAGTCGTCCTCGATCACCTCGGCGGCGCCCCCATCCGCGAAGAGCCGCCCTATCCCTTGCTCCAAAACGTCCTAGACTTCGCCAAGTATCCGAACGTCTACGTCAAGTTCACCCCTCAGGCCGGCAAGTCGAACGAAGACTACCCCTTGGCTGACAGCCACCACATCTACGAACGTATCTACGACACCTTCGGCCCTCAACGTCTGATGTGGGGTACCGATTTCCCGCATATCTTCCGCAACATCGGCTACCAAAACGGTCTCGATCTCTTCCGAGAGCACCTCCCATTCCTCACATCGGAGGACCAGGAGTGGCTCTTCTCTAAAACCGCCCTCAGTATCTGGAAATTCGGAGAGACGTAATCACCAAATCAAAAAGAAAGAAGGAGAACACACGGAGCTTGAACCCGCGAGGCCACAAAGAGAGCTAGGGTCAGGAAGGCATCATCCATTCAGTGCAAAGACGACTACCCCTCTCCTGAGCATCGGGAGCGGGGGTCTTGTGGACAAGCCTTCACGCCAGTAAAACGAGCGAAGGCCAATGAGAAAGGGGCAATGGGCTATTGCCTTTGTCTATTGCCTCTCCCTCAAACCTAGAACGTACATTCTCCGCAGTTTTGGCGAAGAAGGACCTCTACCGCGCGAACTTCGGCTGTCTGGCCCGCCGCTTCCGCTTCAAATAGTACCGACTCTCACCCAGCGGAATCTCTACCCTCGCCCCGCCTCTGACGTGCGACTCCACAAACGCGAAGATCAGCTCCTGATTCGCCCTCGCCAGCCGCACCCCACACCGCGTCGGCTCTCCCGTATCCAACGCGTGCACAAGATCCTCGATCAGCCTAAGTGTTGAGCTATGCTTCTCGACTTCCAGCGCTCCCACATCGTGCCACACACCGCGCCCTCGATGATCCGCTTCCTTTTCCTCTCGCACTCGCCACTCTAACCCATTCCCAAACGCCGTCACACTCCCCTTCTCTCCAATCGCCTCCACTTCTAGCCCTCTCCCAGAGTTCATCGCATAAGCGGTCACCCCATTCGCGAACTGAATCGTCCCCTGACCGACCGGGTCATCCACCAGATGAACCCCGTCGATCAGTTCATCCCCGTTCGGCAACCACGCCTGTACCCAAGACGCATCCGAATCGCCGTTCAGCCGCATAAGTAAGTCGAAAACGTGGCTCGACGTGTTAAACAGCGTCCCGTTCATGTGGCTGATCACTGACTTCAGCTCTCCAATCCTTCCGCTTTCGATCACGTCAACCATCGCATCGTATCCCGGATCCCACCGGCGGTTCGTCCCCATATTTAGGAACACGCCATTCCTCTCGACCGCCTCTACCATGCGATCCGCCTCCGCCATCGACGAAGAGAATGCCTTCTCCACATAGATAGCTTTCGCACCGTTCTCCGCCGCATAAACGACGATATCCGTCCGATGTTCGGGCTGGGTTGCCACGCTCACGATATCCGGCTGTTCCTCATCGATCATCTCTTTGTAGTCCCGATACTGTTTCTCCTTAGCCACCCCATACCGCTTCCCAACCTGCTCCATCACATCCGCCCGCAAATCCGAACAAGCCTCCATCTCCGT
>DPVD01000194.1:0-6340 GCA_003526745.1 Candidatus Latescibacterota bacterium
CCATCGATCGCAGGTAGTCGTATGTGTAGATGCCGGTGTCATGGCCGTCAGACCATCGGATTTGAATAGCATACCGTCCGACAGGGGTGATGTTCACGACGCTCGCCGAAGCACTGAGCTCCGCCGAGCTGATCACGTGGAGTTCGCTCGACTCCTGCTTGGCGCGGGTGCCCTCACACACAGCACACGGGCATAGCCGACGGAGATCTTCCAACCGGATCCTTTGCGCTATCTCGTCTCCCCAGACGAGATCTAGCATACCGGTCTCCTGCCGAACGTCGATTTTGGAGAGCCTCGGACTCGTCATACCCCGGTGAACCTTGACATTTCGGACGCCGGACCTAAATTCAAGAGGCAGCGTTTAGACGCCCAAGCCGGGTCGAAGTTCACTCCTTCGACCCGGAACTTTTTTGCGCTCAGAGGGTCCAAGCCCTTGGAGGAACAAGGGCTTAGGCACGTATGCAGATTATTCACCTCAGATACCACGGATCACTCCTCAGTCAGCTCGCCGCGCAGGACGATCGTCGACGTCAGTTCCGCAGACTTCGGTCCGACAGACCGATAGATGTCAAGATCACGCACCGCACCAAAAATTTCGAATTCGACCTAGGAGCCCAATATCTGCGCCGGATCGGGCAGGCGGCAATAGCTGCCGCGATACTGATCGGGTCGAGCTTTCTCTACAATCCCGAGTCGGCTTTAACAGTTGGCACGGGGAAACGCACAATCGTTATGCACATGGAGCACATCCCGGAGACAATTCAGAAAGCATTACCTCCGGCACCACCACGGCCTGTCATGCCTCTAGCCGTCGAGGGAGAGGAAGTCCCGGACAGCGTTACCATCGAGCCGACCGACTTAGATCTAGACGCGCTTCCCATCGACCTCGCCTTGGTCGGCCCCAGCGGGCTTGTCGGCCCGATGTCCGAAGAGCCCATGAATATCGCCGATATCGATTACAAGCCACACCTTCTGACCCTGATTATGCCCGCATTCCCGGAGCAGGCTCGAAAGGTCAAACTCAAACAGGGGTCGGCAAAGGTCAAGCTGCTAGTGGACAAGAAGGGGAATGTCGAGAGGGTCGAGTTCGTGGCCGGGCCCCCGCAGTTCCGAAACGAAGCAATCTCGACGGCATACCGTTACAGGTTCCGACCGGGGAAACATCAGGGTGAAGCACGTAAGGTCTGGATGGAAGTCTCAATCAACTTCAAATACGACTAGGACTGACTGCTTATCAGGTCGGCGATCTGTTCGTTCGCAGCTCTCAGCCGCTTCGATAGAACACGGGTCATGTTCAGGATTATCGTGAGGTGCACAGTCCGGTTGTCTTCGAAAAAAGCCCTTAGCGCCTCCAGTGGGAACTCTATCAACCTCGCCGCAGGGTCCGCTCTGACCGTCGCGGACCTCGGCAGGATATCCACAAACACCATCTCGCCGAAGAAATCCCCCCGACGGTGGAGCCTTGTCAGCTCAATCATATCTCCCCCATTCGCCTTCTTCTCGATCACCACCTCTCCATCGTGGAGGAGATACATCGCTTCACCCGGATCGCCCTCATTCACGACGATGTCATTGTCTTCTACCTCGTGCATCTCGGCCGCTTCGACCAAGGCAACCAATTCATCCTGGTTCAGCCCGACAAACAGCGGAGACAGGCTCAACGAGTGATAGTCGATGTCTGCTTGGCTCATAGTTTCTCAGCGACCCAGGCGATATCGAATAGTAAGTTCCTGCAACAATATCCCATACCGCGCTCGGAGCGAAGGATCCAAGCTGAATCCTCTCCGGAACGCTCTCGCCGCCTCCTTGTAGAAGCCCTTCACTGTCAGAACCCGACCGAGCAGAACGTAGTTGGGTGCGTAATCCGGAGCGAGTTCGGTGATCCGTGTGGAAGCTTCGTGCGCAGCGTCTAGGTTCCTACGATCGAGGTTAATCCATCCCAGACCGAACAGGGCGCGGTACAGAGTTGGATCCTTGTCGAGCGCCAAAGAATAGTATAGCTCAGCATTATCCAAATCGGCAGAAGCCTGATATAAGTATCCCAGAGCGACGTATGCGCTCGTATCGAAGGAGTCTTGGGCCGCGATCTGAAGACACGACCCGATCGCAGCTTCGTGATTCTTCAGGCGTATGTAACAACTCGTTTGCAGACGAAGGGCCTGAATGTGGCCCGGAGTCTGGAGAATGATGTCTTCGAGCTCAGCCACCGCACCTTCGTTGTTCCCGGCCTCCATCGAGGTGATTGCCCCCGAAAGAACAGGATCCACGATCGAAATGAGCGAGTCTTCCTCACCCAGAATCAACTCGAAGATGTCGACGAAATCCGTCTCTGCCACCGGATCCCGAGGAACATCCTGTGCACCCACTCCAACAATGCCGATCATCAAAGTAGCGATGAGCAACTTGATCACGAAAGCAGCTTTCCTTTGTGAAGTAAATACCCACCTCCGACGAGCGTGACCGATAGTCCTCCGATCACATACCAAATTGTCGCGTTCGAAAGACGACCGACTTCACTCAACAATCGTGAGTGCAGCTTGACAAAGGCGTCGTTCTCGGGTTCGAGCTCCATCGCCTTCTCGATCGCCGCACGTGCCCGGTCTTCCTCCCCATCTTTCAAATACAGCCGCGCGAGGTTGTAGAAAGCGGTAGCCACGGGCTGCTTCGCCTTGGTCGCAAGCACATAGAGCTTTCTCGCTGATTTCACACGGCCCTGCCGTTCGTAGACTGTCCCTAGGTTGTTATACGCGTCCGAGTCCTCCGGGTTCAGTTTGAGCACCTTCCGATAAGTCTTGGCCGCAAGGTCATAGCGCATCTGGATGAAGTAAAGATGCGCGAGGTTGTATATCGCATCAGTGTTGCCCGGACCCTGCCTGATCGCAGTCTTGTAAAACTGCTCGGCCTTTTTGGCATCGCGGGGACGGTCGATCCCTAGGTGATACCTCTGTGCCTCCGTAAACGCATCTCCTGAGGCCGTCACTTGGCCGCTGCACGGCGCACACACAGACAGCGTGGCGATAAGGACCCCACAAGTTAGGCTTGCGCGAATGTGGTTTCGAGTCGACACGGTCAGAAGGGATACATCTCGTTAATACGACAGACGAGTGCCTGCCGGGAATCCTCCCGCTCTTCCACGATCACGACGATCGGGGTCCGATTCCGCCAAGCATCAAGACATTCCTGAACAGTCAGATCCAGACGAGTGC
This sequence comes from Candidatus Latescibacterota bacterium, assembly GCA_003526745.1. Taxonomy (GTDB): domain Bacteria; phylum Latescibacterota; class UBA2968; order UBA2968; family UBA2968; genus UBA2968. Next base: position 3,207 of record DPVD01000194.1, read on the forward strand.
AGACCATCCGAAACGAGAGAACCCACGCCATCAGGGGCTGCATAGCCTAACACCTCTCCATTTTATAAGTATCGGCAACGATCCTGCCCTGCGTCCAGTCAATTGGGTATCGGTTGTCCAAGGGGCCCTTATCCACAGCCGAAGATCTATAGTTCCGCGGGAGACAGGAACGGACCTCCCACGGGCATCCGATCCGCCGTGATCGACCCACCAGCGATCTTGCTGACCAAATAGCTGCTGTCGAAAAAAGCGTCTCGACTCGAATTAGGTTCGAGGCCTGCGGACTCGCAATACCCACAAGATAACCGTATGATAGTCCGGCATCCGGGACGAGACCCGCACCCAGCCGGAACTGATTGCTCGTAGCATGATATCAAAGAAAGGCACATCCCTATTTGAAAATGGGCTATGTCTCTGTCACAAAGCTTATCAAGGGCATCGCGTCACCAAATACTCTACGGCCCGCAGGACCCATACCCTCCATCTTCCGACGAGCAAACTGTTGTCCGGATCACCCGCCACGATCTGAGGACCATTCCTGCTTCGTGTCGCATCCAGCATCTCAGCACACAAGGCATTTGAGGTCTTGTCGAGCCCCGCCATAAAGTCATCCGTCCGTCCCAATTCATGACATTCTCCGGTGCAGGACCGATCGAAAACACGCTGCACATCGCGATCCTAGAAAGCCGCCACACCTGCCGATGCATTCACTATTTCATAGACGACCGGACCACCCCATTCACACAATTCCGTACACCCCACGAGCGCTAAGACAAAGGTCCTTTTAACCAATCGGCTTGTCATTGGTGACAGTAGCCACAGAACCCGGCACCCGATGTCGTCGTGCTGGTGTGGCATGTGTAGCACAAAGAGCCTGGATTATCGTGAAAATCCCCTTCGCCAACAAAGTCCGCATACCTCGGCGGATGAGTCTGGGGATCCGTCCCTCGAACGCCGTCCAGATCGACGTGACACTGCACACAGCTAGGGTCATCTCCTTCGACATCGTGGCAGGCAATGCATCTTTCAATGTCTCGACGCGCCCACTCACCGTGTCGTCCACCACCAGAACCCACCGCACTCAGAATCCAGGGTAAGACCTCACCGGGTACGGGCCCGTGCCAAACGGGCCTGAACCTCTCCTCCTGTCCTTCCGTGCGGTGACAGTCGACGCAGAAGTCTGGTTCGTGACAGGTCTGACATTGTTGCGTCTTCCCGACGGCATCGATCGGATGCGTGAACCGGTAGCTCAAATCGTGCTGTCGCTGCACGGTCTGCACGACACGGCCGCGGCTCGAGGGTGCTGCCACGAGAACCTGCTCGGAGGGGGCCCTAGCAATGCCCAGAAGCGCACCCGAATGGCAATCCTCGCACCAGGTGTCCTCGTGGCACTTAGAGCAAGGCATGTCGACTGCCCGCACGTGCTGCTTGTGCTCATACATCCAGTCCTGCTGGTGAGTCTGCGGCCGAATGACTTCGACCTTCGGGTGACAGGTCTCACAATCGAAGGGCGCATCTCGATCCTGATGGCAGGTCAGGCAGTCATCCATCACTGGCCAGCTCGCCCTTGATGCGTAGTCCGTCCGATCCATGCCGACATGGCAGGACTCGCAGTCGAGCTTCAGAATTTCCGTATGATACTGGTGGTGAAAGTCGATCACGCGCTCCGGGCTTGAGAACGCCACATACTCGGTGTTCGGCTTGTGACACTTCCCGCACTGATCTTGGCTCACCACTTCCTGAGCGTGGCAGGGCTCACAGTTCTTCTTCCGTGCGAGCAGGTTGTCCGTCGCCAGCTCGCTCGTTGCAGCCGTCACGTGGCAATCCGCACAAACCACACCGTAGTCGTTCAGATGGGCGCGATGGGAAAAGTGGATGTAATCAGCGCGCGGCTGTTCGGGGATCGTGACCGGGATCTCCTCGGCACACAGACTGCGGAAACAGAGAATGATGGCCAGAACAGCCCAAAGGGTGGGTCGGCCGATCATTCCGCCCCCATCCGGAAGAACCACGTTGACGCGCTGAAGAATATGCGGAGATCGTGACCCGCTCCCGAAAACGAGTCTTCGGCCGTTGTTTGCAGATCCTGACTCAGACTCTGACCTTGGATCGACACCGTCAGCTTAGAACTCGGCCGAACCGTGACGCCCAATGTGTTAGCAAGAACGCGGCTCCGAACATCAGACCCCAAATAGGTCCTGAACCGAGTCAGCCCGATCGAGCCACTCGTCGATATCCTAGGTGTCAAACGGTAGCGGAGGACTCCTGTCAGGCCATCAGCCGACCCACCGAATCCCGTTCGTTTGACATACCCGACATACCCGTTGAATATGTTGACGCCTAGATTCGCTCGATATCCGTCCTCCCCATCGTAGGCTACCCGGGAGACCTCGCCGAAAAGACTGAAATGCCGGCTGAACCTTCTATTGGCCCGTATCGAGACCTCCTGATTCGAGCTCTGCGTGAAGACGGCAAAGATACTGTTCCGATCGACATACGGAGTACGATACAGATACGAACCGGAGAACGACCACCCAGCCTTCCGATACCGCAGGTTCCCTTCGAACCGACGCGTTTTCCAACTTTTCGGGGTGTTCAGATCCCATCGCATGTTGAGCGAGGTGGGCCCAACTCGCCGGTTCAGGTCAAGTCCGATCATCTGCTGCTCGACCTCGCCCGGCCGGATTTCGAGAGGTTGCAAACCGTATAGTTGCCTGATACCGCTCGTATACGAGTCGACTTCTCGACTTCTTCGGAAGAGACTGACCCCGACCGTGGATCCCAAAAGGTCCGACAGGAGCAAGTGGCCACCAAACATGGCGGCCCTATCAAGTGAGCGGAGGCCTTCCTGACCGCCATATACCAGTGCCCCGCCGTAGAGCTCCAGACGGATACTTTTGCGTGGCAAAACCCTTAATCGGAGCCCATCTATACGTCCCACCCCGACGCCAGAAAAAACCGTCTGCCGGCCTAAAGTCAGACGGTAGCGATCACGGGCATCATCCCACCGAAGATAGGCGTGATACAGTCTGTAGGACGGGTCAGAGTCCCAGTCATCTTGAAAATCGTGAGAGAATTGGCCGTAGGTCTGGAAGGAGAGTTCAGGCCTCGCTCCTAGTTCCGTAGCCTTTAGC
>DPVD01000194.1:6630-8773 GCA_003526745.1 Candidatus Latescibacterota bacterium
CCTAGTTCCGTAGCCTTTAGCCTGACGGTCTGGTAGCCACGCAGAGACCCGGAGGTTATTGTGTCCTGGAATGCTCGCTCGAAGGAGTAAACAGCTGTTGTGAAGCGCCCAGTGGTGGCCGCGTTGACTTCGGAAGGGCTAAACCAAGCAGCAGAGAGAAGTAAAAGAAGAAGCTTCAAGGGCGAATTAGGGCGTTGGGGACCAACTCCTGCAGACAAGGTACAAAAAATCCCGGCCTGCCGAATAACGTCGATGGGGAACCCACCGACAGCGTGGGGAGATCCGTCAGCGAGGATCCTCGACGGCCAAAGACGACAGACCGGGCAACAATCTTTTTTTTAACCACTTAGAAATTAACAAAGTGCAATACGGATCGCAAGTCGCCTTCCAATCCATCTCGGTCACGTAAAACGCGATGAGCCCTCCTCCAGCTTGAATCTGCCCTTCTGGAAAGCCCCCATAACCCAGCTTGACAGCATTTTTCCCTTGAGGCTCCACTCGCCCGGCGCCTCACAGAACAGTTATGCGTTTCCGGTAAACCCTTGCTGTGCAGACCGAAGCGAAGACCCTTAGTGCTTGCGCTGTCTAAAACTCTCGTAATCGATACACCAAAGAAACTCACGAGCGGATCAGCTGCCTACGGACCTCCATGCCGAGGTCCGAATGCACCTCGGTCTCGATGACGTCTCCAAGTACAAAGATGTGTCGCGGACGGATCTTGGTGTTCTTGGCGCTCTTATTCAGTAGCTGCGTCTCCCGCAACATCGATCTAACAAAACGCCTATGTGGTAACCCAGAACGTTGGCCTAGGCGGTTAGCTGGCCTTCGCCGCGCGCCCTCAGCAGCCACCTCCCCTACCACTTCGAGGCTCGAACCACCGAAGTTGATCTCCCCATCGACCGTCGTGACCTGATCGACGACGAGGAAATCCTCCTGGAGGAGACCCTTGGGATCCTTATCAGGAGAGGCTTCAGACAACGACGCACTTCATTGTTTCTGGTCACCTGCAAGCCGCCTTACCATTTCGCGCTTGCGTGCGAGGTCTTTAGTCAGATCTACCAGCTTCTTCAGAAGGTCCACCCGTATGGGTTTTGCGAGAACGATGTCGGTTTGGTCGAGAGCCACGTCGGGGAGCTCTTCTGTATACGCAGACACGATTGCAATAACAGACCAGGGCATCATCCCACGAATCACGGAAAAGATGTCGATCCCACCCACACATGACATCTCGTAGTCTAATGTTACCAAGTCGTAACGCATCTGGATCGCCTTGGCCAGTGCTTCTTCCCCCGTTTCTGCGGTGTGTATGGTGTCAGCCCCCATAGCCTTGATCCCTTCAGACAGGAATGATCTGACATCGGAATCATCATTGACGATCAGAACCTGCATAAAGCCTCTACCTTGAACACATCACCTACCGAACTGATTGACAAATACCAGAAAGTCCGTAAACCCGACGACACCGTCCGTGTCCAGATCGAATCTGGCATCGAACCCGGGGTCTGCTGAAGTTGTGCCGAAATTCTGGGCGAAAACGAGGAAATCGGGGAAACCTACCAAGCCATCCCCGTCGAAATCAGCCGACCCGTTACGAGAAGAAACCCGCAGGAGGTGCAGCACGGCGATGGGCGACCCTCCGTCGGGATCAATCGAACCAACCAGAGTCGCAAACTCCCCCAGAGGCACATCTTGGATGAGACTGAGCGTGTCGCCGGAAACGGTATAACCGATTGTGTCCATTCCGGCCGTGTTGGCTAAGATCATCTGGGTGCCCGAAAGGACGTACTGGCCCGATTCACTGACCGTGTCGTTCAATGCCACAGCGATAGGGCCGCCCATGAACGCTAATGAAACATCGACACCGACAACATACTCGAAACGATGCGTTCCTTGGAACTCCATCGATATCTGACCGTCCACAAATCCTTCCAGAAGGAGGTCGGATACCGATGCGAGAAGGGTCGGCGTCGCGTAGACATCGATATCAAGTGAATCTGCGTCCCAGATGCCCGTCGGATCGCCTCCAGCGGGCACAGGTCTTTCACTCAAAGTTCCGGCGTCAGATAGGCCGGTACCGATAACCAGACAAAGCAGGATCGGCATCATCGTCAGTCCTGCTTTCTCCCGCGCAGACTTCACGCGA
>DPVD01000194.1:9103-9279 GCA_003526745.1 Candidatus Latescibacterota bacterium
CCATTCAAATCCTCCCAAGGATTTGGTCGTGTCTGTGACACTTTGAACGATGTGTAACAACTTATAGCTACCGCTCAAGATAAGTCAGCAGAAAACCTGAAAACACGTTCATCACTGGCTTGATAGGCTCTCCGGTTGACACTTCCCCCTCCCCCCAATAACTTGGCCGACCGCAC
>DPVD01000494.1:0-5325 GCA_003526745.1 Candidatus Latescibacterota bacterium
TCTCGATGTCGTCGGCACCGACGATATACTTCGACGTCGTGCGATCCGGCTCCACCGGGGGACGCTCGGCGACAACGACCATATCACCCAACTGAAGGGCCGCCTCGCGGATCAGAAAGTTCACCTCGGACGTGAAGTCCGACTGAATACGAACATCCGTCTTACGCTGATTGTCATAACCAATCAGCGAAGCATTCATTGCATACGAACCCGGATCAACAAGCAGGATGATGTAGTAGCCGTTCACATCCGTCGTCGCACCACGCTTTGTCCCTTCCAGCACCACGTTGGCACCGGGGAGGGCTTCTCCCGTCTGTGCGTCGCGAACGACACCCTGGATCTTACCCGTCGTTCCGGCATAGACATCTGCAGCACCGAACGCCATAACGGCGCCCAGAACGAAGCAGATGGCCATGAAGAGGTAGCTCTTGCGCATCAAAGCACGCCTCCTAAAAAGATGAAAGTTTCAACAGCTGTTTCATTCGTGAGCATCAAAAAAGGGATTCAGGAGCCTAAGCGCCTCAATCCCAGAAATACATCTTGAAACCGGCTGCAACATCGACCATCTGCAGCGGGAACACCTTGTTCAAAAGCCACTGGTCATACGGACGAAGCTCCGTCACCATAAAGTGGTAACGGGCGCGAACGTCCAAAGCGAGTGTCGGCGTCAGGAAAGCTTCAAGACCAAAACCGACCGTCGCCGCCAGAGCCGTGCGCGTATCCTCCTGGCGAGCCATCACGACCGCAGGAATCTGGTCACCGTCGGCATCCACACCACCGCCGGCAGCCTTCGCATCACCCTCCGTCTGACCCGGCCACACGATGTTCTCGGCAGCTGCAAGGTGATCGTAGAAACCAGCACCCACGACCAGATACGGCGAGTAGCTCCCCTCGTCCATCGAACGATCCTTACGGAAATGAACGACACCCGAGAGCAGCAGGCTGTTAAACTTCATATTATATGACGAGTCAGTATTCAAATCCTTACTCGCATAATCTTTGCCGGTAGGACCCCAAGTGAACTTCTGAGTTTCCAAAACCCCATTGTCCAACTTGGCGTTGTGGTACTCAATCTCCATCGTCAAGCGACTGCTTGACACGTAGTTGAGGTTGAAACCCCACTTGTCGGTGCTCCCATCCCAGCGCTCGCCAAAGGCGTACATCGGAATGTTGTAAGCAACGAAGCCACCGACACCCCACCTGCCCTGCAGATCCTGAGCGTCAGCCGTCGTAACAGCAGCGCCGCAAACCAGCAAAGCAAGACACAGTATCTTGATTGACTTCAATGAAACCTCCTTCGGTGTAGCGTCGGGTTGAAGGACCCGACTGAGTGACATTCTGCCGCCCCGAATGACATCGGGCAGAAGACTTAAAAACATTATACCGAATCTATCGATATGGTCTCCTTCTTCTAGGCGTGGTCCCTCCTCATTACTTCCAGATGAACGATGACAGTTTTTTTCGTCTTCGCAAACAGACCTGTGGCCTTGGAAAGATTACTCCCGAGACCGACTTACAAATGAATATATATCCTCTAAAACACAAACCGCAACCTAAATTTCTATGAAAAATTAGGCGTTCTAATTAAAAATTGCCGGGAATGTAGCGCGCATTCTAGGCTTCTTGTCGCTCGAAAGCACTCATTCTGCGTCAAAATTCAATTTTCAAGTTGTTTTCTGGTCTCGGAAAATCTCATCCAGCTCCCAATGCACCCAGTTTCCTTAGCTTCCTGGCTTCGCTTCTGATCTTGTCGAGTTCCATCTTCATGAACACGATGCCCTTCCAATGCGTGTAGTCCGGGGAGTTGTGGTAGGCGCCCTTGAAGGTTGTCGGATGGTAGAATTTGAACAGCCTGAAGAAGGCCTGCTCGATCTCCGACGTATTCTCATAGAGCTGCTGACCGCCGAGCTCGAGTGCGTGCCCGATCACGGGGTTCGGCGGCCGGTCTTCGGGCATCGGATCCAGCAACTTCTGACTATACAGCTCTTGGATGATCGCGTGCGCTTCTGACAGAATTTGATCCGCTTCCATCTTGATCCCATCTGCACGCTCCAGGCTCTCCCGGCTGAACCGTGACCCGTGACAGGGCGCGCAAACGGCCAGCATCTCCTTTCGGTTGCTGTCGAACTCCTCGCGAGTGATCCGCTTCATCGGAATGCTCGGATAATACTGATCCTCGAGCACCGCGCCGTTGAGCACCTGTCCGAGCGTCATGTTCGCCACGTGGCCGTGGAAGCCGTCGGGCATGTGACAGCTGGCACAGGTCGGATACTTCTCTTCGTCTCGATCGATGAAGTAGAGGGTGCCGTGGACGCTTGTTCGGTAGGCCTCGCTGACAGGATGGTCGGGACCGCCGTGGCAAACCTCGCAGGCTTCGGGCTCGCGGGCAAAGGAAGAGCTGAACTCGTGTCCCGGATGACACTTGTTGCACCCGCCCACGCTACCGTCGGGGAACCTGGTACCGGTGGAGTGGCACATCATGCACCCCTCTTCCTGCATCTCCGATGACTGCGCGATAAACCGGGCATCCGACAATGCGGCCACTTCCGCTCGCGCGTGCGCGCTACCCGCGAAGTCCTCGACAATCTGTGCGTGACATTCCCCGCACTTCCCAGCTGACACTTTACCCTTGGCCGCAAAAACGGCTTCGTGATTTTCGCCGTGGCAGTCCGCGCAACCGACGTTCGCCGCGTAGTGCACCGAGTTTCGCCACGCCACATCGATACCAGGATCGAGCGTCCGGTGACAGCCCTCGCACGTCTGCTCCCCCGTGGTCCTGTAAATGAAGACGGGCTTTTCGGCCACCCGTTTCAGGTATGTCGTACCTTCCGGGTAGAACAGACCGAACGCGACGACACCCGCGATCGCGCACCCCAACGCTATCAGAATCACCTTTCTGTATCGACCGATTCTATCCAAGATCCGACTGATCATCCCATTTCTCTCTGTCCTATCCACCGATCTGGTTCAACATCGTGCCTGCATCACCGTTCCCGGGGTCGGCTGCCAGCAATCGTTCCAGGACCGCCTTTGCACTGTCTCTCTTCCCTTGACTAATGTATAACTGAGCAAGGTTCACCCCAGCATCAGCAACTGAGGGGTCAAACGCTAGGGCGAGCCGGTAGTGCTTGATCGCCTCGTCAGGCCTGCCTGCGCTCTCCGCGAGCGAACCCAGCACACTGTGTCCGTCCGGGAATGCGGGTTCGAGCAGTGAACCTTCGAGGGCCTGCCGGCCGGCCTCTTCCTTCCGGTCCAAGTCATCGAGTGTCAACGCGTGCAGGAAATATCCGCGCGAGTCCTCAGGACTCAACTCGATACAGTCCCGAAAGCGCCGCTCGGCGTCAACTAGGTTTCCCTCACCATAGGCGCGGGTTCCTTCTTCGAACGTCTTGCCGGCCCAATGCTCAAGCTGGACCTTCCCACCCCGCGTCACACCGACGAGCGCGCTGACGTCGGCGGAGTCGGCACCCATCATCATCTGTTCTTGATCGAGGCTCATTGCAAACGCGGAGCGCGCTTCAGGAAAACTGCCTTGGCGAACTCGATCGAGGCCTACATCCCACCACCCCCAAGCCGTGTATGCTGCTGGGGGATCTGTCTCTTCGACGGCCGCTCCCTCACTCATCACAAGCCGGACGAGGGTCTGGGCGGCTGCACGATGGCGGGGATGACGATCGAGCATCCTGATGACCGAATCGATAGCGCCACGCACATCCCCCGAACTGGCGGTGACGCGGGCCTCCCCGAGCAACGTCGCGGGAGAGGGAATCCGGACAACAGCCCCCCTGAGCTGCAACCCCGCCTTTTCGATCCTACCGTGACCTGAGTAGAACTGACCGAGTCTCGCTCGCGCGACGAAGTCTTCGGGATCGGATTCCACGCCTTTGCGGAGAATCAGCTCTCCGTTTCTGAACGCATCCTGCAGAAATGCGATCCGACCGAGATCTTTGTCGGTCTCGGGGTGGCTGGGGTCCAGTTTGCGAACACGGTCGAAAAGCGCCCTAGCCTCATCATATTGGCCCGATCGCTCGCGAAGTTCACCGAGCCCGTCGAGAAGTCCCGGATTGTCCCAGTGCACTTTGTCGACCATCACCTCGTACTCGGCGAGCGCCAGATCGAGTGCCTCTAGATGAGCGCCCGATGGCGGCTGATAGTCCAGGTCAGACAAAGCGAAAGCCGCATAAATACGGATCGGCCGAATCGGATCGCTCAGGGCCTCCACCAGCGGCTGAACCGCACGCAAATCTCCGATCCGTCCAAGCGCGATGGCGGATCGCAATCGGACCATCGGGAACGGATCCTTGAGCGCATCGATCAGCATCTGAACGGAAGACTGCGACACAAGCTGACCCAGAAGCGTCGCCGCCACAGCCTTCCAGACCGGGGCGGTGGTCTCCGCTTTCAGCCGAGCTTCCAGAGACGCGATGGCTGCCCGGTCACCGGCCTTGCCCTGCGCATACGGGCGAACCCGTTCCTCTTCCCGATTTTGGAACCCGGGATACCATTGATCCACATACCCGGCCGCCCACGCCGTCGACTTGTCGGCGTGACAGCCCTTTGAGTTGCACGAATTGGGTACGCCAAAGAGCTCCGAATTTCGCGGAGAAGGTGAGACGATCCTATGGTCCGTCATCTTCTCGCCGGTAACTTGATGGTAGGGCATGTGGCACGCGACACACGTGTTGCCGTCACTCCCAAACCTGTGGTTCGAGTGTCCTGTCGGATTCGCGGCGATCTCCTCGTGGCAGCCGGTACAGAGTGCGGTCGTCTTCTTGTCTGAGAGGAGATCGGTCTCGTGTTCAGAACGGTGGGGATCGTGGCAGCTCGTGCAGACCAATTCCCCTTCTGTGTAGCAGGAACTGATCAAGTGGAGGGCCACAGGGTATATATATACCCTGGGCAGACCGTCCGGATAAAACGTCTCGTCATCGGGAAGCACGAGGGTGTAGTGATCATAGAAAGCCTCCCCCGGTGCATAACCAAGGGCGATCACATCCTTTGCCGCGTGACATTGTGCGCAAACCTCGATCTGCTCGTCGATCGGCAACTTCTCGAGATCGACCATATTCAGGTCCGCACCGGGTGTCTCTCGGATCTCATCGTGCTCGCAGGCAACAAGCACCAGTAAGACCCACGAGCAAAGCGGGAAATAGCGCAGAAACGGCGCGACAGAGAACTGGCTGCCAGGAGAGGAACGGTTGTCTGTTGCGGTGGGCAAATCCGTGGAACCTTTGAAAAACAACAAACTACCATCGCAAAGAAACCCAAGAGACAAAGAGGAGTCAAGGCGAGTCAAGGGCAGAAATAGACCTCTTGACCCAACAG
>DPVD01000419.1:0-1971 GCA_003526745.1 Candidatus Latescibacterota bacterium
GCTGACTCCACAGGGTGATCTCTCTCGATACCTCCGTGTCCTGATCGATCCGCCGCTCCACGAGCATGGGCCCATAGATGAGGCGCTCCTTCGGCATCTTGTAGGCCATTAGGCGCCCATAATTTTTGCCGTCACTCCTCGCAATCAACCAGGAAATCATGTTTGCCTTCCCTCTAGGCGTTGCGGGCTGCATGAGCACGAACTCTTCCTGGTCAGAGTCGGGCAGCCTCGTGACCAGGTAGTATGGTCGCACCTCCAACGTGCGCTCTGCCACACCATAGATCTCTGTGGCCGGTTCCCAGACGTCTTCCCGGTTGTAGAAGACTTGGGGCGAGGTCATGTGATACGAGCTATAGAGGCTGGCCTGCGTTCGGAAAAGCTCCATAGGGTATCGGACGTGCGCGCGAAGCGAGGTGGGCATTTCTTCCGAGGACCGGAAGAGCCCGGGAAAAATCTCCCGATACGTCCGGATGATCGGGTCATCCGCATCCCAGACATATAGATCTATGGAGCCGTCGTAAGCATCCATCACCGCCTTGACCGAGTTTCTGATGTAGTTCATCTCGCGGACGTAGGGTCTGCCGTAGGGCTCGGAATAGGGGAACATGTTCGTGGCTGTGTAGGCATCCTGAATCCACTTCAGTCGACCATCCACGAGGACGAGATATGGGTCTGAGTCGTATTCGAGGAACGGTGCGAGCTTTGAGAAGCGTCTGGGGTCTACCTCGTTGAACTGTGTTCCAATGTGCCGGTCGAATAGGATCCGGCTGTCTTCGGTGAGGTTGTCGGTGATGAGGATGAAGGGATCAGTGAACCGCAGCGCGAAAAGGAGTTTCTTGGAGAACGAGTCGAGGTTAACGCCCCCTTTACCGCCGTAGTCGGTATAGACGTTCTCGTCACCCTTCGGGTAATTGAACTCGGGCGTCCGTGTCTTGACGATGACGTAATCCCTCATGTCCTCGCCGTAGTAAATCTCGGGACGATCGATGCGAAGCTCCGGGATCGAGACGGGTGGGATGTCCTTAATCAAGAATGTGGGGAGGCCGTCCCGGCCGGCCTCGTTCGCTGGGCTCATGCACAGCCCGTAGCCGTGGGTGTAGACCAGATGGCGGTTGACCCAAGTCTCGCTCTGCAGTGCCAGCTGTGAGTGCGAGAATTCCCTGGCTGCGAGCATGACCTGTCGCATCGTTCCGTCGATGGGATACCGGTCGACGTCGACCCCGGAGAACTCGTAGTAGGATCTGATCTCTTGGAGTTGGCTGTAGGTATCCATCAGGGGGCGGCGATCCCAGAGTGGGATACTCGACAGTGTCGCACGGTTGCGCCGGATCGCATCGTATGACAGTGAGGTCGCAGCTGGGAAGTCGATCTCCTCGACCTTATCCAGATTGTATGCCTTGCGTGTGTAATCGATCGAGTGCTGAATATATGGCGTCTCGAGGCGCAGCTCGTTTGGCTTGACGGCCAGCTGTTCATACACCATCGGGATCGCCCAGCTGAACAGCGCGATCGATCCGATGTAGGCGAGCGCACCGTTTCTCGGGTATCGCCAACCTCTGTATTTTAGGTTGTAGAGCAGCAGACCTGCGAACGCTATAGACAGCAGGATCATCAGACGGTATGCCTGAACTTGGAGCGTGACGTCGGTGTATCCAGCCCCGAAGAAAGCCGTCTTACGAAAAGAGTAGAGGACCTCGTAGACCTTCAGCCAATAGCCGTAGCCCACGCCAAGCACAAATGCGCCTCCCAGAGCTGAAAAATGAGCGCGGACGTAGGGAGTCGTGTGCCATTGCTCGTCTTCGTGACGTATCGAGCGGTCGCGGTAGTAAGAGATCAGAACGAGGAGTGCAAGGACTCCAATCGCGCCGAGAAGCCAGAAGTAGAGGAAGTTGTAGAGTGGGAATCGGAAGACATACCAGCCGATCTCGTTCCCGAAGATGGGATCTGTCAAACCAAAAGGGTTTGGGTTGG
>DPVD01000419.1:2257-5725 GCA_003526745.1 Candidatus Latescibacterota bacterium
AAACCAAAAGGGTTTGGGTTGGTGAACCGCAGGATGCTCGTCCAAGCAGGTGTTCCCGCAATTCCCATAACGGAAGCTGCGGCGATCAGGGCGAATGCCCAGCCGACTCTCTGCTGTTGAAATTTTCTGAGGCCTGCGGGAGGCTCGTCCCCGACAAGCACCTCCAGCGGCATTTCGCGCGTTCTCTGACCGAAGTGGCGGGCAATGGCTATGTTCAGGGTCGCAAGCGCGAGGAATAGAGCGCCAAATCCTAGGAAGGACCCGAATCTCGCGATTGCCATCGTTTTGTAGGCGTCACCGTAGCCGAGACTTTCGAACCAGAACCAGTCGGTGGCGACGTGGGCGCCCACTTTTGCGAACGTAAAGGCGAGGACACAGCCGACAAAGACAAAGAGGATGGCAAAACCGCGTTGGAACATCAGGTATCCGTGTAGTATGGTTGCCCGACAGGCGAAAGGCTCTTTAAGGTAAAGGGGAGCTGAGGCACGAACAAGGCGATTTAGGGGATTCGCTATGGGTTGTTGATCACGAGCTACATAAAAACTATACTTGGATCGATATATTTAGATACGTCGATTATGGTGACACGGTGAAAGACGGCGAATCTCACTCGGATGTGCTTCAGGCACTTTCCGATCCGGCTCAGGCTGGCTTGTGGCGAGGCTCCCTGCGAGATCTGCGCGTGAGATTTGGCGGAGCAGCTCGGTGTCTCGCATTATCTGAAGGTGTTGCGTTCGGCCGGACTCGTCCTCTGTTAGCATTGGGGCGGATACGCATTCTACCATGTTGATCGAGGGGACACTGTCACCTCTCGACAGTCAATTGATGTCGTGAGACGCGTTAGGGAAGGCAACTAGTATGAGTGTCCAGGAATTGGGCGTTTCGATCGCGCCTCAGTGTGCCGAGCCTCCGGAGGCTCATCGGGTGTTTAGACGTGACGAGTTTTGGCGAGCCATCCCGGGCTACGCCGAAGTCGATGCGGAGACGTTCAATTCGCATACTTTTCAGATGCGAAATTCGGTGACGTCCGTGGCTAAGCTAATGGCTGTTCTGAAGAACCACGTGGACTCAAGTTTCTTTAAAGACCTGACCGATGGTCTCTCTCGCGCATCGATGAGCATGCGTCTCTCGCCTTACTTGGTTTCCCTGATCGACTGGGATAACCGGTATGATGATCCGATTCGAAAGCAGTTTCTGCCGCTGGGTTCATCGATTCTGCCCGATCATCCCGAATTGCATTTCGATTCACTGCACGAGCAGGCTGATGCAGCTGTACCGGGCCTCACCCATCGGTATCCTGATCGTGCTCTATTTCTAACACTCGATACGTGCCCAGTCTACTGCCGGTTCTGCACCCGGAGTTATGCTGTAGGATTGGATACGGAAGAAGTCGAGAAGGTGCACCTGGCAGTGAACCGGGAGCGATGGGACCGGGCATTCGAATATATCCGTGTAACCCCCCAACTCGAAGACATCGTGATCAGCGGAGGTGATACATACAACCTACGTCCCGAACAGCTAACCTACATAGGTGAATCCCTACTTGAGATCGATCACGTTCGCCGGATGCGTTTTGCGAGCAAGGGTCCCGCGGTCATGCCTCAGAAACTGCTGACCGACGACGCTTGGACAGACGCGCTGGTCAGTGTTGTGAATCAGGGTCGCGCAATGAACAAAGAAGTGGTCTTGCACGCGCACTTCAACCACCCCAACGAGATCACGGGTGTTACGTTGGATGCCATGAACAGCCTTCACAGGCGGGGCGTGACGATCAGGAATCAGGCTGTGCTGCAGAGGGGCGTGAACGATAACAGCGAGGTGATGAAGTTGCTGGTCAAGCGTCTCAGCTATATGAACATCCAGTCTTACTATGTGTTCTTCCATGACCTTGTTGCGGGCGTTGAGGATCTCCGAACAACGTTGCAGTCCGGACTTGATATCGAGAAGTGCCTGAGGGGTGTGACCGCAGGTTACAACACGCCGACTTTTGTGGTCGACACCCTTGGTGGGGGTGGCAAGCGGGACGCGCACTCGTATGAGGCATACGACGAGGAGAACGGAATCGCTGTTTTCTCCAGTCCGACGGTGCGACCGGGAGAGCTGTTCTACTATTTCGACCCCATCGATACGCTGTCCGCAGAGGCCCGTATGCGTTGGGCAGATGAAGCGACCCGGAAAAAGATGATGCGTAATGCGATGGAGGAGGCGAAGAGGTAGGCGGTAGACTCTGCGTGGACGAAAAGCAAAGGGCGCGGAGCGCCCTTTGCTTCAGTATAAACTAACTCCTCAGGTCTTCTGGAGCCAGCGAACAAGTGCCTTGTCTGGGTCCGGTATCTGATTCAGATGCGTGTAGAAGTAATCCTCCCAACCATCCTCAGGCATACCGGTGAATAGCATCAGGTTCAGCGGATAGCGCTCGCTGTCCGTACACCGTCTGAAGTCGTCGCGGAACAGGAAGGTCGGTTTTCCAAGCGCAATCGCTGCACCCAGTTCCACCATCACGCCCTCATCCGGCGGCGTGCCATTTACGATCGCGAAGATTGCGTCCGACTCGACCACATCTCGGACGTCCGCCTGACCGACCCGATATGCCCAGCCCTCCTCGCTGAAGTCGATCTGGTTATTCCTGGAAAAAGGCTCCCAGACCTCCGCACCCAGTTTTGACAGGATGTCAACGAAGGCGGGAAGGAGCGAGGTTTTCCACTGGCTGGAGAACCCGTATGGGCTGGCTAGGTAGACTCGTTTTGCCATGTCTATGTGGGTAGGCTTGACGCCGTTTATCTCAGTTTAGATGCTTGATCAACAGTGCCTTGCTCTTCAAGACGCCCTCGTGGTCGTCGGTGTTGCCTTCGTACTCGATACCCAACGGGTTCGAGTAGCCGGCATCCTTCAGGATCTGGACGGCCGCGCGGCAATCGATCTCGGGTGACTCGCCATTCTCGTCGAAACTGAGAAACTTGCCGTGAATGGCCCAGGAATGTGGGGCCACTTTTCGCAGGTTCTCGAGCTTGTCATCCTCAGCCGGCCAGTTCAGGAAATCGGCTAAAATGCAGCAGTAGTCGCTGCCGACATCCTTCATGATTTGCACCATGACATCCGGGTCATACGAGATTCCGCCGTGGTTCTCCATCATCAGCCTGACTCTAGCCTGACCGCTCAGTTCAGAAAGCTCGCCGAAGCTTTTCGTGCATTGCTCGAGCTTGGCGGCATCCTCGCCGTCACCTCGTCCTCCGCTGTTTGCACGAAAGGCGTTGCAACCAAGCGTGACACAAATGTCGATCCACTTCCTGTGGTTCTCGACCGCCTGTGACCGTTCCGACTCGTCGATCGAAGCGAGATCGCCGTGCGCGTCGACCGCGATGTTGAGGCAGCCGACACCGAGATCGTCTGCGCGTCCCTTGAGCTCGGTCAGGTAACCGTCGGATATGCTGCTCGTGGCGGGATCGTCCGGATTCTCGTAGAGGAAGA
>DPVD01000111.1:0-3983 GCA_003526745.1 Candidatus Latescibacterota bacterium
ACGGGATGCCCAAACCGATGCACGTGTCAGTTCGTGCGCGAGTTTGTCAGCCGTATACCGGACGTGCTGCCGCAGTACCTTCTCGTTATTGATATCTCTGTCGAGGATCGTCTCGGCCTCGATTGTTTTCTTCTTCTCGATTTTCTGCTTTGCATCGACACCGATCGACAGGCTGAACAGCCGCTCTCCTTCACCACCGAGCCTCGCGATCAGCGCATTCTTCCCGAGATGCTGGATCTGCCCAATCCGCTTGATCCCATACTGACGGATTCGCTCCCTTACCTGTCCCGACACACCCGGCAGCATGTCAGCCCCCAAGGCAGCCAACGTTTCAGACTCCGATCCGGGGATGCAGACACGGGTGTCGCACGGTCGAGCGAGCTTTGCGAGCATGCTGGCGATCAGTCGGGATGACGCGATCCCGATGGCGTTGTCACACAGCCCGATCTTGGTCGAGATGTCGTCCCGGATCCGGCCAGCCACATTCTCGACATCGTTCTCCGCGACTGGTGTTCCGGAGAGGTTGAGCAGGCATCGTCCGAATTCGGTGACGTCGAACTCCGGTGTATAGTGCTCGGCGATCCAGCCCAGTTCCTCGCGTGCTGTTTCCTCGATCAGATCG
Source organism: Candidatus Latescibacterota bacterium (assembly GCA_003526745.1). Classification (GTDB taxonomy): domain Bacteria; phylum Latescibacterota; class UBA2968; order UBA2968; family UBA2968; genus UBA2968. Next base: position 623 of record DPVD01000111.1, read on the forward strand.
TCCCGCGTGACGATTTCAACTCGAGGGTGCTTCTGGAGCACCATCTGTACCGGCTGGCCTCGTCGAATCCCGAGATGTTGCGCCTTCGATGAACACGCCTGGACAGTACACTTGTGGCTGTCCGTACTCTGACGGACGACGACAAAGGCGTGCCCCCGGAGCGTCGGGTCGTAGGCCGACAGGGCCTGCGCGGAGAAGTGATCGTGGTCGATGGCGAGGAACATTGCAGGGTCAAGTGTCAAACTGGGTTGCAGATATAGAGATGACTAACACCAAGGCCATCAAGAAAGGCGGTGGGTTTTTTGTGGAGTGAGTGCAAGGGGCTTCCGCTCTTCTCCTGAGCCCTATAAATCTGTGTCGCCGTCTTAGGGACGGCTCCTGCAATCATGCCGCTACGATATCCGAGTAAGGCTCAAAGCTTGCGAACGAGCACTCCAGGCGCTTCGAGGCCAGTTCCAAGTCCACCATGTTGGGTGACCAGGAGACGGCCTTTATCATGTCCGCTTCGACCGTGTGGGTGTCCCATTCCTCTGAAACAATACCCCACATTTCGAACGGCCCGGGTTCGGCCATAACGTCGGCAAAGCGGTTGTAAACGTCTGGCCAGAGCATGACGTCTATGACCTCCGTTTTGTCTTCGAGTGTGATGAACAGCATCGGCTGACCGCTGTGTTCGACGTGGTGAACACGTCGGGTGACAGGCCAACCGAAGACCTTGATCCGCTGGCCCTGGTAGTCGGATATACGGCTTGCCGGAACCGCGTTCTTTGCCGCCGGATGCAGATCCAGAATCTCTAGGATGTTTCCGGAGAGCATGAAGCCGAGCAGGTGGAGCTCGTTAAAGCAGCGCTCGGCGAGCGTGTAGTTGTCGAGGCCTGGATGCTCGTCCATCATTGAGGCGTTGTCAGGCCCGAAATTCGTCTGGAAAAGCGTCGGCTCGCTGGGTCGCAGACGTCCGTAGATGCCGTCGAGCTGGTAGAGCATTTCGGGCTGTGTCATACCGTATCCGTCGAAAGCTCCGACAAGGATGAGTTTTTCGATCTCCTTCCGGCCGATGTCGACTCGTTCGATGAAGTCGACGAGGTTCCTGAAATCACCGTTCTCGCGTCGCTCGTGTAGCAGGTTGGCCAGACTCTTCTGCGTGAGGTTTCGGACTTGCATCATGCCGGGACGGATCCAGCTGTGTTTGCCCCAATATTTGTCGCGTGAGGCGTTGATGTTCATCGGCAGGATCGAGATTCCCCAACGGCGCGCTTCGTTGAGGTATACCTCCTTCGTGTAGAAGCCGTGCTCGTTGCTGATGACCGATGCGATGAACTGTGCCGGGTAATACGCCTTCAGGTAGGAGCACTGGAACGAGAGCTGCGCGTAGCTTGCGCTGTGTGACTTGCAGAAGCTGAACCCGGTGAACGAGCTGACACGTGTCCAGAGCTCGACGGCCTGTTCCCGTGTGAGTCCGCTGTGCTCCATGCAGCCCTGCAAGAACTCTTCAGCCGTTTTTTGGATCACGGCCTCACTCTGCTCACCCTCGTGCAGGCTGTTCATCATTTTTCGGATCTTGTCCGCCTTCTTGAAGCTGAGCCCTGCGACTTGGTGACAGATTTTGGTGACGTCTTCCTGGAAGGCGCAGATATCGTGGGAATCCTGCAGGATCGGTTCGAGTGAGGGATGGAGATACTCCCAGTCGACGATGCCCGCTTTCATCTTGCGATGGCGTTCGATGAACGTGGCCGTATACGACGCACCGGCTGGGCGTATGAGGCTTGAGGTGATCGCAAGTTCTTCGAACGATTCGACCTGGGATTTCTTGTTCAGGCGTGTCTGAGCCGGGCTCTCGATGTAGAAGATGCCCTTGGTGCGGCCCTTCCGGACGATATCGAGCACGCGTTCGTCGTGGTAGCATTTCTCAAGATCCCACACTTCCGGGTCCGGGTAGTTCTGCTCTTCGATTTGGTCGAGTGTGTCCCGCAGGACCGAGAGAGACCCGTTCCCGAGCAGGTCGAACTTGACGAGTCCGAGGTCGTCGAGCCCATTGTGCATGTCGATCTGCGTGATCAGCCGGTTCTTCTCTCCACCCGAATACTCGCACGCCACGTGACGGCAGATCGGGTCGTTCGTGATCAGTAATCCCCCGGGATGCTGGCCGAGAAAGCGCGGTTTGCCCTTGATCTTAGTAGCGATTGTTATGATGCGTTCGAGCTCGTCGTCGTGGACGCGGCACGTCTTCGTTTTTAGGCTCTTCTGGATTTCGGATAGTTCTTCTTCCGTGTAGCCCATGACCTTGGCCGTCTCGCGGAAGGCGGCTCGGTCGCGAAAATGGTTGGTCGTGCACGTGAGCGCGACACGCTCGCGACCCCAGCGATTGAAGACGTGCTGGAGGATCTCGTCCCGCTCGTCCCAGCCGAAGTCGAGGTCCGCATCGGGAGGCGAGGCACGATCCTCGTTCAGGAACCGCTGGAAGTAGAGGTCGTATCGTATCGGGTCGAGATCGCTCGCACCGATGTTGTAGAAGGTGATCGAGTTGGCTGCACTGCCACGCAGGATTGTGCAGTCCTGTGGGTGTCGGTAGGTGCGTCTGAATCGCTCGTTGGCCCAGTTCCGGACCTGCATGACCATCAGGAAGTATGATGAGTAACCGAGCTTCTGGATGACCTCGAGTTCCATGTTCTGGACCTTTTTTGCCCGATCATACTCGGGTGTGCCGGCGTAGTTGTCGAAGAGCCCGTCACCCGCGACTTGGGAGAGGTAGGAGTCGGGTGTGTGCCCCTGAGGCACTTCGATCCGTGGAAGAATCCATTTCCCGAGTTCGAGATCGATCTGGCAGAGGTCGGCGATCAGTTCGGTGTTCCGGAGTGCCTCGGGGTTGTTCGGGAAGAGTCGCTCCATCTCGTCGGTCGTCCGGAGGTAGCCGTTGCGCGACGTATACTCGTTCGGTTTGAGGCGGGACAGGGTCGAGACGAGTCCGATCGCTGTGAGCGTCTTGTGTGTGTCCCAGTCGTCGGGGTGGAGAAAGAAGCTGTTGTTGGTGGCGACGAGGGGGAGACCGAGCGACTCGGCTTTGGCGACGAGAGCACGGCTGCGTCGGCGAGTGATCGCGCTGTTGTTGACGAGCTCGCCATACAGGTTCTCCCGGTTGGGTGTCCGGACGATCAGCTCGATCAGATCGGGGAATCCAGTGAGGATGAAAAGGTTCGGCCAAGGCTTGCTGAATGTTTCTGCGATTGAGAAGGCCGGGTCACAGTGTCGCTGCGTGGTGATTTCACAGAGGTCGCCGTATCCTGTCGCATTTTTGGCGAGGAGGACGAGATGGCCTCCATCACTGCCAGGAAACCCAGGTGGATGTCTGTTTCTCTGTGACCCC
>DPVD01000403.1:0-3412 GCA_003526745.1 Candidatus Latescibacterota bacterium
AGCGCGTGATGGATAGGATGCGGGATGCTTTCTCGAACTTCCCGTCCGTCGAAACAAAATTCTCGAGACCCTCGCTGTTCACTTCGCGTACTCCTGTCGAGGTCGAAGTATCCGGATACAATCTTCAGACTCTGAAGGAGCTCTCTGGCGAGGTGATGACCCGTCTTGCGACCGTCGACGGTTTGACGGACCTGAAGACCAGCGCAGAAGGTGGGAATCCGGAGGTGCAGATTCGTTTCAACCGTCAGAGGGTCGCCCAGCTTGGGACGACGATCTCGTCGATCGGCCAGATCATCAGGAATCAGGTGCAGGGAGAGGTTGCGACGGAGTTGACAAGGGGTGACCGGAAGATTGATATCAGAGTGCGTGCATCAGAGGAGCATAGAACCGATGTTGACGATCTCAGGCGACTGATCATCTCCCCGGCAAGCGCGCCCACACCCATCCCCCTCGCGGTTGTTGCGGATCTGGACGTGGCCATGGGCCCGGCCGAGATCAGACGGATTGATCAGGAGCGAGTCGCGATAATATCGGCCAACTTGGAAGGACGCGACCTTAGTGACGCGGTGGTCGATATCGAGCGAGAACTCGAGCTAATTGTGCGCGCACCTGATTATTCGATTACAGTCGGAGGGCAGAATGAAGAGCGTGAGCGGTCCTTCAAGAGCATGCAGATGGCCATCGCCCTGGCGGTTTTCCTCGTCTACCTAGTGATGGCGAGCCAATTCGAGTCACTGGTTCATCCCTTTGTGATCATGTTCTCGATCCCTTTCGGTCTCGTGGGGGTCGTGCTGATGCTGATCGTGACTGGCCAGACGGTCAGCGTCGTCGTATTGATCGGTCTAATCATGCTCGCCGGTATCGTTGTCAACAACGCGATTGTTCTGATCGACTACATCAATATGCTCAGACGTGAGCAGGGCGTCCCGAAGTTTGAGGCGATCGAACAGGCCTGTGGTGTTCGACTTCGCCCGATTTTGATGACGACCTCGACCACGATCCTTGGACTCCTTCCGATGGCTCTCGGTATCTTCAATTTGCGACCGATCGTGACCTTCGCTGACAAAACCTTCGCCCCGAATCTCCCTGACATCCTGCACGTGGGCTTGATGGGGCTCCTGAACCTAGTCTTCCCAATGGGGCAGGGGGCCGAGATCCGTGCCCCCATGGCGATCACAGTGATAGGCGGTCTCGGATTCTCTACGCTTGTGACGCTAATCCTGATCCCGACGATCTACTCACTGTCGGACCGTAAGCCTTGACCGATCAGCACGACACTCGCCCGCCCGATGGAGACAGTGGGTTCAAGGAGACCTTGGCCGCGATGTCGCTGACGGAGTTGCAGGATGTGTTCGGTCATCTTGATAGGGATCGGTTTTCTGGCCGGATCAAGGCCGTTCGGCAGGAGATGAACAGCCGGATCGATCAGATGGCCGCGCACGAACCTGACATAGGTGGAATAGTGCCAGCAGGAGGGCTCAGACGGCTCTGGGGAACCGCTCTCGATGTGTTCGTCTCGCTCCTACCGCTGGTAATCTACTTAGGCTTCCGGATGCTGGCCGCTTCAGGCGGCGGTGGTGGGGGAGGGCGTGGCGGTGGTCGAGGTGGACGGGGTGGTTTTGGGGGTAATCAAGAAGAGCCGACTTTGTTGGATCAGGTAGTAGACTACGTTACCTCACCCGAGGCTATCTGGTCTACCGTCGAAACGTATGGTCCGTATCTGCTCGGCTTCATGGTCTACCGGGGTCTCTTAACCATGCCTCAGCTTGTGCGGACGGGAACGCTGCCTGGTTGGCGCGAAGCCGGTTTCAGAGTAGTGTCGGTCTCGGGTGGGAGGGTGACTTGGCGACGAGTCGGATTGCGGTTTGTCCTGTCATGCGTTCTTGGTTTCCTCACCTTGGGAATCAGCCATATCTGGACTTTCATCGACCGGGGCGGGCAGACGCTATTCGATCGTGTCGCAGGGACTCGGGCCGTCAGGGTCCCGAGGGGATGGGAGAAAAGCCCGGAGCAGAGATTGCTCGAAGACTGAGGTTGTCCGTCGATAATGGAATGTCTAACATTATTTTTTGCACCAGAATCTGTAGCTAAATGCATATTTGATGGAAGTTTGTGAGCCGCGGCCGGCCCCGCGAGGGATTGATTTTCGGTTAATGAAATCGGCTGAAACAATGTGCGCTGATCTCCAGTCCAGCGACTGTAAGTCAATGAAAAGTAATGGAATTTAGGAGTGCTCTTATGCTGAAGAAAGTGGCCTGTGGGCTGCTCGCTGCCAACCTGTCGGTCTGTTCGTTTGCCGGGCCGGTGTATGGTGAGTCTTTTTTCACCGTCAGACGAACTTTCGGGGCACTGTTCCTCGGAACGAGTGGCGTACTGGCCAAGCGTGCGGCAGACTTCCGGCGCGATGCCAACAAGACGTTTGAGCAGTATGAGCTGGCATCGAGCGCGAGACAGGCGGAAGATCTGTTCAAGCGGGCGAGCGATCGGGATACTAAGAGCCAGATGTCGGCCGGTCTCTCCGCGGTTCTCCTAGTCAGCGGGCTTCGGCTTCTGCTGTCGAGTGGGGCCGACGACAGCATCTCCAAGATGCAGCGAGGGCTGAAGCCTCAGAAGAAAGACCTGGCCGTTCAGCTGAATGCCCACCCCCACACAGGGCACGTGGGTGTGGCCATAACGAAGGGATTCTAGATGTTTGGCGTTAGACGGCCGGAGAGCCGGCCTCACGGGGAGTGTGAGATGAGTTTTCGGGTTTCTCGTCTAGGATTTAGCTGGGCGATTGCGTTGTTGGCGGTAGTTACGCTCGGGTGCGGCAGGGAAAGAACAAACCCGATCGATCCGAATTTTTCGGGGAATGACGCGCTGACGCCGCCGGGGAATATTCAAGCAGTTGGTGGCATCGGGAGGATTTCGCTTCAGTGGAATGCTGTGGTCAACAGTGATCTGAAAGGCTACGGTATCTGGCGCTCCCAGGCTGCGATAGAAGGATTCCAGAGGCTGGCGGGAGAGGTTACGGATTCGCTCGTGACCACCGGGCGGACGACATTTGTCGATTCGACAGTCGATCTCAGCCTATCCCGCGTCTACTTCTACAGGATCAGCACGGTCGACCGCCTCGATCGGCAGTCAGAGTTATCCACTTTCGTCAGTAGCGAGGCCCTCGAAGACAACCGTCCTCCAGCGCCACCGACCGATCTGTCGGCCGTCGCTGACGTCACGAGCGGATTCGTGACTCTAATCTGGAATGCTCCGCTAGAGGACTCTAAGGGGCAGTCCCTCACTGGCCTCAATGAATATAACATTTTCCGTGCCAAGAACTCTCAAGACTCCTTCATAAAGATCGCGTCTGTTTCGTCCACGGAAACCACCTACACGGATTCCTCAAATCTGGAGATCGATGCCGTCTTCGTCTCCA
>DPVD01000019.1:0-1037 GCA_003526745.1 Candidatus Latescibacterota bacterium
ATCGTGCATACCGGCGGTGGATCTATCACGTGGTTGCCCGACCTCGATCGATGGGCTGCGAGCGTTGCATCATCTCTACGTCCTGGGGGGCGACTGCTCCTTCACGAAGAGCATCCGGTTGCAGGTGTTCTGTTTCAAGGCGGTAACGGCCAACTGGTGATCGAGTCAAACTATTTCGCTCGGAGAGAAACCGAAGCGCACCGTGGCTGGCGACATTTCAAGGGTGGGGAGGACGCTAGAGAGGCAAAGTATAACTTCGAATGGCCGCTGGGGGACGTGATAACAGCCCTTGCCACTAACGGCATGCGAATTCATCGTTTGGAAGAGTTCCCCAGCACTGCAAAATGGCGATTCACCCAAGACGTAGATGCCGTCGCCGCGCTCCCAGGTAGCTATTTACTAATCGCTACTCGAGAAAATTTAGAGGAACCTTCGATGCAGGGAGAGGGTAGTTGACATTGACTTTAAAAACAGCTGGTCGGTTTCGCCGCCACATTCTTCGTGTTTTTGTGTCTACCTAATTCGTACTTCTAACTTTTATGACGATTACGATTGAGACCTGGCCGCTGTCTCGTTCGGGGCCGCTCGCCACCATTTGGAGCGCTTCGGTTGAGGCGGCGCCGTTTTCGTACTCGGTCACTCCGCACGAATTTTCCAAGAAGATCGTACCGGTCGAGTCGGACGACGAATCGCTGGCGTCGAGTAGGTCGCAGACCTTGATCGTCGCACTCGAGCGATCGCGGCCGGTAGGATTCGCACACCTGTGTGCGTGTGAAGTCGAGATCGACAATGAAGGGGTAGAATGCGGGGTAATTCGATATCTGGCTTTCCTTCCGGATGCGGTGGATGCGGGTCGGGTGCTGCTGGAGAAAGCGGAAGAAATCTTCGTTTCAGAGGGTCGGGCGCACGCGGATGCGTTTCCGCTTTTCCACGGGTATTCCTTCCACAACCATAAGATCGGCATTCTTTCAAAGCGCATCGAACACGTTACCGGTCTCCTGGCATCTCACGGATACAGCCCTCACGACTGGCACTTG
>DPVD01000019.1:1342-6012 GCA_003526745.1 Candidatus Latescibacterota bacterium
CGGGCACTTGACGATGGAGCGACCGATCGACACACCTCCCCTCCCGGATCCTCGACCGGACATCGATGTGAACGTCGAGCGAACAATTGGAAAAGACAACCGACCCAACCTTTGGGTCAAAGCGACAACTAAAGGGCAAACTGTGGGAAACGTGCGAACGATCTCAGGACCGTTCTACGCCAGCGACGAGTCCCTGAACACAGTAGCCTACACGAGATGGGTCGATGTGGCAGCATCTTACCGTCGACGTGGCATCGCACGACACCTGCTACGAAGAGCGCTTCACGAGATGCACAAAGAAGGGTACACAATGGCCAGGCTCAACTGCCGTGAGAAGAACCTGCCGGCGGTAGCGCTCTACGCTTCGGAGGGCTATGTGACGCGCGACGTCTCGCACGCCTATGTTAAAGATCTGGGTGTGGACGACAATACGTCGAACTCATGAGTCCGGATGGGCTTCCGCTGAAGAAGCGTACCCGGATAGGATTTCATCAATTACGAGGGAAATTTTGGAAATCAGGGCTACACAACCGCTGACGGAGATCCCCGAGTGGGCTGCGCTACAGCGAGCTTTGATCGCAGAGATGGAACAGGCAGTCTATCCATTCCTCCAGAAATACACCGACGAGGACGGTCGAATCATCTGGCGTGAGGGAATTCACCAAACTCGGGACGGTGCCGACGACTTCTACGAGAGCTTCTACAACTGGCCGCTTCTGTATCTGCTCGGTGGAGAGGATCACCTGCTGGAACTCGGGAAGCGCCAGTGGGACGCAACGACTCGGTTGATGGAGGAGATCGGGCACATTCACAAGGAGTATGAGATCGGTTACGATCAGTTCCACCAGAGCGAGAGCTACATCTACTTCTACCTGCTCTGTATGGCCGATCCGGATGACACAACCAATCTCGACCGGGCGAAACGATTCGCGGGATTCTACCTGAACGAAGATCCAGAGGCGCAGAATTATGATCCCGATCACAAGATAATTCGGTGCGCTCACAACGGGAGCAAAGGACCTCGCTGGCTCTATGACACACCCGATCCCTCGTATCGCTACGCACCAGGGATGGCGGTCTATGGGCTACCCTACGAGGACCTTGAGGGAATCGACACAATCGAAGACTTGAAGGACTCCGAGCTCGCCGCCCGGATGGGCCAGGCCATGAAGGAACGAATGAGCAAGGGTGACGTTGCGACGAACCTGCACGTCTGCTCGCTCATAACGAACGCCTATCTTATGACGGGAGAACAGAAGTATTGCGAGTGGCTTCTAGAGTATGTGGATGCGTGGATCGAGCGTGCGAAAACAAACGGTGGGCTGCTGCCGGACAACGTAGGTCTCGATGGAATCGTCGGTCAGTATATGGATGGGAAGTGGTATGGAAGCATGTATGGCTGGACCTGGCCCCATGGGTTCTACAACATCGCCGTGGCTTCTATCATCTCCGGGATCCAGTGCTTCCTGCTCAAGAAAGACCCGAAGTATCTCGAAATGCCGCGAACACAGATCCGGAAAATTATGGATCTAGGGAAGATGGATGACCTTCACGCACTTTCCGACAAGATGAGCCTCCGCGAACACTGGATCGCTCAGTTCGAAGCGCTTGAGGATCCAGTTTCATGGACTGTCCCCTACAGATACTCGGACTCGGGATGGTTCGACTACCAGCCGATGGCGCCAATGTATCCGGCTGCACTGTGGAATGTATGCGGCGCAGACGAGGACTGGGACACCATCCAGGAGATTCGCGACAAGGAGACCTACGACTGGCGCAAAGTCACCAGCTTCCACGCCAAAGATGATGCCGGTCACGAACAGCCGTGGATCGCTTTCCTGCAGGGCGACAACCCGGATTACCCGGTACAGATTCTGAAGGCGAGCCTGGCCCAGGTCTACCGACGGTGCGATCAGGCTCGTCAGGACGAAACGAACATATGTGACAATCATATCCACTGGTGGCAACAGCTGAATCCCGTCACAACTGAGGCTCTGATTCAGCTGACCCTTGGTGCACCACAGTTGCTTTACAACGGAGGTCTGCTGATGGCTCCGATCCGCTATTTCGATGCAGACCGGAAACGCCCTGGGCTCCCACCTGACTGTGCAGCGCTGGTAGAACGTGTGGAAAGGGAAGAACTGGAAATCGTCCTGGTCAACACGAGCGCCCAACACGACCGGTCGTTAATCCTCCAATCAGGTACGCTGAGCGAGCATCGTTTTGCGCAGGTCACCTATAATCGGCTGACGAGCGACTATCCACACTCAGTTGGGAGTCACGCGGCTCCGCCTGTAGAGACGGAGGATGAGACCGTAAAGATCGATGCGGTGCATTTCAGGGTCCACGTGCCACCGGGTAAGCAGATTCGGATGCGCATTGGAATCGAGCGGTGTGTGAATGATCCAACATATCGGTTTCCTGACTTTGCTTAACCCTCTGGGCGCCCCTCCTGTTTCTATTATTTTTCTTGTGTTCGCGGACCTCGTGATTACTCCTGTAGCCTTATGCCTAAGGCCGTTCGTCAATAAGCCATTCGACCCCATTGAGTGCGGCTCCAGGCACCCCCACCGCAGCCCGCGCTATGGCGCGGCAGTCGGGGTGAAGAGTGTGTAAGCAGGTCCTGCAGTTGATTTCCGTTTGTATACTTTAACTTTTTACTGGCTTGCCTTTCGATATGCTCGAAACACTAAACTTCGACAACAAATTCACACAGGAACTCCCGGCAGACCCCGAAACGAAAAACTTCCGGCGACAGGTCACCGGTGCGTGTTACTCGCGTGTACAACCGACCCCAGTAGCCAAGCCTGAACTAATCGCGAACTCTCGTGAAATGGCTCAAGAGTTGGGGATCCCGCAGGACTATGTCGAATGTCCGGCATTCGCAGAGGTGTTCAGTGGAAACCGTCTGGCAGACGGGATGGACCCGTATGCAATGTGTTACGGGGGGCATCAGTTTGGGAACTGGGCGGCGCAACTCGGGGATGGTCGGGCGATCAACCTTGGTGAGGTCGTGAATGCGGAAGGACGTCGGTGGGTTCTGCAGCTAAAGGGTGCTGGGCCAACCCCCTACTCTCGTATGGCGGACGGGTTGGCGGTATTGCGGTCATCGGTTCGCGAATTTCTTTGTAGCGAAGCGATGCACCATCTGGGGGTTCCGACGACAAGGGCGCTCAGTCTGGTGACAACGGGAGAGAATGTCGTACGCGACATGTTCTACGACGGTCATCCTAAAGAAGAACTGGGCGCTGTGGTCTGTCGTGTCTCGCCTTCGTTCATCCGATTCGGGAACTTCCAGATCTTTTCGGCTCGCCAGGAACACGAAGTGCTGCGAAAGCTGGTGGACTATACGATCCAAACGGACTTCCCTCAACTTGGAGCACCCTCGAAGGACACGTATCTGCAGTGGTTCGACGAAGTCTGTCGGCGGACGGCGAAGATGATCGTGCACTGGATGCGGGTCGGGTTCGTGCACGGGGTTATGAACACAGACAACATGTCGATTCTTGGACTGACGATCGACTACGGTCCGTATGGCTGGCTCGAAGACTTTGACCCTAACTGGACGCCAAACACGACGGATGCCCAAGGCCGTCGATATCGGTTCGGGCACCAGTCGCAGATCGCGCATTGGAATCTCCTCCAACTGGGTCAGGCGATCTACCCGCTGATCGAAGAGGTGGAACCGCTCCAAGAGATCGTGAACGCCTATCAAACATACTTCGACGCCGGGTCGCGAGAAATGATGGCGGCGAAGCTTGGGCTGGCAGAATATGTGCGGAAGACTGATGACGACCTCGTGTCCGAACTCCATGCGGTCCTGCAGAGCGCTGAGACGGACATGACGATCTTCTACCGACGACTGGCCAAGATCAAGCAGAGTGCGGAACCCACGGATGACAGTGAGGCGATTGCACCCTTGAGGGACTCATACTACGTCCAAGAGCAACTGACACCGGAGGTGATGTCAAGAGTCTCCATATGGTTGCGGAATTACAGAGAGCGGATTCGGTCGCAGGATGTCAGCGATGAGGATCGAGCTGCGATGATGAATAGCGTGAATCCGAAATATGTGCTTCGAAATTACCTGGCTCAGGTCGCAATTGATAAAGCGGAGCAGGGGGATCCTTCGATGATCGGGGAGCTGCTGGAGAGTTTGCGTCGGCCGTATGACGAGCAGCCGGAAAGCGAAACCTTCGCCGAGAAGCGCCCGGATTGGGCAAGGACCAGACCCGGATGCTCGATGTTGTCATGTTCCTCGTAGAGGACGTCAATGAGTAGAACAGTAACGCCCCCAATTCGGTTTGACCCGGGTCCTTTCTACCGGCTTCCAACTCGCTTACTGTAATCGCTTAGTCAACTCCCATTCAGGCAGGTGCAGTTCCTCCAGAATTTGTACTGATCTATCCGTCATCCTCCTTCCAGAGTCCTTCGACAATCGGCTCGTGTAGACAGTTCTGTGTACCTCGTAGCCCTGTTCTTCGAAAGCCTTCTCGGTTCCCACATAGCCGCAGTATCCATTCGTCAACTCTGCGACAAGAGTCACGTCAAATGGTGAACGCTCCTTGATCTCGATGCCGAAGGCGGCAAACAGCTCCGCGGGGTTGGTAACGATGGCGGTGTCACCAAAGGAGATGCCCATGATCTCGACCGGACAGGTGGTTTCCCCG
>DPVD01000077.1:0-5103 GCA_003526745.1 Candidatus Latescibacterota bacterium
AGCAGTGTGTCGAGATTGCGAACGTGACCCGTGGTGCCCAAGGTGCAGCTGTCTACACCGTGGTTGGTTCGTCAGTTGTTCGGCCGATCCCGACCGATGTGGTTGATTCGACCGGAGCGGGTGATGCCTTCAGGGCGGGGTTGATTGCCGGGCTGATCGAGGATCGCCCGCTCGAGGCGGCCCTCAGGCTGGCAGCTGCCGCTGCATCGATAAGTTGCAGGTTTACAGGAGGTTGTGGAGGCAATGTTACGCGCCGGGATGCCCTCTCAGAGGCTCGTCTCACTTGACATGCTTTCTTTCATCTTGTAAGTTAGGATCTTCCAGAAACAGCACCTAAGCGTCGAATACACAGCACTTTCCGTCGTTTCAAGGAACTACTGCGCCGATTTGGTCGAACTCCGAGCAACAGTCAGGAACACACTGGGTATCCACGCACGACCGGCGGCGTATCTGGTCAAAGTATCATCACAATTCGAAGCAGAAATCACTTTCGAGAAGGACGGTCTCGAGGTCAACGGAAAGAGTATCATGGGTGTCATGATGCTTGCCGCAGAGATGGGCGGGGAGATCATCGTGCGCGCAACCGGGATCGACGAATCGGAGGCCGTGAAGGAGCTCGCTGGAATGATTGAGAGTGAGTTTGATGACGAGGGCACTTGAGTAATAATGGTGAACACATGGGATCGGCGAACGGGCTGAATCGCGAGATGACCGAGCTGCGAGGGATCTCCGCATCTCCCGGGATCGCGATGGGACCGATCTACATCCACGATCCAGGCGATTTCTGGATCGACTACGGGCAGATTGATGCCCAGCAAGTCGATGCGGAGGTTGCTAGGTTCGAGCGAGCAATACAAGAAGTCTCTGACGATCTGCAGGCTGTCCGAGGTCAGGTCGAGGAGAAGCTTGGGAAAGAGCACGCGCAGATATTCGATGCGCACCTCCTCATGGTTGGCGACCAGTCTCTGACGCAGCCGACGATCGACCGGATCCGTACCTACCGATACCACGCTGAGTATGCATACCGTGTGACTGTTCGCGAGGTGGAACGTCGCTTCGACGCGATCCAGGATGCCTACTTCAGGTCCCGCAAGTCGGATATCCAGGAAGTCGAGAAGCGCGTGATGGGCAAGTTGTGTCAACGTGACGAGTCTTTCCTAGATGAACTGACCTACGATGCGATCGTCGTGGCTGAGAATGTGCAGGCGGCGGACATGGTCCAGATCCGGTCACGGCACGTGCTCGCGATCTGCACTGAGGTCGGTGGTCGTACCTCGCACACCGCGATCATCGCCCGTGGTCTTCAGATACCGGCAGTTGTCGGCGTCCGGGACGTGCTTGACGCGTTCTTAGGGGGCGATACGGCGATTGTAGACGGGACGCGTGGTCGGGTCATCATCAACCCGGATGAAGGGACGCTTGCTTCGTATCGTGAAGAGGCAGCTCGGATCCGGGAAAGCCAGGAGGACCTGTCCTGCCTGGTTGATCTCCCTTCGGAGACGCAGGATGGCACGCCGGTCACGATGATGGTGAACATCGAGCTCCCCGCGGAGATCGAACAGGGGCTGAAGACTGGTGCGCAGGGTGTCGGGCTCTTCCGAACCGAATATCTCTACCTCTCTTCAGTCGAACACCCTACCGAAGAAGAGCAGACTCAATCCTATACGGAGCTCGCAAAGAAGGCCGGACCCAACCCCGTGGTGATCCGTACACTGGATCTGGGCGGAGACAAGCTTCCGTATATCGATCGGGGTGGAAGGGAAATGAACCCGTTCTTGGGGTGGCGGGCGATCCGCGTGTCGCTCGCGAACCACGACTACTTCAAGGCGCAACTGAAGGCTATCTTGCGTGCGAGCAACTTCGGCGACGTGCGTATTATGTTCCCGATGATTTCCCAGATTGAGGAGCTTCACGAGGCACTCGCTGTCCTCGATGAAGCGAAAGAGGATCTGGAAAAAAAGGGGGAATCGTACAACGTCGACTGCCCTGTGGGTGCGATGATAGAAGTTCCCGCTGCAGCCATGATTGCTGATCAGATCGCTCCCCACGTCGATTTCTTAAGTATCGGGACGAACGACCTCATCCAATACTCCGTTGCTGTCGATCGTGGAAACGACAAAGTCGCATATTTGTTCGACTCTTTCCACCCGGGTGTCTTAAGGTTGATTCGGATGGTCGTGGAGGCTGCGCACGCGCAAGACCTGACCGTCACCGTGTGTGGTGAGATGGCAGGCGATCGGCACTCTGCTGTGCTGCTGCACGGACTCGGTGTGGATGGTCTGAGTATGGCGACCCCCTCGTTGCTCAGCGTGAAGAAGGCGATTCGCTCGATCACGACTGCCGAGGCGGAGGCAATCGCCGAGGAGGCTTTAAAGCTGGAGTCGAAGGACGAGATAAAATCCCGGCTGGCTAAGCTTCTCGACGAGGAGGCGGTTCGTGTCGAATAGGTCAGTCGGAGCGTTATAGATGAACCTCACCGATGGTTGCGCGATCATCCCTGCTGCCGGTATGGGAAGCCGGCTCAAGCCCCATACTCACACGACCCCCAAACCTCTGCTTTCTGTCGGCGGAAAGCCGATACTCGGGCACATCATCGACGAGATCGTCGGTCTTGGCATACGAAAAGTTGCCCTGATCGTCGGCTACCGCGGGGACCAGATCGTTGATTTCGCGAAGGATCGCTATGCGGATTGCGAGATCATCGCCGTTCGGCAGGAGCGGCCTGAGGGGATCGGGCACGCGGTGTTCCAAGCTCGCGAGCACGCCGAAGGGCAGCCAACCCTGATCGTGTTCGGTGATACGGTATTCGAGTGTGACCTCACACAGATCGCGGATATGGACGTGGATGGCGCGATAGGTGTGTGTCAGGTAGAGGACCCGAGCCGATTCGGTGTCGTGCAGCTAAAAGGCTCGCATATAGTCGGTGTTGTCGAGAAGCCGGATCACTACGTGTCTGATCAGGCCATGGTTGGCGTGAATCTGATACGCGACAGTGACCGGCTGTTTGCGTGTCTCGAAGAGATGATCGCAAAGGGTCAGCGAACGAGGGGTGAGTTTCAAATCACCGACGCCTTTGGCATGATGGTCGATGCGGGGTCGCACCTTCATGCGTTTCCGGTCGACAACTGGTTCGATTGCGGCGTGACCGAATCGCTGCTCGAGACAAACCGGCATCTGCTGGGCAGGTTGCCGGAGCCGACACAGCGAGATGGCGTGATCCTTATTCCGCCTGTCTATGTCGCAGATTCTGCGACTGTGACTAACTCGGTCGTCGGACCGCACGTGTCGGTCGGCGAGAACGCTAGGATTTCGAACTCGATCATCAAAGACTCGATCGTGGGAGCCGATGCGCAGGTCGAACGGTGTTTCCTCCATCAGTCGTTAATCGGAGACAACGCGGTTGTGGAGGCAGGCGCTCGGAAGCTCAACGTCGGCGATTCATCGGAAGTCATGCTGTACTAGGCAAGAGCCGCGGGTGGTCCGCAGGCTCAACCAAGCTCTTAGTGAGGACACCTATGGGGAGGCTGTTTACGTCAGAATCCGTGTCCGAGGGACATCCGGACAAGATCAGTGATCAGATTTCGGATGCCGTTCTCGACGCGATGCTCGCGCAGGATTCGCGATCTCGTGTGGCCTGCGAAACGCTTGTAACAACCGGGCAGGTAATCGTATCCGGAGAAGTGACGAGCAAGGCCTTAGTTGATGTCCCAGTACTTGTACGTGACACGATCAAGCGTATTGGCTATACGGATTCGGACTACGGGTTCGATTACCAGTCGTGCGGTGTTCTTGTAGCCCTTCATCAACAGTCACCGGACATCTCGCAGGGGGTGTCGTCTGGCGAGGGGCTACACGAGGATCAGGGTGCGGGGGATCAGGGGATGATGTTCGGTTACGCGTGCCGGGAGACTCCGGAGCTTATGCCTATGCCGATCATGATGTCGCACAAGCTGGTTCAGAAGCTTGCGCAGCTCCGGAAGAACAAGAGCATCCCCTATTTGCGGCCGGACTCGAAGTCGCAGGTCACGGTCGAGTATGACGAGAAGGACAAACCCGTACGGGTGCACACGGTTGTCATATCTACACAGCACGACGACAAGGTTTCACACTCACGGATCACCAACGACATGGTCAAACAGGTCATCCAGAAGGTGATTCCCGCCCGATTTTTGGACAAAGATACGGTCTATCACATTAATCCGACGGGGCGATTTGTGGTCGGAGGACCGCACGGCGATACGGGGCTGACGGGTCGAAAAATCATCGTCGACACCTACGGTGGCATGGGGCGTCACGGTGGTGGCGCCTTCTCAGGGAAGGACCCAAGCAAGGTGGATCGATCGGCGCACTATGCGGCTCGATGGGTCGCCAAGAATGTGGTCGCGGCAAGGTTAGCCGACCGCTGTGAGGTGCAGCTTGCCTACGCGATCGGCGTGGCAGAGCCGGTGTCGATCGGTGTTGATATGTTCGGAACAGGGCGGATCGAGGAACGCCACCTGGCGGACCTGATCTACAAGCACTTCGATCTGACTCCGACAAGCATAATCAAGAAGCTACGCCTGCTCAGGCCGGTGTACCTTCCTACGGCCGCCTACGGCCACTTCGGTCGGAAGGGAGACGGGTTTACGTGGGAGAAGATCGACAAGGCGAACGCGCTGAAGCGTGACGCGAAAAAGCTGGGATAAGCGGAAGGGACGAGATCATGGCAGAGGTGCTGGTCGACGATATCGAGCTTCCCGATTACTCGGGGATGAACTTCAAGATTGCGGATGATGCGGAGACGGCGTTCGGGCGTAGAGAGTTGAACATAGCAGAGCAGGAGATGCCCGGGCTCATGACTCTTCGCGAGCAGTATGCGGGGAAGGACGTCTTTAACGGCGCCCGGATCACCGGTTCGCTTCACATGACGGTCCAGACGGCCGTGCTGATCGAAACGCTGAAGGCATTGGGTGCGGATGTGCGCTGGGCATCATGCAACATTTTTTCGACACAGGATCACGCTGCGGCGGCGATCGCCGAAGGTGGAACGCCGGTCTTTGCCTGGAAGGGAGAGACGCTCGAGGAGTACTGGGAGTGCACGCTGCAGGCGCTGAAGTTTCCGGG
>DPVD01000424.1:0-2038 GCA_003526745.1 Candidatus Latescibacterota bacterium
CAGGTGGTTTCGGCGGTGGTGGAAGTGGTGGACGTGGTGGCGGTGGTAGACGTCGAGGCGGTGGTGGGTTCAGCCTGCAGACGGGACAGGCCTCAGAAGAGGCGGTGATCCGCGGGTACGACTTCACGGTCCTAAGGATGGTCGCCGACGATCTGTCCTACCGTCTCGAAGATATGGATGAGATCGATGCGAATAGCGTGCGGGCAGATGTCGAACGGAGTTCGCCCGAGCTTGAGATTATTCCTGACCCGATTGCCCTGTTCGATCGGCGGCTCGAAACCACGAATGTGTTGTCTGCTGTCGAGTCGGCGAACCCGGAAGGTTTTCAGACTCGCGTCGCCTACTTGAATCCAGATGGCACGGAGACACCGATCGATCTTCGAACGACTGAAGACCCGGATGCCGATGGGCCTGGCCTCGTGGGTATCCGAACGATTCCTGTGCAGACGCTTGGTGGGCAGTTCACACCTCTTGAAGAGCTGGCTCGTGTGCGCACGAACGAGGGTCGGAGCACGATCATCCGGACAGATCAGTCGCGACGGATTTCGGTGCAGTATCGTTTTACGGAGGATGTCGCCGAGTCCCAAGTACTCCTAGACAGTGCACGGGAGCGAGTCCGGGCTGCCGTTCAAGATATGGTGATACCGGCGGGGGTGACGGTGGAGCTGATTTCGGCCGATACAGATACGATTTACTACTGGATGATGGCGATAGCCGGGCTCCTCATCTACATGATCCTGGCCTCGCTGTTTGAGTCCCTTTCAGCGCCGTTGATCGTGTTCGGAACGCTCCCGACGGCCGTGGTGGGGTCCTGTTGGGCCCTGATGCTGACCGATACGGGTCTCACCTCGCAGGCCGGTCCTATGGCTTTGCTCGGATTCGTTGTGCTCCTCGGTATTGCCGTGAACAACGGGATCATCCTGATTGACTCGATCGGATCGCTCCGATCCCGACGCGGTTTCCGGCGATCTCGAGCAGTTCTTGTGGCAGGCCGGTCGCGTGTGAGGCCGATCTTGATGACATCGGCTACTACGCTGCTAGGTGTGCTTCCGCTGTCGCTCGAGATGGGTGGCGATTTCGAGATCTGGCCTCCCTTCGCTATCACCGTCCTCGGCGGTCTGGCGGTCTCCATGCTGTCCACGCTGCTGTTTATCCCCGTGGCCTATGTCGGGATCGATCGAATGAAGGCCTGGCTGGTCGAGATCGGGTGGCCGGGAATCTTGCTGGCGACTCTGATGACTGCCGGTGGTGCCTACTGGGTCGACGAGCGATACTCGAGCTGGTTCTGGACGGGTCTGTCCGTGTTGCCGTTCTGGCTGGCGTTCCTGACGGTCGTACGGGCCGGTCTACACGTCCACAGGAGCAGGCAGGCGAGCGCCGTTCAGATCGATTCGGTTGATCGGCTGGAGTTCAGGACGCTGACCAAGATCTACGGCGCACCCGGACGCCTCCGACGGGAATGGGCGCGGTTCGAGAGAAGGGCGGACCGTCTGGGTGTTTCCCGTATTGATCTAGAGGATGCAGCATCCGTTCGCCAGAGCTTTCAATGGAAGATCCCGCTGCTCGTGCTGCTCGGGTTCTTCCACGTCTACCTAGAGGATCCCTTGTGGCTTTTCCTCTTAATGGCTCTGACGTGGGCTTATCTGAGGCACCTTGGGATGTGTCTGCTTAGCCTGTGTGTGCACACTCGACCTAATTCTGACCGGATCGAGCGAATGTGGAGATGGATCCTGCCGTTAGCGTTCTTCTTGGCCGTTCACTTCAGGATTCAGACGCTCTCCGTGACGATCGCTTCAGTTGTCCTGTTTCTGGCGATCATCCTGACGTTTATCCTCGCCGATCGCGTTCGTGACGGTCGCATCGATCCGGAAAGGATCTCTGGACGAGTCGGGTGGTTGAGGAGGGGTCTGTACAAAAGCGCCGCATCCGTGCCCCTGATAGGCGTGCAGACGCCACCCTTCCAAGCACTGGCCGGTGTCAGCCTGTCCATCGAGAAGGGAATGTTCGGTCTGCTGGGTCCGAATGGTGCTGGAAAGAC
>DPVD01000424.1:2329-2668 GCA_003526745.1 Candidatus Latescibacterota bacterium
GGGTCCGAATGGTGCTGGAAAGACGACGCTAATGAGGATTCTAACGCAGGTTCTCGAACCGAGCTATGGGTCGGTCCTCGTTAACGGACGGAACTTGTCCGAGCTTCGGACAACGAACGGGCTGATCGGATACCTGCCCCAACACTTCGGGCTCTACAATCACCTGACGGCCGGACAGTATCTGACCTACCGAGCCCTTCTGGAAGGGTTCCGAAAAGAGGCCGAGCGTTCGCGTCGAGTGCAAGAAATCCTGGAAGAAGTGAATCTCTTCGACCGGATCGACGACCAAATCGGAACGTTCTCGGGCGGTATGCGTCAGCGGGTCGGGATTGCACAAAC
>DPVD01000278.1:0-5162 GCA_003526745.1 Candidatus Latescibacterota bacterium
GACCGGATGAGACCGATGTCAAAGAAGATCATCGCATACGGAATGGACGGCTTCATCACCCCGATGATGAAGCACTTCGTGAAGGAGGGAGTCCTGACCTCCCGGTTGTCACCCAAACTTCACCCAAAGTTATGGTAAAAATGGTCTACTTTGGGTGACTTTGGATGTTAATTGGATTTCTTGCGCTGGCCAGAAAAAAAGGGTGAAAGAATGGAAGCATCAGAGTTAGGGCATTGTGGCTAATAGGAACGACCGTCTAACGATTGGAGAAAAACGTTTACGCTATCACTTGACTGTCTGATCCGTGTGGAATCCAAGAACAGCTCTCTTTAATGAGAACTAGTTTTGTTTGAATGACCTGTCAACTGTCCTGCCCTGCACGAACATTTTCTCCCCGTCGTATCCCGCCATGAACGGTAAATGTTCCCTGAGAGAAATCGTTGTCATCGACAGTTGATCTGGGTGCATCTCGAAGAGCTTGAATTCGAACGGTGACTCAACAAAGGCACTCACAGTTACGTAATGGATGCCTGCTTTTTCGATGTGCATATTCATATGATTGTGAGCTCCGGCTACGCATTGGACACCATTGCATGGAGCAATCAAACTGCGAACAGAGCGTGAAAACGACACGTCCGGTTCGTGTAACGGCCCGGGTAATTTGGTCTGACCGGAGGGTAGTCCGAATACAGGGCTATGCGTCACAAATACCCGTAAGTTTCTTGATGAGACAGACACGTTCTCTTCGAAGCCTGTTTGTTGATCGTGAGAAAATTGTGGATCCTGTACATTCCCCCAATAATAC
Organism: Candidatus Latescibacterota bacterium; assembly: GCA_003526745.1. Lineage (GTDB taxonomy): Bacteria > Latescibacterota > UBA2968 > UBA2968 > UBA2968 > UBA2968. Next base: position 806 of record DPVD01000278.1, read on the forward strand.
GGCGTCTCGCACCATTGATTGGGCATGACATATATTCCCCCGTCCTGAGTTTCAATGAGATACTCAGGACAGCCACCAGGGAAGAATTCTGGCGCGACAGCCAACCACTGACTGAGGCTATCTTCGGCTGTCAAATCATGGTTACCCAGACACAGATAGACGGGGATCGAAAGCTGAAATAAATCAGCAGCTAGGCGGATCTGGTCTTCAGACACGAAATCGACCATATCGCCCCCATGAATGAGAAAATCGATGTCGCCTGTCTGCTGAATCCAAGTATCGAGCGTAGCGAGTATCTCCTCAACTTTTTTTGGATACGGCGTCTGTTGATAGTATCCCAATGGGGAGGCACCTAGATGTGTGTCCGCCAGATAGATGAATCGAGTCACACAGAACCTCTTGGTCAAAGTCTGTTCGAAGACTCTGCGGCACGTGCTGTTATTTTCAAGCTGCTTCGAACCTGTTCGATCGGTAAATCTGCACGTACGCGATCCAGAAACATGCTTACATGGGTATATCCGGCATCGCTCAACATGTCTAAAGCGTCCGTGAAGTTCTGTGCGATTCTATAGGGATCGTGGGCGTCTGCGCCTATAACAACAGGAATGTTGCGCTTCTGCATCTCCCGAAGCATCTCGGTGCCCGGATTCATTTCGGCAAGGGCTTTATTGAGCCCAGATGTATTTAGTTCCATCGCCGTTCCTGCTCTAGCAATACGATCAAGGCAGGGAAGAATAAACGTCATCGCCCGGTCGATATGCCAGTCTAGCGGTGAAGCATTTTTGACCAAATCCGGATGGGCGATTGTATCAAAAAGCCCGGTCTCCGCCGCCAAGGCCAAATGCTCAAAATAGGTTTTTTGAAACGCTTCCATGTCGCCGTGATAATATCGGGTTTTGTAATCAGGGAGATGCGGGTGCACGGAACCTAATACATGGTGGAAAGACGCCATGCAGTGCAGTTTCTCCAACCATGGCTCCATGCCCGGTATGTAATCGCTTTCGATGCCAAGCCGGATATCGACTTCTCCCTCCCAAGCTACACGCGCTCGATCAACCATTCCAATGTACGTGTCGAGTTCGGCCATACTCATCCGAACACCCGGAGACCAGTCATCGTCTGCCGGATTGTGATCGGTAACAACAATCCCTTTTAGGCCGCGTTGCTTTGCAACTTCGGCATAGTCTTCCGGTTCACCACGCGCGTGTTTGCACAATGGGGTATGCATATGCATTTCGTAAAGTATAGGATCAGTACACATAAGTCCTTCACCTTCCTAATGCCATCAACTTCAGGTTAATGTCGGGTTAACAGACACTATGGCATGTTCTTTCATAGCCCGATCAGCAGGTCCTGACCGTCCAAGCATCGCGGTCACATCCTAACTTTGGATGTGAATCCATAGAGCCCGGAAAGCCTCACAATCCCAGGCGGAGAGAGTCGACCCGATACGGGAATTATAGTCAGGTCCGCAACACTGGACGTAGGTGATTTGTTCCGAGGGTCCCTTCCCTGAGCATTACTATATGCTGGGTCTGTGGCTACGCGGAATGGAATTACCTCAGTCATCGGTTGGTGAACCTAGTCCGCATCCTGTTTGTTATGCCTGTCCTCAGGCATAGGCTTGTGCAGTCCTAACGTATCAATTACTAAGGAGCAACGATGAAAGATCTCTTTTCGCTTGAGGGGAAAATCGCATTAATAACCGGCGGTTCGACGGGTATTGGGGCCATGATTGCCGAAGGCTTCGTCCACTTTGGAGCAAGCGTCTACATCGTTGCGCGCAGCGAGAATGTGCTGAAGGAGAAACAGGAGGAGCTAAAAAAAATCGGATCCTGCAAGTATATCGTTGCCGATGTTAGCACGGTGGCCGGCATAAAGACACTGGCCGAGGCCTATTCCGAGCACGAGGAGTCCCTTGACATTCTCGTGAACAACGCTGGGATTAGTGACGGCCGAAGAGAAATTGAGGAAGTAACCGAGGAACTTTGGGACGGTGTCATGGATCTCAACATCAAATCCGTCTTCTTCATGATCCAGGCATTCCTACCCTACTTGCGCGTCTGCGCCTCTTCCGAGACTCCAAGCAATATAATCAACATCGCCTCCATCGATGGCTGCGGCAAGCTCAACACGGCATACAACTATGCTTACGGAGCAAGCAAAGCGGGCGTCATACAGTTAGACCGCCTCCTCGGAGATAGCTTGGCTTGGGAAGGTATCCACGTAAACACGATCTCCCCAGGTGATTTCCCGACCGACCTTAACAAGGCAGCTCGGGACCATACGGCCGAGATGAAGAAATCAATCCCCTCCAAGAGGATTGGGGAAATGGATAATATTTCAGCGGCGGCTATCTTCCTCGCATCAAGAGCCGGTAATTACAACGTAGGTTCAAACATCGTGGTAGACGGTGGAGAGAGCGTAAGAGGAATCCAGCGATCGTTATATTCGAAGATTTGGCCAGACTGGATAAAACTGGACCGGTAAGATCCACCTAACCGTCGTCGCAATCGCGACAGGTTACAAGTTCAACTTAGCCCGTGACCAGAGAGAAAATATGAGAACGGCAAAAGCAGCGGTCGTCCACCAGCAAGGCGGCCCGTTCGTCATTGAAGAGATCGAGGTTCAAGACCCGGGGCCCGGCGAAATCCTGGTTCGGATTGCAGCCAGTGGCGCCTGCCACAGCGACTGGCATCAAGTCATGGGAGAAATCCCGAAGTCATTCCCCGCCGTGCTTGGTCACGAAGGCGCAGGGTCAGTCCAAGAGTTGGGGCCAGGCGTATCCCGATTCTCACCCGGAGACCCCGTGATGCTTTCGTGGATGCCCGCTTGTGGGTCGTGCTTCTACTGTCAACGAGAACACACGAACATGTGCGAGACTTTCCGGCCAGGGCTTGAAAAAGGAACCGCCCTAGACGGAACCACGCGACTAAGGCTGAAGGGCGAAGCACTTACCCAATTCTCCACCCACTCCACCTTCGCAGAGTACGCGGTAGTTCCAGAGCAGGCGTGCGTCCCCCTGGATCCGGAGGTCTCCGTGGTCTCCGCTTCACTCGTAGGTTGTGCGGTGATGACGGGAGTCGGCGCTGCCATGTACACGGCCCAGATAAAACCTGGGGATACCGTGGCCGTCTTCGGATGTGGCGGAATCGGCCTAAACGTCTTGCAGGGTGCCACGCTCTGCGGGGCCGAAACCATCGTGGCGATCGATACGGTACCGGAGAAATGCGAGAGTGCTCGCACGTTCGGCGCGACGCACACACTGGATGGAAAAAATGACGTGGAGCAGGCGCTGAAGGATCTAAGCGGCGGACGTGGATTCGATCACATCCTTGACGCCACGGGCAATCCGATGGTCCAGGAAAAGGCCATCTATCCGCTCAGGCGAGGTGGGACGTTGACTCTGGTCGGAGTCGCCCCGCACGACGCTAGGGTAACGTTCGACACTTTTCGGATGCACCATCAGGAAACTCGCGTACTCGGCTGCTTTTATGGCACAGGCAACTATCATCGAGATTTCGCCAAGATCATCCAACTCTACAAAGCCGGTCGTCTCAAGCTCGACGAGTTGGTCTCACGTCAGTCCCCTCTTGAAGAGATTAATGAAGTCTATGCGGACATGTTAGCCGGAAAAATCAACCGCGGGGTGTTGACTCTTTAACAAAGAGTCTTAGTGGTGCCATTAAGACTCCGCGCGACGGAGCTCAAGGTACAGACGGAAACACAAAGCTAAGGCCACCGGGTTTCCGGTGGCCTTTTGCATACAACAATACAGATCCTCAAGAGCTCCCTCCCCAAGTCGCCCTTGAAGATCTAAGGTGCGGTGGTTAAACCGACAATGGCCAAGATATTCGCCAGTGCCCCACGGTGTCAAACCAAACGGGCCCCATTATCCATTCTAGAATTTTATCGATAGAATCAAAATCATAAATTTCTCACATACTATTGTTTGGAGTATCCTCTGACACGATGCCTGCTTCCTAAACCATCTGTCCGGAGATTCCATGAGCCTTCTGACCTACTACAGACGCCCAGGCTTGGGCGACAGCCACAGACGGACGATCGAGCAACGATTCAACGCGATGTCACAAGGCGCTGTTGAGCTACAGACCGAAGTGTGTTACTACATCGAGTCCGAACTTCTGAGCGAAGATCAACGATTCCAGATTACTTGGCTCCTCGGAGAGACCTACGATCCCGATGCATTGACGGAGTCCAGCCAGTTATCCAGAGAAGACACGATCGTCGAGGTCGGACCTCGCATGAGCTTCTCCACCGCCTGGTCGACAAACGCTGTGTCGATATGCCACGCCTGCGGAATCAATGGTGTTTCACGGATCGAGCGGTCCCGGAG
>DPVD01000362.1:0-6679 GCA_003526745.1 Candidatus Latescibacterota bacterium
AAGATGTTCCACTTTGCGCGGGGCTTTCCTCCCTTCTTCATACGCGTGCTCCCAACCGTTATCGGGCTGAGCTACCTATGCAGTCTTGATCTGCTCTTCAGCTTCTGGTTCTTCGCTTTGCTCTCGATGGTCAAAGTCGGCACCATCGCCCGCACGGGCCTGACGATCGGAGTCGCAGGGCAACCGTCGAAGGGATCCGAGATTGTGAACCTCGAGAGTCACGGCGCCATGACCGTTCTCGTTCTCTGGTCGGTTTGGACCGCCCGTCGACATCTTCGCGACGTCTGGGATGCCTGCCGGCTGGGGCACCGAGGGGACGGACCGATCCCATACCGGCTGGCTGTCCTGGGACTGGGCGTATGCGTCGTCTATGCCTTCGGATTCCTCGTAAGTCTGGGCATGAGCCCGCCGCTGGCCATGGCACAGCTGATCCTGATGTTCATCAGCTACTTCGCTTCGATCAAATACATCGCCGCAAGTGGGTTCGGATACCTGTTTCCAGTTTGGAACAAGGGCGGCGCTTTTGTCCGGATCGTCTCAGGCACTGCGACAATGGGCACCAGCGACCTGGTGGCCCTAAGGCTGGCGGACAGTCCTATGCTCTTCGGGGGTACACGGATCCAGACGCTGCAGACGCTTACCCATCACCTCAAGCTGATGGACATCGTCAAGAAGGGGCGCGGGATCGGGCACGCGGCACTGGTCGCCGCGTTCGCGACAGGCTTCTGCGTGTGCGCAGCCACCATCATCTACTTCTGCTACCAGGAAGGAGCATTGCTCCTCCGTTCGTGGACCGTTTGGGAAGGACCACTAGGCATCTTCGGGGGCACGGCAGCAGCCCTGTCCGACTCAGAGCGGACTGTTTTTGATCCTCAGAAAATGAGTGTTTGGCTGCTGGGAGGTGTGCAAGCTGCGATTCTGGCCCTGGTCAGGAGTCGCGTCACTTGGTGGCCCCTACATCCGCTTGGTCTGGCTTTCCAGAACACGATCGGTCTCCAATTCTACGCACTGAGCATCTTCATCACTTGGGCGGCAAAACTGTTGATCGTTCGTCTAGGAGGACCGGCAGCGTACGAGATGGCAAAGCCGTTCTTCTACGGAACAGTCGTCGGCTACTGTGTCGGGGTCGGGGTCGGCATGCTCGTAGATTTCATCTGGTTCCCGGGTGCCGGGCATCTGATCCACGACTTCTAGAAAGGCACGGACGAGCGCAGGTTCGTCCACCAGCTTCTCAATAACATCCAAGATTTTCGGCAGCTTGAGGAATCGCAGGAAACGATCATCCGTAGGATGCGGGTTCATCACGCAATTCGGGAGATCGCTCGAATCAATAGCCATCATCCCTATCCATAATGGCCCGCACACCTTTCTCGGACATCCGCTTTTCGACGAGACAGAACCCTGCCTCCCGAAACTGTCTGATTCTCTCCGTGGACATCTGAGAAATCATCACACCGTGAACCGAGAGAAAACGAGGTGCTCACGGAACTCATCCTGCCCTCCTTCGAACAGACAGGCTGCCTGTCCGCCCCCGAGGAACACAAGTGACGAGTATGCCGCCGGCCCTGCGTGAAGCTTTTCGCACGATTCCCACGTTCGACCATCGTCTTTGCTTTGCTTAACCACCAGATTTACCCGCTCGCCCTTATCCGGACTCGGATCTTTGGGAGGAACGGGATTTGAGAAGAGCAGTTGCTCTCCATCGCCGATCAGAGAACCCTGACACTTGGGGCACGGAAGCTGCGCATCGTGTTCAATGTCGGACCACGTCCCGCCGCCATCTCCACTGAGAGCAACACCACGCAGTCCTTGACTGTAGGTCTGCATACGGATGTTCATCATCAGCCTACCGTCCGACAGTTCGGCGACTTGACATTCGTTCGCTCCCGGTGTGATCAGCTCGCTCAAATGCCACGTCTCCCCGTGATCGCCACTGTATATCGTGTGTGACCCGTTCCCATAGGCACCATCTGTCCGGTGATCGCACGGGATCACGAGGCGACCCTTGTTCGGACCCTTAGTCAGCTGGATTCCGACACCCGGCCCTGTCGCATACCAATCCCAATCAGGATGCGAACAGGTACCACTCATATCGACCGGCGCAGACCACGTATCTCCGTTATCACTACTGCTTGCGACAAGCACATCCTTGTTGTCTCGGCAGAAGGGCAGCCAGATGACACCAGTCTCGCGATCCAACACAGGACAGGGGTTCCCGATCGTGATATCTCCTTCTTCACCGTAGATCACCTGCTGGTCTGACCAAGTCTCCCCGTCGTCGGTCGATCGCTTTATTAGCAGGTCGATATCGCCGTGATCACGAGGAGAGTTTCGACGACCTTCACAAATCGCCAGAAGGTCGCCATTCGAAGCGCGGAGGATCGACGGAATCCGATAAGTATCGTAGCCATCCTGACCGCTAGTGTAGACATACGATTTCACGCGTTCGGGTTCTCCATCCCGTGCCCGGCTTCACGTCGCTTCACAGAAATCTCTCTCGCTTCTTCTATGAATCGAATGAACTCGGGTGTCTTGGGTCCATCGTGCAACGTCGCGCGCTTCTTGTGCGGAACATAGTTCCCGATGTGCCAGAGCGTATTCCGATACAGGGCAAAGTCGCCTGCCTCCAGATGTAGTTGTACGGCGTCGGGCATGCTCTGGCAGTATGTGAGACATGTTCGTTCCCGCTCTTCGTAGGTCTTCCCGTCCACTTCTGGGCCCGGAACCGGTCGGTCCGGAAACCTCTCGATCTCTCTAGGAAGGTCTCGTCTGAGATGACTGCCCGGCACGACCCAGGTAGAGCTATCTTCATACAGCGCGCAGTTGATCTGGTTGAAGTAATCGATGTCCGCGAACACTTCGTCCCACATGTCCAGCGGCAAACCTGCGACGTTGTCCCGCCAATCTCGATGCCAGTGCGTAGCCCATGGCAGATCGCGCGGCTCGAAGAGCACACCCAAATACTCCAGATCCCCGTGCCGATGCCTTGGGGTCAAGACGCGTGAAAGGGCATCCACAAGTTCAGGCAAATCCGCGTAGTCCCTGAACGGCTGTGCCTCCAGATCGTAATTCGCGATCGGCTGAATCCTTTGGGCTTGCGCCCCCCCCTCGTCCCTCGCCATCTCGCGAGCCTGATCGGTCACCCGTCGCAGGTCTGCTATCAGTGTTGCCGGCAAAATCTGCTCGAAGACCGTATAGCCCCGTGTCTGATATGTCTCGATGTGTCTATCACTGAACTCGAACGCCATGTTTCTCCATTCCCAATCTTCGATTTAAGATTCTCGACCGATTGTCCGGCTATGGCTTCCACTCTCGGTCAAAGCTTGTGTATCCGTCGGCGTATTTCCGGAGGTGAGCGGGCAGCCCTTCGATCATGTCGAGCGCAGACTGCGGGAGCGGCCAAGGCGCAGCGATCCGGATTGACTTCGGCCTGAATCCGATCCCACACGAGTAGCGACGTTCGTGGGTTTCCATGTTTGTGTGATACGTGAGCGCCGCGAAACAGATCAGATCACCGGGATCCGCTTCGACAGCCACACAGCCAGGGACATCCATGTCGTTACAGCCGGCGTCCTCGGCTTCGCCGATCCGGTGGAAGGTGGAGCGATCCGGCGTCAGCTCGAAGCCTTCTGGCCCCGGCCAGGTGGGGAGGTGCGAATCCTCGATCACGGCGATTCCGCTGCGGTCGGGATGGCTGCCGTTCAGGTAGAACCAGCTCCCACTCGGCAGGTTGAACCGATTCAGCACGTCATTCGGCCCCTTGGGTGGATCGATGTGACCTCGGTGATCCGTATGCCAACGTCCCATCTGCTCACCGGGCGTCCGGAGAATCGCGGCAGATCGGTGGAGACACAAATCCGCGGTCCCGTGAACTTTCTGCACGTAGTTCAGATACTGCGGGTGCTGGACGAGCTTCCAGAGCGATGGACAGGCCTCGGCGAGCATCATGTGATATCGGTTGGAGGCCTCAGGCAGATCTCGATCGGGGTCGAGTACGTCGTCGATCGAAACCTTCAATTCATCCACAAGTGACTGATCGATCATCTGCCGGATGACGCAGTATCCGTGTTTATCCATGCACGCAAGAGCTCCGTCGATGTCATCCGTATCGAAGTAGTTATTATACGAAGTCGAGTTCGTCACGAGTCGTCCTCTTCGAGTTGTCAGTCCTTGAACATCTCCGGCCATCTCGGCTCGTAATTGCTTTCGGTCACCCAGTCGAATGTCTCAGGGACGATATGGGCCCGATCCGGACTTAGCTTCTCTCGCAGCTTAGGATGGTATTCCATCAGGGCATTGCGCTGGTTCTTCGGCAGTCCGCAGATCACTCCGTTAGCCGCCCACGCGGTACCCATGCCCTTCCTGGGAATGCTGTCCTGATTCTGCCAGGCAGAATGTAACCCGGCGCTGCACAGAACGAGGATCTGGCCACGCTTCGCCGTGCAGGGTATCGGTTTCTGTTCCAGCCAGGACATACCTGTCAGATCTGACAGGTGCTCAGGGTAGGCAGGATCGTTCTCTTTCGGCTCGGGTCGAATCCCATGAACACGAGGTAGCTCTTTCTTGTGCTCGTCCGTCAGGATCCTGCTCCAGTGTTCCATGATCAGGCGATGGCTACCTGGCAGAATACGCATAGCACCTCTGTGCTCGGGCACATCGTTGACCCAGAACCAGAGCTCTGCCCGCATTCGGCGCGGTATGGCCGTGAAGTCTTCCCACGTCGCCTGAATGTCGACGTGTGTCCCGTTTCTCCACTGGACCTCAGGCGCGTCGACCGGCTTTGTCCAGACCGGTCGCTCGTGTGGCGACAAACCCCACCAGAGATGAACACCCTCCGCTTGCAACACCTTCTTCGCCACCTCTTCGAAATACGGGTGCTGAATCACATCCACGTAGTCCGGATCGGTGTAGGCCTTATCTCCACTGGCTTTCAACCGGTCCCACGCCGCCTCCGCTCGATCGAGCTCCCCCTCGGTAAATGGCGAGTCGATCGTAACCGCGCCATCGCGTTCGTATGCATCGATCTGTTCGTCCGTCATAGGTCCAATATCACCACTCTAATGGTGCCCAGTTCTCATTTGAACTGATCTGGCGCACTAGCGTTTGCTTGTTCAGTCGTCTCTTGTCCGTTTTACCAGGACGGCCCTAAAGGGTTCGGTTGACCGGCATGATACTACAAACGACCTTGTGAGCCAGCAGATGTGAGCGTGACCCGAAAAAGATAGATCGTATGGAGAAAAGAGTCGATTCTGAGACGTGCATAAGCCAGGCATAGAGGTCCCTGCCGGGGCCCGCGAATCTGGGGTCGGGGGCTCACATCAGCCTTCTGGTCAGGACCACAGTGCCTTCTGCGATCGCAATAGGTATGATTGTGGGCGACGCCTAGTTGCTTGCAGGAACAGCGAAGGTCGACACCAGTATCAAGACATCGAGCCGGGACGGTCGGTGGGTCTTGCTGGACTTCCCCGTGGTCACACTTATCCTGTTTGGCCTGGTCTCACCCGCATCCTAACTGATTCCAAATACGCCTCAAGTTCAACGACAACACAAGAACCGAACACCAATTGGAGAAAGAATGAATCGCGAACGGCACGCAGCGCACCGACCTCTCGCCGACTATGTTGTGATCCGTGAGGCAGAAGTCTTTACCGACCCCGATTTCACGAATGGCGAAGCTTCCCTGAGCGATCCAGAGATCGACTTTTTCAAGGAGAACGGATTCCTGCTCAAGCGCGGTTTCCTTGACGAACCCGAAGCCTTCGAGCGAATCATCGACTACGTCTGGGAAAACGTCCCACGGGATCTGTTCCGACGTGACGATCTCGAGTCCTGGGTCGGCTCGCCGGTCGACAAATGGACGGAAGAGGATGAGCAAGTCGGCCAGATCCAGGGGGACAGCTGGAAGATGAGATCGCGCGAAGGAATCGGCACCGAACCGTTCTTTCTGGACGGAATCGCCAACAACCAAAGGATGAGAACCCTCGTATCGCTTTTCATCGGAGAACCAATCAAGCGGGCTAGACGGGTACGTGGCGTCTACTGCCAATTCCCTAAACCACCGGGCACGCCAGGGAAACTCGCACCTCACCTCGACTATACCGCCGGCCAGCTGAACGCCATGGTCTTTGTGGATGCAGTGCCACCCAAATGCGGCGGCTTCACTGTGTGGCCCAGATCGCATCGCCGCTTACATCCCTACTGGGATACCGTCCAGAGCGGCTCAATCCGCGACGACCAAGCAGAAGGGTATGCGATCGCCAGAGATGCCGCCATACACGAGATCATTCCCGTCGAATTCTCGGGCGAAGCAGGAGACGTCATAATTTGGCATCCACGACTTCTCCATTCTGCCGGCGTCAATCATTCCGCGGGCCAAGACCCACAGATCCTCCGGATGATCGTCCCGTGCGACTACCAACTGGACGATCGGGACTTCTTTGACGACCTGGTTCACGGGCCTGGGCCAAACCATCAGTGGTGGGTTGACACCCGGCACTTCCATGGCGACATCCCGACGACACCCGACAACATCTGGAAGGGTTGGAGATTCGCCCATGGCCTGTAGAGAGACCCTCACTCGCCGTCAGTTCCTTGGGGCCGCAACAGGAATCAGCCTACTCACACCGTCACTGCTTCACGCTGAAGATCAGCCCAACATCATCCTGCTGATGGGCGACGA
>DPVD01000065.1:0-3057 GCA_003526745.1 Candidatus Latescibacterota bacterium
CTAGCCTCGTTTCAGGGGGAGTATGCCGTCTCCGAAGTATCTGGACGCCGTGGTTGTGTACTACTTCGCGGAGATGGGGAGGCTGCCCACGCCAGCGCGCAGTCGGACCTTCAGTGCGGGTCAGCGACGTCTCTGCAGCTATGATCGGGCGACAGGCCAGATATGACTGAGATCTGGCGGCGTCGTCACGCCGCGCGAGCCGTGCTTACACTGATTGCCGTCTCGGCCGTGATGGCTGTTGCCGCTGCACAGGCGGACCGAGCGTTCGTGTTCTCACGTGTGTGCAACGTGCTTCCCGGTGGAAAGGCAGAAGCCGATCGTCTGGCGAGGGACATGGTGACGCTTGTTAACGAGCGCTATCCCGGCGCCGAGTTGACCACGCAGACCGGACGATGGATGACCGGTTTTCAGTCACTCGAGGTTCCGGTGGACCAGATCCGTTTCACCGAGCAGCACCCAGACCAGACCAGCCGCGAAGACTTCAACATGATCCTCCTCGGCGACGAGGAGTTCGTGGCCTTGCAGCGCCGCGTGGCCGACGTCGTGGATGCCGCCACCTGTACCGAGTCGCGGTTCCGTGTTCCGTCCTAGATCCTTATCTGGGTAGCTGGGTAGTCCGGTGGTCCGAGCGCGGTCCTTTCCTCATTCCAAATGAATCCCAACAAGGCCAGTCAGACCGCACGATTTGTGTCAAACGGCATCTACTGGGTGTCACAGCAGCCGCACCTCAAGAGAGAAGTGCCTCCCGAACTGGCCAGATATACCGCTGAGATCACCAGACGCCTGGAGATTGATCGGAGCATCTTTGGTGCCGATGCCGCACGCAGGCTGCTTCTCTGCAAAGCCCAATTAATGCAGGTAGTCTCAATACCTGGCATCTATTTGCATCAGCTAATCCGGAAACGATACATCGAGTCTATTGCCCGCGAGATTCTTACGAAAGGAGTACGACAGCTCGTTGTGATCGGGGCTGGCTTCGACACACTTAGCCTCCGCCTCTCGGCGGAGATACCAGGTTGTCGTGTCATTGAGGTCGACCACCCCGCTACGCAGCAGGTTAAGAGGGCTGCCCTTGAAGAGTTCCGCCTTCCAATAGGGCACTGCCATTTCGTTCCGGCAGATTTATCGGAGGAAAGTCTCACCTCAGCTCTTTCGCAGTCCCCCGCATATGACCCGACTGAGGCCACCCTCTTTATCGCCGAAGGACTCACCATGTACTTGGATGAGTTGAAGATTCGAGCTTTGCTCTCTTGTATTGCCGCTCAAAATCAGACATCGAAGTTTCTCTTCACATATATGCAAGAAGCGACACCAAAGAAATATCACTTTCAGCACACGCGTCCAGCGACTCTGTTGTGGCTGGCTCTCAGAAAAGAGCGTTTTACCTGGGGCATTAGGCCAGCGGCCTTGTCTGCTTTTCTGGGTGACGCTGGTTTTAGACTGCAGGAGCACTGCACTTCGAAAGAACTCCGACCCAGGTTTCTAACAGAAGCCAACCACAGTGCGGTTCTTGCAGTTGGTGAAAATATTGCTTTGGCTGCACAAGTACAAACTCACCCGTAGCAATGTGCGGATTACGAACATGCCAGAAGTTAACGATGTTCAATCTCAATTAAATGCCACGAATGTGCATTCGATCATTGTGCCTCACTCAGAAGTGGAGATTCGTGAGGCGATCGCCTTGGCGGCGACGTTGGATGTGCCGATGTCGGTCGCAGGTGGACGGCACTCGATGGGTGGGCAACAGTTCGGGACAGACACGATCTGTCTCGACATGCGGTCGTACAACAAAGTTTCCGCTTTTGACCGAGAACAAGGTTTGATCGAGGTGGAGAGCGGCTTAATGTGGCCTGAGCTGATCAGGTATTTGCATACTAACCAAAGCGGTGACGGGGTCACTTGGGCCGTACGACAAAAGCAGACTGGGATCGACAATGTCTCTATCGGAGGATCGTTGTCCTCCAACATCCATGGCCGAGGTCTCAAATTCCCACCGTTTATCAGTGATATCGAATCGTTCAAGATCATTGACCATTCAGGCGAGACCCATGTTTGTAGTCGACAAGACAATGCCGAACTCTTTTCACTTGCCATAGGCGGCTATGGACTATTTGGAGTGGTGACACACGTTACGCTTCGTCTTGTCCCAAGGCAGGCAGTAAAGCGGATGGTCGAAGTGATTGCCGTTCGCAATCTACTCCCTAGAATCGATGCAGCTCTTCAGGAAGGGTTTCTCTATGGCGATTGTCAGTACTCGATCAGTCTCCACGGAGATGAAGAATGTCATCCCGGCGTATTCTCGTGCTACAAACCAGTCGCTGACGGCAGGCCTGAGTCAGGACAACAAAAGCAGATGTCAGGCGCAGATTGGGCACAGCTGTATCGACTGGCGCGAAGCGACAAAGAGAAAGCGTTTAGTCACTATCAACAGTTCTACCTTGGAACGTCAGGCCAGATTTATTGGTCTGATATGCACCAGCTGTCAAACGTGTTTGAGGGATACAGCGCAGCGGTGGCTGGGAACCGAGAGACAGAGGTGATCACTGAGGTCTATGTCACACGAAACTCGCTCATTCCCTTCATGGCCGACGTGCGGCGAGACTTTGTTAAGCACCAGGTGGATATGACTTACGGGACGATCAGATTCGTGGAACAGGACTCGGAGAGTTTTCTTCCGTGGGCGACGGAGTGCTCTGTCTGTATAGTCTGCAATCTTCACGTTACGCATACGGCAGAGGGAATCAACAAAGCGCGCGACGACTTTCGCCGAATCATTGAGCGTGTTATCGAGCATGGCGGTCGATTCTTTCTGACCTACCATCGGTGGGCTACACGAGACCAAGTGGAAACGTGCTACCCGAAATTCCCGGCTTTCCTGAAGAAAAAGCTAGAGTACGATCCTCTCCTCCGTTTTCAGAGCGACTGGTACCGCCACTATGCCACCTTGTTCGAAACGCATTGAGTAGCGTTGCCACAAAAAAGAGCGCACGTCTCTCGTGTTGCTCACCTCAATCACAAGCACGATCGATTCTGGTGGTCTGTAAGGTGCCGCGGGTG
>DPVD01000285.1:0-1749 GCA_003526745.1 Candidatus Latescibacterota bacterium
CGATGTCTCGGGTGCCGCAGCTTCCGCAAAGCCTTCTCCTTGATCTGTCGAATCCGTTCCTTGGTCAGCCCCACGTTCTTGCCTATCGCTCCAAGTGTCTTGGGATCGTCATCCACGAGCCCGTAGTGCTCGCGAATCACGTGGGCCTCTCTGTCCTCGAGTGAGGCGAGTGCCATAACGAGCTGCTGGTGATCCGACTCGTCGCTGACCTCGTAGTCAGGTGCGACCTGCCGATCGTCGGGGATCACGTTTAGGGGCATCCGGGCCTGAGCGTCCTCGCCCGAAGTCGGTTGATCTAGCGAAGCGAGTTCACGCGACCACATCAGCATCTCACGGACGCGATCGACGGGAACCTCCAGAATCTGTGCTACATCTGCATCCTCCGGCTCCACACCAGTCTTCTGTTGAATCTCTCGCGAAATCTGCGTGATGCTGTTCAGCAGCTTGACGCGGTTCGCCGGCAGGCGAACGGTCCGCGTGTCTTGGGATAGGCTTTTCAGGATCGCCTGGCGGATCAACCAAAGAGCGTAGGTGATGAACTTGACTCCACGCTCTGGGTCGAACCGTTCGGCAGCCGTGATAAGACCGACGTTACCGGCGCTGATCAGATCCTCAAGGTCCATCCCACAACCCTGTAAATCCGTCGCAAGCCGCACGACGAACCTCAGGTTCGCACTAACGAGTTGGTTCCGGGCATCGCGGTCTCCCAGCTGGATCCGTCTGGCAAGTTCGCATTCGGACGTCGAATCAAGCGGCTTCGAGTCCGAAATATCTTGGAAATACTGGTCCAGCAATCCGCTGTCTGTGCTTCTTACTGCCATGATCTCGCTCCTCCTAGACCAGCTGCTTTCCGGGTGGGATGTGGATACAGCGCTCTATGGCTGGCCTGCCCTCATGAAACGCAAGGCCTGTGCCATCCAGGCCCGAAGGGACAAACAAACTCTATTTGCATATAATTCAATGGTTTAAAATCCTTTCAGTAACAAACCAACCGACTCAGGTCCTCGGACATAGAACAAAACGTTCCTCCCGTGTGATCCCGCGCGCGCCAAACGACACAAATCGGCCCCAAAGGACGCCGCAGGTCGCAAAACCCTTTTGGGTTTCGCCAAGGTGCGATCCACCGTAAAATGCCTCGTGACTCAGACCAACCCCATACTCGCCATCATTATGTCTCTGGTCGGCCTCTACGTCCTGTATGCCCTCTGTCTGTACCTGTTCCAGCACGCCCTGATGTTTCCCGGTGCTCGCACCCTCAAAGGAGACGAGCCACCTGACCTTCCCGCCGGTGCGGAGCATTTCTGGGTTCGTGTGGACGACTTGCCCGTTGAGGGCTGGTTTCTGCCCCCCACAGATGACACTTCAGGGCCAACGCCTTTGGTGGTTTTTGCGCACGGCAACGCAGAGCTCATCGACTTCTTCAAAGACCGCTTCGAGGTCTTTCGGGCAAACGGGCTGGCTGTTGCACTCATAGGTTACCCCGGGTATGGCCGAAGCAAGGGCACTCCGTCCGAGCGAACTCTCAGGGAAACCTTCCTGAACGCGTATGATGTGCTCGTCGCCCGAGAGGATGTGGATCCAGACAACGTCATCATCGTCGGTCGATCAATGGGCGGGGGCGCCGCCTGTCTGCTCGCCGCCGAACGATCTTCGACAGCCCTCATTCTGGTGTCGACATTCAAGAGCATGCTCGCAATGAGCAAACGATACCTATTACCCTCTTTCCTGGTCCGCAGTCCTCTCGACATC
>DPVD01000285.1:2039-4123 GCA_003526745.1 Candidatus Latescibacterota bacterium
CCTAGTACCCTCTTTCCTGGTACGCAGTCCTCTCGACAACCTGTCCACCGTCCGATCCTACGTAAATCCGGTGCTCGTTCTACACGGACCATCGGACCAAGTGATCCCCTACGAGCACGGCGTCGCGCTCTCTGAAGGAGCACCGGATGGAACGCTGTGGACATACGAGAACGTCTCGCACGTCGATTGCCCGCCAAACTGGGATGACTTCTGTGCAAGAGCGCTCGACTTTCTCAAGGATCGGGGTATACTCCCGAGCGATTAAGAAGTCGACCAATTTCTACCACTCACGTCAACACACCCGCATAAGAGGTCGGCCAATGTCTACCACTCACATCAACACACCCACATCGGTCCTGAAACTCGGCCACGCCAGTGGAGACATCACACCGCCGGTCGGGATCTACCATCGCATGTGGGGTGCGGCTCAGCACGATGCCGCTACGGGTGTGCACCGTCCGATCCAAGCAGACGTGATTCTGCTTGAACCGATCGACGCTTCCGCATCCGACCGCGTCCTGCGTCTGCAACTTGACCTCGTCAACCTGACCACCGAACAGATGGATCGGCTTGCGGCGAACACGGGAGAGGCAGCTGACATCAACCCCGAGCGTGTCTTGATCACCTTCTCTCATTCGCACGCCTCCGGGTTCTATGCTCCAAACCGGCGCAATCTGCCCGGTGGAGACTTGATCGACCCCTACCTCGA
Organism: Candidatus Latescibacterota bacterium; assembly: GCA_003526745.1. Taxonomy (GTDB): domain Bacteria; phylum Latescibacterota; class UBA2968; order UBA2968; family UBA2968; genus UBA2968. Next base: position 2,749 of record DPVD01000285.1, read on the forward strand.
CGATCTCAACCGGACGGCGGCGCGACTGGCCGGAGAGGCGCTCGAAAACCTTTCAGAGTCCACGATTACCTACGCCTTCGCACGTTGTGACATGGCTCGAAACCGGGACTATCGCGATGAACAGGTCGGGATCTACGCGACCGGATACAACCCAGACCGAACGGGCGACGACACGCTCCTTATCGGACGTGTTACGGGGTCGGACGAAGAGATTCGACTCATCATCGTCAGCTACGGATGCCATCCGACAACTCTCGCCTGGGACAACACACTCATCAGCCCAGACTACATCGGAGCTCTGCGCGAAGTCATCGAGACCGACACGAATGCGCCGTGCTGCTTCTTCCAAGCCCCGAGCGGAGACCTTGGACCACGCGATGGCTTCGTCGGTGATTTGGCAGTCGCGGACCGGAACGGTAAGCAGGTCGGACACGCGGCCTTGTCGGCCCTCTACGGAATGGGTGCGCCGAGACACGACTTCGCATACGCAGGACCCGTCGTTTCTGGCGCAACGATAGGGACCTGGGCGTGGGACGGGCATTCAGAAGACCGTATCAATGACACGCGGTTATTCCAAGGAGGCACCTTCGACGTAGAGCTCAACCTGATCGACCTGCCCACTCAGGAATCGCTCCAGAAGGACATAGCCCGCTACATCGAAGAACAAACGGATGCAGCCGAGCGAGGGGACAAGATTGCCGCGCGTGACCTTGGCGCGAGGGCCGAGCGTTGTCGACGGTGGATGGGGCGTCTCGAGACGCTACCCGAGGGCAAGACGTTCCCTTACCACTTTAGCGTCTTTCAATTTGGTGACGCCGTCTGGGTAACCTGCAGCGCTGAGCCATACAGCTGGCTTCAAATCGAGCTCCGCAAACGTTTCCCTGATCTGACCCTGATGGTTTCTTCGCTCGCCGGCGACCATCAGGTCGCCTATCTCCTGCCTAGGAAGGACTATGGCAAGGGTCTCTACCAAGAGGAACCCTCCTCCCTCGCACCGGGCTGTCTGGAAGCACTCGCTGATGCCATCACGGCTCGGATAGAAGAAGTCACAGGCTGTAAACGGAAGTGAGCGAAGAGGCCCCCGACTGTTCTTTGAGCGATCCGTCCACCGACACCTGGTCGCCCCCCCCAAAGGGTGCCAGAGCGTGCTTCCTCACCTGCACATCAATTTTCTGGTTTGCACACTACACATACGTCCCAATCTTGGCACCCTACGCAGAGCATCGTGGGGGGTCGTTCGAGATCATTGGGCTGATCGTCAGCGCCTACGGTCTCGCCCAACTGATCCTTAGACTCCCGCTCGGACTCCTCTCTGACCGTCTCGGTCGCCGCAAGCCCTTCATCTCTCTAGGTTTTTTTGCCGCCGGTGTCGCCG
>DPVD01000444.1:0-1493 GCA_003526745.1 Candidatus Latescibacterota bacterium
GGACCTCGCATGAGCTTCTCCACCGCCTGGTCGACAAACGCTGTGTCGATATGCCACGCCTGCGGAATCAATGGTGTTTCACGGATCGAGCGGTCCCGGAGATACGGGTTCACCGCACCTCTCACACTGGAAGAGCGAGCATTCTTCCTCTCGCTGGTCCACGACCGGATGACCGAATGTGAGTATATGGATCCCCTCACATCTTTCGATACCGGCGCCACTCCCGAGACTGTTGAGACGATCCCGTTGATTGAAGAGGGACGACGCGCGCTCGAAGAGTTGAACGAGCGCATGGGTCTGGCCTTCGACGAATGGGATCTGAACTACTATACCGACGTTTTCCAAGACAGGCTCAAGCGTAACCCGACCAACGTCGAGTGTTTTGATGTTGCGCAATCAAACAGCGAACACTCTCGCCATTGGTTCTTCAAAGGACGCCTTATCCTCGACGGCAGAGAGAAACCGCATCATCTAATCGGGTTGATCCAAGAGACTCTGGACGCGAACCCCGACAACAGCATCATCGCCTTCAAGGACAACTCCAGCGCGATCCAAGGGGCAAGGATCGACACGCTCCTGCCCGAGCAATCCGGAGGTCCCACACCGTTGACAGCAGCCAATGTGGTGTATCACCCTCTCCTCACTGCTGAAACGCACAATTTCCCATCAGGCGTTGCACCTTTCGCTGGCGCCGAAACCGGGACCGGCGGACGAATCCGCGACACCCACGCAACCGGCAGAGGTTCGCTCGTTATCGCCGGCACAGCGGCCTACTGTGTCGGAAACCTTCTGATCCCGGGCTACGAACTTCCGTGGGAGGACGACACCTTCGGCTACCCTGACAACCTAGCCTCTCCTCTATCGATTGAGATCGAGGCATCTAACGGCGCGTCTGACTACGGAAACAAATTCGGGGAACCAGTGATCCAGGGATATACGCGATCCTTCGGGATGCGTCTCCCCTCGGGAGAGCGGCGCGAGTGGATAAAACCAATCATGTTCAGCGCCGGAGTCGGACAGATCGACGATCGCCACACGGAAAAGCACCCCCCGGAAATCGGAATGAAGGTGGTCAAGCTCGGTGGCCCAGCATACAGGATTGGCATGGGTGGGGGCGCCGCATCCAGCATGGTGCAGGGAGAGAACGTCGCCGAACTCGACTTCAACGCAGTTCAGCGGGGCGACGAAGAGATGGAGCAGAAGGTCAACCGTGTCATCCGTGCCTGTGTTGAACTCGGTGATCTAAATCCGATCGTCAGCATCCACGATCAGGGAGCTGGAGGCAACTGTAACGTCCTTAAGGAAATCGTCGAACCACTCGGCGCCAGAATAGACCTCAGCCGGGTTCAACTGGGAGACCCAACGCTTTCAGCACTCGAAGTCTGGGGTGCGGAATACCAGGAGAACGATGCCCTGCTCGTTCGAGCCGAGCACGAAGCGCAGTTCCGGTCACTCTGTGAGCGAGAAAAGGTGCCGGTTTCTTTCGTTGGGGA
>DPVD01000444.1:1900-6094 GCA_003526745.1 Candidatus Latescibacterota bacterium
GACATGCCAAGAAAGACCTTTCACCTCGACCGAGTCGACCGCAAGCTCGAGCCCCTCTCGCTTCCCGATGCCCTGACCGTCCGAGACGCGCTGGACCGAGTCTTGCGGCTGGTTTCAGTAGGCTCGAAGCGCTTCCTCACAAACAAGGTAGACCGGAGCGTGACCGGCCTGATCGCACAGCAGCAATGTGTCGGCGCTCTTCAACTGACGATGGCCGACGTAGGCGTTGTCGCACAGAGCCATAGTGGCATAACAGGAATCGCAACAGCGATTGGCGAGCAGCCCATCAAAGGCATCATCGATCCCGCGGCCATGGCACGAATGACGATCGGTGAAGCCCTGACGAACATTGTCTGGGCAAGCGTATCGGACATCACAGGCATCAAGTGCTCAGGAAACTGGATGTATGCAGCGAAGTTGCCGGGCGAGGGCGCAGACATGTATGATGCGGCCCTTGCTGTTCGGGATACAATGATTGAACTGGGCGTCGCGATCGACGGTGGCAAGGACAGTCTGTCCATGGCTGCCATCGCTCCAGGTCTGGACGGAAATGACGAAACGGTAAAGAGTCCCGGGACCTTCGTAGTCTCAGCATACGCTGCGTGTCCTGACATCACCCTAACAGTCACCCCGGACATCAAGCAGACCGGATCCGATCTCCTGCTTGTCGACCTGAGTGGCGGAGGACACAACAGGCTTGGCGGCTCAGCGCTAGCACAGGTTTATGGACAAGTTGGCGACGAGACACCTGACATGAATAATCCTGATGTTGTTCGGTCTGCATTTCTGGTGACTCAGGAATTGATCTCGAAGCGGAGAATTCTGGCGGGCCACGACAGAAGCGATGGCGGCCTGATCACTTCTATTTTGGAGATGGCCTTCGCCGGAGATACAGGTATTGAGCTAGGCATTGAGCTACGCAACGGGCTCTTCGATCAGCTGTTCAGCGAGGAATTGGGTCTAATACTAGAGGTTTCAGCCGAGGATACGACCGAAATCGCCGCTGCATACACGAGCAAAGGTATTCCCTGTCACCGGCTTGGACAGACCACCAACACGAAAAGCGTCGTGATACGGCAGGGTAGCAACACGGTGCTCCAGGACACGGTCTGCGCTCTGCGAGCGATCTGGGAAGAGACAAGTTACCAGCTCGATCGACTGCAGGCGGATCCAGGCTGTGTTGACGAGGAACGCGCTGTGAACCGGCAGAGAACGGCACCCTCATACGGGCTCTCGTTCAAGCCGAAGATAACCGTATTGCACACCGCCCGCCCAAAGGTAGCTATCCTCCGAGAAGAGGGAAGCAACGGGGATCGTGAAATGGCCTCCGCCTTCTACCAGGCAGGTTTCGAGTCATGGGACATCAGCACATCCGACCTTGCCACAGGAAAAACGACTCTCGACGGATTCAGCGGCGTCGCCTTTGTCGGCGGATTCAGCTTTGCCGACGTGATGGACTCAGCGAAAGGGTGGGCAGGGGTAATCCGCTACAACGAATGCGTTCTGGACCAGATGCGATCTTTCAGGGACCGCTCCGACACGTTCAGTCTCGGTGTGTGCAACGGATGTCAACTGATGGCTTTGCTTGGGTGGGTGCCCGGTGACGATCTTCCAGGCGAATCACAACCCCGGTTCGTCCACAACGTCTCAGGTCGGTTCGAGTCACGATTCTCTACCGTCCGGATTGAAAAGAGCCCGTCCATTATGCTAACAGCTATGCACGAATCCGTTCTGGGCGTCTGGGTTGCCCACGGTGAGGGACGCGCCTTCTTTCCAGACGACGCGGTCAGACAGGCCGCTGAGTCGCGAAACCTGATACCGCTGAGATATGCCGACGACAAGGGCACCCCGACGGAAACCTACCCACACAACCCGAACGGATCACCTAATGGCATCGCCGGTCTTTGCTCGGAAGACGGCCGCCATCTCGCAATGATGCCTCATCCCGAGCGAACCTTCCTGAAGTGGCAATGGGGCTGGATGCCCCGTGAGTGGGACTCATTGGAAGCGTCGCCCTGGCTGAGGATGTTCCAAAATGCCAGAACGTGGTGTGATCAGGTCTAGTTGAGGAAGGTTTTCTGATTCAGCCTATCCTATCCGCTCGACTCCATTGACAGCAGAGCAGGTATAAACTTCTGCCCTATACTGTGAGTTTGCGGTATATCGCTTTTCGACGGTTTCGACTAGCACTTCGACGGCGCTTTCTTCGGTCAGACAGACGATACATCCACCGAAACCGGCCCCCGTCATTCGGGCTCCGATCACGCCCTTCACAGAGTCAGCGATTTCGACGAGCTGATCCAATTCGCTGCCACTGACCTCATAGTCGTCACGAAGACTCGCGTGAGACGCTCCCATCAACTCACCAAGAGCCCCTAGATCGCCTTGTTTAAGAGCGTCGGCAGCACTCGTTGTACGCTCAATCTCCGTGATCACGTGATGACACCGCGCGAAAATCTCATCGCTCAAGGCACCCTTGTAGTCTTCTAGGTGCTCCATCGTCACATCTCTCAGAGAACCGAAGGAATGCCCCGATGCCAAAGCCAGTCGCCGTACACCCTCCTCACACGCATTTCGTCGTTCGTTGTACAACGAGTCAGTCAGGCCTCTCTTTACGCCTGAGTTGCAGATCACGATCCGGACACCCTCGTCCCCGATCGGAACGAGTTCGAACGAAAGATCCCTGCAGTCCAGGAACAGAGCGTGTCCGGCTCGCCCATTCGCGCTCACAAACTGATCCATGATACCGCAGTTGACGCCGACAAATCGATTCTCTGCCAGCTGACCGATGGTGGCCAGCTGGGGCATAGGCATTGAGATTTCGAACAGTTCCAGAAGCCCTTGCCCCACCGCCATCTCCACAGCGGCCGAGGAACTGAGACCAGCACCCAGTGGCACGTTCCCGGCAATCGCCGCATCGAACCCGGATATACGCAGATTGCTTGCTTGGAACTCGGACACCATCCCCTTTATGTAATCCGACCAGTGACACTTCTTAGACAATGCTCCGTTAACCGTGAATTCCGCATCTTCGTTGAATGAGACGGACCGAACGACGGCCCGATTATCCGACCGAGGTCTCACAGCGAACACGACGTGCCGATCGATAGCAGCGGGAAGCACGAACCCATCGTTGTAGTCTGTATGCTCTCCGATCAGGTTCACACGCCCGGGCGCCTGCACCACAACGCTTGGATTGCCCCCAAATCGCTCCCGGAAGCCCGAGATGCTGGCCTGTACGATATCTGACACCCTTAGGCTCGCCTCACAACTCTGATGATCTATCGATCGCCATCCGGATCTCGGCAGCCGATACGTTCGGGTCCGATGGATTCACGCTGCGTCCGAAGATATCGGTGCCTACGACGTGCTTCCTGACTTCGGCACCTCGCAGCAAGCTGGAGATGTGAATCTGCATGTGAAAGGTACGATCCTGCCCATCTGTTGGGACTTGTATCAACGCCATCGAGTATTGATACGGTCGCCCGAACAGGCTGTCCAGCCCCGTCAGGATCCGTTTGAGCCCCGTTACCAGATGTTCACGCTCCTCCGTCGTTGCCTCGACAAGGCTGCCGATCGGTCTTCGTGGAACCATCGTGATGTCATACGGAAGCCACGCTGCATAAGGCACAAAAGCACAGAGGGAATCATTCTCGTAGACTACTCGTCGGCCATCAGCAATCTCTGCCGCCAACGCCTCCTGCACAAAGTTGCCTTTCTTGAAGGCCTGCAACTGGCCCCGAACCATCAGATCGGGTATGGAACTATAGGCGTAGACCTGTCCGTGCGGATGGAGCTGAGAATTTCCCATCACGGCCCCGCGATTCTCGAAGATCATCACATATTCTACCTCGGAACGCGCTCCGAGCCGTTCATATACCTCGACCCACGAAGTTACAACGTGTCCGAGGTCGTCCTCTCCCATCGTCGAGAGTCGCTGAGAATGGTGGGGGCTGTAAACGATCACTTCGCAGATTCCCTCCGAGCTTCGTACAGCGTAAGGCGCATCAGGGTGCACGGGATCATACGAGTCTTCTGCCAAGGAAGGAAAGTCGTTTTGGAAGACGTGGGCATGTTCGTAGTCCGGGTTCTTCAAGCCGCTAGTCCGCGTATTCCCGGGACAGAGATAACACGAGGAATCGTAAGCCGAACCCGACTTCACCTCTGTCGACTCCGTATCTCCTGACCAAGGAC
>DPVD01000463.1:0-4474 GCA_003526745.1 Candidatus Latescibacterota bacterium
GCGAGTTGATATACTTCGCCTGCTCATTCGCGTCCAGCGCACGTGCACTGAATGCGACGACGCGGCCGGTGTGTGCCCGGATCGGGAAGACGACTCGGTGCCGGAAGCGGTCGTAGTATCCGTTCCCGCTGTTGCGAGCGAGGATGAGCCCCGCTTTCTCGAGGATTTCCGGACTGAACCCGCCACCCCTCCGCTTCGGGGAGGTCGCGACACGGAGGAGGTGATCCCAGGCCTTCGGTGCATATCCGAGTGAGAAAGCCTCGATCGTCGCGTTGTCTACTCCACGCCCCTTAAGGTAGTCGAGTGCGTCCCGCCCCTCTGACTTCACAGTCAGCAGGTGGTTGAAATACTTCCTGGCGAGATCCATCGATTGGTAGAGCGGGTCGAAGGCCTCCTCTTTGGCCTTCATCCGCTTGTCCGGCTCCGGGACCGGCAGCCCGCCGATTTCAGCCACCTTGCGGACAGATTCGACGAAGCTGATCCCTTCGATCTCGCGCACGAAGGTGTAGACATTCCCGCCTGCTCCGCACACGAAGCACTTGTAGATCTGCTTTTCTTGGGAAACGTTGAACGACGGGTCGTGGTCGTCATGGAATGGACACAGGCCGACATGGTTCCGCCCACGAGCCGTCAACTGGACATATTCGGAGACTACGTCGACGATGTCGACCGAATCGCGGATCCGATCGATCGCTTCTTCAGGGATGCGAGGCATGAAGCTTTCCCTCAGGGAGCTGAGAAATTGATAGAGCAGGGGATATAGACGATGGATCAGGAGGAGAGGAACTGAAAACTAATGACCAGAGGGGGAATCGACAACCTGAGAATGTTTAAACAAAGGCTTGAATCACCCGCTCCTATGGATGAATACCGATGAACAGGGGAAGCGGAAGGCTGCCAGAAACACTGTGCTTCGCTCCGCTGCCTAGGAGATACGAATGAGAGTGCCTCGCAGACGGCATCCTCCGACGGAAGGAATTCTATCCGATAAGCCGAGGATGAATGGCGTGGTCCAGAACCTGGTTACCCCATATATCATCCGTGTTCGTCGCGCCGGCGAAAGGCCGCCCGGGCGGTCTAGAGCTCTTCCTCTACCCAGTTGCCATCAGACCGAATCAGTTCGATCAACTCGTCAAGCGCTTCTGCGGTCGGGATGTTCGGTTTGACGACTTCCCGGCCACGATACAGCGTGATCTTACCTGGACCGCTTCCCACGTAGCCGTAGTCGGCATCCGCCATCTCTCCGGGGCCGTTCACGATGCAGCCCATGATGCCGATCTTGACGCCTTTCAGGTGGCTCGTTCGACCTCGAATCTCAGCTGTTGTCTCCTGAAGATCAAAGAGAGTACGGCCGCAGGACGGACACGAGATGTACTCGGTCTTCGAAATGCGTGTGCGGGTGGCCTGAAGGATGCCGAAGGCGATCCGGTTGAGTGTCTCCGTATCGAGCCCAGGAGCGTCGAGCCAGATGCCGTCGCCGAAGCCCTCGTTGATCAGGCCGCCCAGGTCTGTTGCCGAGAATAGCATGACCTCATCGAGCGAAGCCTCGGTGTATTGTCGACGGAAAACGATCGGGCAGTCGATGTCTCGATTCACGAGTTCCACTGCGGCCCGCCGAAGCTCTGCCATGGCGTGGCAGTTGTCGGTTGAGAGGACGAGCACGGCTGTAGGATCGTCGATCAGCACGTCGACCGTGGGAGTTAATAGCTGGTCGAGCCGAGCTGAGACGAAATTGATCCGGTCCGAGCGTCGAGCTGAGCCGTATTTCTCTAGACTGTGGAGCGGACAGGTGTTTTCGTCGCCTGCCCACAGCCCTGCTTCGACGATGCGAGTTAGCGTACCCGGTGTCTCGTAGGAGACATCCTGATCGGTGTGGATGAAGTCGGCTGCCTGATCACCGATGTTCCATTTGTCAAGCGCAGCGTCGTATTCGTAGCCGATGGCTAGAAGCACGGCAGGATCGGACTGACTCCCCTCGGGCGAAGGCAGAATGACAACGGGCATTTGGTCTCCGCCGATTCGGTTGACCATCTTGCTTTTTCGCCTGTTGTAAGAGAATGCCTCGATTGGCCATTTGGATGCCTCGGGGATCGGGTTGTGATCCATCCGGTTCCTGTACCGGTTGACCAGGCTTTTACAGACTGGAATCTCAGCTTCGGGCTCTTCGGTCAAGGACACCCGGATCGTGTCGCCCAGGCCATCCTCCAAGAGTGCCCCGATCCCTACAGCCGACTTGATCCGGCCGTCCTCTCCGTCTCCCGCCTCGGTCACGCCGAGATGAAGCGGGTAGTTCATGCCCTCAGCCACCATTCGGTTGACGAGCAGACGATAGGCCTGGATCACGACCTGCGGGTTGCTCGCCTTCATGGAGAACACAATGTCGTGGTAATCGACGCTCGCGCAGATCCGTGCGAATTCGAGCGCTGACTCGACCATTCCCAGCGGTGTGTCACCGAAGCGGTTCATGATCCGATCGGATAGCGAGCCGTGGTTGGTGCCGATCCGCATGGCCGTTCCGTGTGTCTGGCATATTTCGACGAGAGGGAGGAATTTTTGCCGGATCCGCTCCAGCTCCTGTGCGTATTCCTCATCCGTATACTCGAAGACTGCGAACTTCTTCCTGTCCGCGTAGTTGCCCGGATTGACGCGAACCTTCTCGACGATACGGGCAGCGATCTCGGCCGCGTTCGGGGTGAAGTGTATGTCGGCCACAAGCGGCGTGTCATAGCCGCGCTTGTAGAGCTCGTTCTTGATGTTTTCGAGGTTGCGGGCCTCGTTCTGGCTGGGGGCCGTTATGCGAACATATTCGGACCCGGCTTCGATCATTCGAATCGCCTGCAGGACGGTCCCCTCGGTATCCATTGTGTCGGTTGTCGTCATCGACTGTACACGGATAGGATTGTCCCCACCAAGGGCCACGCTCCCGATGTTCACCTCTCGTGTACGGTAGCGTGAGTAGGCTGTCGTCGAGTTGCAGTAGTGCTGGTCTGTCAGTTCGTCGATGATCATGTAGAGTCGCTACTTGTTGGTGTCGAGTTCCACGATGGTGACACCGGCACCGCCTTCTGCCGGATTCCCTAGCCGCTGATCCCGAACGAGCGGGTGCTTCTTGAGGAAGTCGCCGATCTTCTGTCTCAGCGCGCCGGTTCCCTTACCGTGTATGATTGTCGCGCGTTCCATGTCTGCCATGCTCAGGTCGTCCAGATACCTATCTACGACATCGGAAGCTTCGTCGAAGGTCAGCCCACGCAGATCGACGTCGAGCGAGATCGAGTCGTCCCGGTCCACTACGATTTTTAGAGGCTTCTTCGTCACAGCCGTCCGTGCTCGCTGCCTGACCTCGACTTCGCCTGGCGAGACCTCCACGCGGAGCGCCCCGATTTCGACGAGCGTGCGTCCGGAATTGCTCGGCTCGTTGATGACTGTCCCTTCCTTCCCAAGGCGGTTGACAAACACGCGGTCCCCAGGATAGACTTCGATCGTCGGCACAGGCGCACTGTCCAGCGATCTTTGAAGTTTAGCTTTCGCATCGGCGATACCATCGTGGGCGGATCGGATCGAGGACTTGTCCGCATTGCTCTCGCGTATGTCGGCTACTGTCTTTTCGATTAGCGCGTTTGCCCCAGAGAGGATTCGGTTGGCTTCCTCCTCTGCGGCCTGCTTGAGCTTTCTCTCCCGCTCCTCGATGTCGGCCAGCCTCTTTTGGAGGATCTCACGCCTTTCGGCCGTCTCCTTTCGCTCGATCTCGGTCAGTTCGAGCTGTTCGGCATACGCGCGATAGGTCTCGTCCAGGTCCTGGATCAACGATTCCACTCGGCCTACGGTTGAACCGGCGATTTCAGCTGCTTTGTCGACTACGTTCGAGGGTATGCCGAACCGACGGGCGATCTCGAAGGCATAACTGCTCCCCGGGACCTTCAGGCGAAGTAGGAAAGTCGGTTCGAGGGTGTTGGCATCGAAGGCCATCGAGCCGTTCTCAATACCTTCTGTGTTGTGGGCGAAGGCTTTTAGTGCGCCGTGGTGAGTCGTGGCGATCGTTCGCGTCCCTCGTTCAGTAAGCAGGCCAAGCAAAGACATGGCCAGGGCGGATCCCTGATCTGGGTCAGTGCTCGATCCGACTTCGTCGAGCAGGACGAGTGAATCCTTATTTGCTTGGTCACAGATAGCTGCCAGGTTCGAAGCGTGGGAAGAGAACGTGCTCAGGTCGTTCTCGATCGATTGCTTGTCTCCGATGTCAGCAAAGACACCTTTTAGCACCGGCAGTTCGGAATTTTCGCGTGCGGGGATGGGCAGCCCGCTCTGTGCCATCAGGGTCAGGAGACCTACCGTCTTGAGTGCGACCGTCTTGCCGCCGGCATTCGGACCTGTGAGGATCAACGTCCAGAAGGTATTGCCACCAAGCGAAATCTCTAGGGGGATTAGGTCCTTCTCACGCTCCTCGGATCGCCTTCTGTTGGCGAGCAGGGGGTGACGG
>DPVD01000167.1:0-1415 GCA_003526745.1 Candidatus Latescibacterota bacterium
CCAAGAATGACCCTGACCGTGTAATCGCCGGGCAACAGGAGAGGACCTCCTGGCTCCGGAGCGTTCTCGAGGTCTTCTGGCTCTTCGCGATTCGGTGGCCGTGTTCCCGAACGATCCATGGCCCATAGAATCTGGTGCAAACCAGGCCCACTAGGACCTGTTAATCGCCGGACAACCTCGGAACCAGAAAGGATCTGAATCGTGATCTCGAGCTCTTCAGTCGATTCAGCTTCATCACCCTCTTCTTCAATGGACTCAGCTTCTTCCGGGACCCAGTAACGAATACGCGCACCGAACTCCCGATTTTCTCCCTGATAGAGGAAGTCACCCGGAAAGATCGGCCCCGGCTGCTGAGCGATATCAACCTGAGGTGCGTCGATTACTGGATATACGTGAAGGCTCTCGGGGGCTGACCCGTGATGCGCGAGCGTGCGCAGCGGACGGATATCGTCGAGAACGAGGAAAGACCGGCCAAAGGTCCCCATCACGAGGTCATGCTCACGGTGCTGGATGACCATGTCGCGCACCGGCGTCGCAGGCACCCCGTTCGTCCAGCGTTGCCAGTTCCCGGCGTTATCCGTGGAGACCCAGAGCCCTCGGTCTGTGCCAACGAAAAGCAACTCTGCGACCTCGGGATCCTGCACGACAGACAGGGCATATCCATCCACGCTCTCCGCTATTCGACGCCAAGAATCCCCGAAGTCCTCAGTGTGATAGACGTACGGTGTCCAGTCGTCGCGGCGATGGTCCTCAATAACGACGAACGCTTCGCCCGCGGAATGAGTCGAGGCATGGATCTGTGGCACCCATGCACCTGACGGTGCCCCTGGCATCTTTTCAATGAGGTTAACCCACGAGAACCCGCCGTCGCGCGTGAGCTGCACGTTACCATCATCCGTCCCTACCCATACCACACCATCCTCTACTGGGCTCGGTGCGATTGCCACGATCGTCGTGTTGTTCTCTGCGCCGGTAGCGTCGGTCGTCAGACCACCCGACTCGGCCTGCTTCTGACGTTCAGGATCATTCGTGGTGAGGTCCGGACTTACGGTACTCCATGTCAGACCGTCGTCATCACTGACGTGGAGGAACTGTGAGCCGAACCACACCCTGCCAGCCCGAATGGGGTCCATAGCAAGCGCGGCGTTCCAGTTAAAGCGCAGGTCAGCCTCATCCGGGTGCGATGGTACGACGCGGCGGAACGTTGATGTGTTGCGATCATAGCGTAACAAAGAACCGCCCTGATGCATGACGTAACCGAACCGGTCATTACGCGGATCAGGTGCCATATCAAAACCATCGGCACAGCACCCAAGATTCTCCCACTGATGGTTCTGGATACCCTGGTAATTCCACGCATATGCAGGGCCTCGAAACGAATCGTTGTCCTGCGCACCGCCATAGATGTTGTAGGG
>DPVD01000167.1:1791-3944 GCA_003526745.1 Candidatus Latescibacterota bacterium
GTCCTCCCTCGATCTCGAGATATTGCCGCACCACCATCGTTTCCGTCTACGATGAAGTTTGGATCGTCAGGATGAATCCACCACGCATGATGATCAACATGGACGACCTCTCCGGACACCCACGTATCGAAGGTCTCTCCGCTGTCCTCCGACACATCAATGCGTCCCGCTACACGGTAGAGTCGAGTCTCATTTGAAGGGTCAACAAAGATGTCCGCATAGTAGAACGGACGAGGGTTCACACCTTCCTCTGAGTTCACCCGTTCAAAAGAACGTGCTCCGTCATCGGACCGCAGCAGCACGTTCTGAGACGCCTCAACAAGTGCGTACACGATGTCCGGCTCACTCGCGGCAATTGCGACTCCGATCCGACCCAGTTCTCCCTCGGGCAGCCCATCTTCCGCCGTGCGCTGAGTCCAGTTGTCTCCAGCATCGTATGTGACGTAGAGCCCCGATCCTGGACCGCCCGATGTGAAGGTCCACGGCTGTCGGCGATGACTCCACATTGTGGCGATCATCTTGTCCGGGTTTCGAGGATCCATGACCAGATCCGCGGCTCCCGTCCTCTGGTCTACGAAGAGTGTGCGTTCCCAGGTCTCTCCCCCGTCACGCGTCCGGTAAACGCCGCGCTGCTCCGAATCACCGAAAGGGCTGCCGACGACCGCTAAGTATGCAACATCAGGATCGTTGGGATGGAGCAGGATCCGGTGGATAGCACGAGACCCGTCGAGTCCCAGATGGGCCCAGGTCAAACCACCATCGATCGACTTATACACCCCGTTGCCGTGGTTCACAGAATTGCGTGGGCTGCCCTCGCCCGTCCCTACCCATATGACGTCAGGGTTAGTCTGATTGACCGCGATGGCTCCGATGGATTGAACCGCCTGATCATCAAAGATCGGCTCCCATGTTGTACCTCCGTTCATCGAACGCCAGACACCGCCTGCGGCCGCTCCTACATAGATCACATCAGGATCGTTAACGAGCACGTCTACCGCGTTGATGCGACCACCCTGCCCTGAAGGACCCACACTGCGTGCCTCCATAGCGGAGAGGGCTTCGAAAGCGACCTGAGCAGATGCCGGCCTCGAGAGACAGAGGACGGTGACAGCGATGACAGGTACGAGTTGAAGGAACAGACGGATCCGCATTAGCTCTCCCGAGTCAGATTCTTCAGATGCAGGTCCGCAAGAGACCAGCGGGCAACAACTTGGTGAGGGAGGCTGGACTTGGCACGAGCATTGGTGCCAAAACCTCTTTACCTGATCCGCTCGGCCCTCACGTCCCGGCTACGTCCAACGTCGAAATACACGGCAGAGACCGTGCCATGTCTGTCCCTCTGGAATTCAAGAGTAATTGCTCCGACGCCGAATGTGTCTTTCTCCGTCGGGGTCAACCTCATCTCTCCCATGCGCATCTGTCGAAGTTCGAGGTAGGGCTCAGCGTCGCCTTCGTCGTCTGAATCAAGAGTGACATTGGTCGAGATCACCCTCGCTTCCGAGCCTGCTCGGCCCGCCTCACCCGGATGCACGAGAACGACCTCGTAGAAGGTCTCCACTTCATCGGAGAAGTAACGACCCACGAACGCTTCCAACTCCTTACTGTCCGGCGCCCACTTTTCTTCACTCTCTTCGGCGTCCTGCCGCGTGGCATGGATCTCTTGCCCATTTTGGAACAGCGTAACGCCGGGCGCAGGTTCGCCGTCCTCGAAGGTGATCCGAGCTGCAACTGCGAGGAATTGGAAACTATTCGGGCTCGTGGGACGTATCTCGAGAGGCGGTTGCCCGGTAAGTTGACCGTAATAAGTGCCATCTTCATGCCAGAATCTGGCGACCATGTTTGGTGCGGGATCGAGCGAGTATGAACCCGCGAGGCGCTCGAAGTTGGCCGGTTCATAGGCCTCAGGGTCGAATTCGCCGCCGCGGGCATCGAGCGTTTCCTCCGGCTCCATGGCGTCACCGAAGTAGGCGACCGCGAGATCGAACGCGGTGCCGTTGCTGTTGAAGGTCGAAGCGTTCGACTGGACCGTGAGCCCAGCGTCGATCTCCGGGTAGTAGACGATCATGGATCGGTGCGATACGTCTGCGCCGCCATGACTCACGCGCCTTAGGCCACGCTGCTCATCAATTCTCAGGCCAAGCCCGTACCCGCTA
>DPVD01000064.1:0-5112 GCA_003526745.1 Candidatus Latescibacterota bacterium
CTGGTGGCGCTCCGAGCTGATCACCGTTCTGGCGTCCAGGGACGAGGGGTTCTCGGACGGACAGAAGCTCATCCCGGGCAAATGCTATCCCGGCATCGCAGACAGGCTCCACCCGAACAAGAACACCAAGAAATAGGCAAGCTTAACCCTATTCCCTTCACATCTCCGTGCCTTGGTGGTTCAAGCCTTACCATGCCACGACTTGCCCCTTCACAAATCGGTCAGTTCCTATCGGAAGGTTTCCTCGTGGTCGACCATGCATTCTCGCCGTCAACGCTTGATGCCCTGATCGCAGAGTTCACGACGACCGTCGACCGAAACGCTGCCATTGCCTTAGAAGATGGGCTAATTGTCAACACCTTTCCCGATGAGCCGTTCGAGAAGCGCCTTGCCCGAGTCGTCGAATCTGCACCCGATCCGGTAGCAGCAAACACGCCCGGATGCGTTCTGTTCGAGAACCTTCGGGGTAAACACAAGTCAGATGCCATGTTCGACCTGATGACACATCCAGACATTCTGGAAATCGTCGAATCCATCATCGGTCCCGAGATTTTGGCGCACCCGCAGTTCAACGTGCGCGCCAAACTCCCGAACCAAGACCAGTCGGTCGTACCGTGGCACCAGGATCTGGGATACCTCGAACTGGATGCCCAGGACACCCTTATGGTGAACTTCTGGATTCCTCTCGTTGACTCGAACAAAGAAAATGGCTGCCTGGAAGTGATCCCAGGCAGCCATCAGGTATACGTCGATCATGTGGAGGGGCTCGGGCCAGCAGGAAACTTCAAGGGCATCCTAGATGACCTCGTCGACAACTCGTCAGCCGTCTCCTGTCCCGTCCCAAAGGGAGGTGTGCTGGTGATCCAGCATCGCACGATCCACCGTTCTGTCCCCAACACAAGCAAGACGATTCGCTGGAGCCTGGACCTCCGCTACAGCGACCCCGCACTACCTACTGGGAGAGAGGGGGTCCCCGGCTTTATCGCCCGCAGCGAATCCGACCCGAACCGTGCCGCGTCATCGCTGAATGACTGGCTGTCGATCACGCCATAATCGACTCAGTCGCGGTCGACCAAGTTCCGTAGCGCACAGCAACAACCTGGTTGATTGGGGTCAGACTCGTCAGCAGTAATCGGAACAGACCGGGCGCCGCTTCACTGCCCCTCATGTCCCACATTCGATGACCGCAGCTACCGGGCCCAATCGAAATCGCATCCAACCCAACATGATACGTCGCGTAGCCGGACTTCAGCAGCGCAACCTCACCGGCTCGACCTTGGACCGCGCCGCTCTCAATATCGAGTTCACCACCTGGCAAGAAATCCAGCGCGATCTGGAAGGGCACCTTGTCGTAGGCTTCCGCTCTTGTGATCAGGTCGAACCCGCCATCCACCTCTCGCACCTCCAGATCCACCTCGAATGCCGGCAACCCGTAGTGGTCTCTGCCCTTCCGGACCTCGACCCACTCCTCTGACGTCACTGGCGCCCCGATCGGCTGGTAGTATCCCGGGGAGTCGTGGACCGAGCCTCGTCCCGGATCCTTCAGCACAGCACCGCGCTCATCCCCCTCCATCGTCGCCCCCTGGAACTGGGCAACGGCGAAGTAGCTCGCGCACAGCTTGACCGCCGTAAGCTCAACATCCCCGTAAGTCAGGCTGAACGGCGCCGTAATACCTTTGGCGACAGTCGCGCTTGCTCGACCCCGTCGAACACGCCACATACCTGAGGCAGGGTAGACCTTCGAGTAGCTGTCAGGAAGATGCTCGCGCGCCAGACTATCCTCGCGCCACTCCGGATGTTCGAGAAACGGGTGGAGAACCCACGGCACGTTCCCGGGATTCAGGTCGAACAACCAGTCTGCACAAGCTGCGAAGAAGCCATTCTCATCCTGTCTGGCGAGATCGTAGTAGCTGTCCACAAGCCCGACGGGGATCGTCTTCTGCCCCCTGTCCTGGCGGCTCGAGATACTCGTCACGACGGATCCATCTGCGTGCAGCAGGTAGTATGAGAGCGTCAGGTTCCGGCGGACCGCATCAAGCAGATCAGGACGACCAAGCAGATCCGCCGCGATCCGCAGAAAGCGATTACAGATCGCGTTGTAGACGCCAGTACTCCGTTCCGTATACTCGCCATCCGCGTTGATGTCGATCGTCTCGTCCAGATAACGATCGATCACCTCTTTGCCTTCAAGCTCCGGATACAAGTCGAAGGCCTGAGACAGGGCCGAGACCAGAACCCAACGGTGATTGGGCGTATGGAAACCACAGTTGACCATTCCGGGTGTAGCCGCTTTGACGATCTCACCCAGCTCGTCTGCGATCACCTGTGCCCCGCTATCACCGCCTTCAACCGACATTCTGGCGGCTTTCACGACAGGGGCAATCGCGTTCACGATGAACCCCGTATCGGGTGACGAGTCGAAGTTCGTGGTCACCAGATCGTAGTTCCCCGAAGGTCTTCTGACTCGTCTTGTCCACTCCGCACCGATTCGGATGTTTTCGACGAGTTCTTCGGACCCCTGATGCGCGCACCCATCCAGGAGATAGCCGTAGCCCATCGTCGCGAGCGAGGCGACTCCGGGGGATCCTCCATCGACACCGTCGTGGACGAACCCTCCGTATCGCGGATCGTCCTCGTCGTGGACCTGGTATGCTTTCAGGTTCTCGACGGCTCGGTCAAGAAGGGGCAGACACCTTTCGTATGAGAACATCTATCACCTGCTTTTTAAGTAAATAGGTTGGGAACGGGATAGTTCAGTCAGCCGGCTGGATGGCAAGCTGACGCGGCGCCCCACCCAGTTTCTCCCGCTCGAGCAGCCCTTCCGGATCGACCCACTGACTGACGATTAGTGACAGAACCGCGAGCGCCGATCCGGCAAGGAAGATCACTTCGTATCCGAACAGCCGCCACGCAAACCCACCGACAAGCGGGGCTGCGACAGCAGCCATGTGATTCATCGTGACCCCCATCGACAGCGTCGGCTTCAGGTCTTCTTCCGGAGCGATCTTGTGGAGGTAGGTCGTCAGCGCAATGCCGCCAAAGAAGATCAGGTTGTCGATACAGTAGAGCACGTAGAGCGTCGGTCGGTGATGGATCGTCGCATAACCAAAGAACACGATCGCCAGCCCGGCGTAGCTGAGGCTAAGCATGATCCTTTCGCCGTAGTGATCGACCAGCTTGCCCATCCAGGTCGCCGTCACCGTGATCAGCAGCTGATTGACGAACACCAGCTTGAGAGTCGTCCCGATCGGCATCCCGTGAACCTTCACAAGTGCGTAGATCGCGAAGGTGATGAACACCTGCTTGCGGAGACCCTGAAGGAAATTGAGCATGTAGTAGAGCTTGTACCTCCGCCTGAGTACGAACCCCTTCTGGGCCTCCGGCTTTTTCTTGTCGGCGAAGAAGACAGCGATCCCGCCAAGAATCGTCGCGACACCGGACATCACGAACAGACCCTCGTAACCCAAGTATGTGAAGACAAGGTTGCATATCCCGATCGTGGCGAGCCATGCGAAGCTGTTGACGCTCCTGAGCTGACCCAGCCACCTCCCCTTGTTCCCTTCCGGAGAGAAGGCCAGTGCCATGGCCTGCTCGAGTGGGATCCAGCAATGGAACCCGATGCTTGCGACGAGCGAGTAGATCGCCAGCCACACGACTGAATCAGCCGCCGCATAGGCCATGATTCCGAGGCCCATTATCCCCATCGAAACGGCGCCCACGATCGGTGGCGCGAACCGGATCATCGCCGCAAGAAACAGGACGTTCAAAAAACCGGGAACCTCACGAAGAGCCTCCAGCCCACCCAGCTCGTGCGGTTCTATCCCCAGACGTTCGACGACGAAATTGTAGAATAGCGACATAAGGACACCGAAGAAGATGCCCTGTGCACCGACTGCGACGGCCAGCAGCCGGAAGTTGCGATTCCACGATCTCACAGGTCGCCCGCTTTCACCACGTTCATTCTATAACTGACCATTGCACCAGCTTTGTCCTATGGGGGTCATTCCCAAGTGGGGCCCCAACTTCCCAAAGATCTCACGCAGTCGAGCCATCGCCTTGTCAGGCAGAACAGGCCCTTGGATCGATTTCACATTCTCCTCCAGATGAGCGACCTCAACACGCCGGTGAGGATGGTCACCACGGCAGGATGCGCGGCAACAAATTGATACTCTACGGACGGAAGTGACTCAACCCCATGCTTCAACAGCCAGTCAAGCGGGCCACGATCGGAGACTGCATCTCAATCGGTCAAACCTCTTCGCCTGGCCTCGGCGATGTTACTTTCGAGCAATTCTGAGCGGCTGAGGGCACGTCGGGCAGAAGCCATCCCGACCTCACCCACGTTTCTTGCTTTGCAGGCGGACAGCACAGCCTGCTCGGCACGGGAATCAGGAGATTGTAGCCTACCATCGCCGTATCGAAATACCCGCCAGCAACCAGGATCAAAACGCGCGCCTCAGATCTTCCTCGATCTCGCAGGCTTTGACCCAGAGATCCCAGTCGTAGTTCTTGTTCTGCCGTTCAGGATCGACCAAATCCCGTGCAGACACCAACCGATCGTCCCGATCGTTCTCCGGGTTCGCAAGCCAGAGCTGTACGGCCTCGATCGAGGTTTGGAACTCACCCATCGGCCGTCCCTTACCGTTGTAAACCTGGATGCTGATCATCGTTAGCAACGCTAGATCTCCGCCCGACGATCGAACAACACGAACCCGCCAATAGTTGACAACAAGCCCATAAGCAGCGTGTAGACGATCTGGGCTCGAAAGAAACCGACATCGTCACCTAACAGTTCGGCAAACGACCCGAGGAAGTACCAGTAGCCAAAGAACATCAAGATCAGGTAGCAGGCAATCACGAGAGCCTGTGCACGAGCGAGTGCATACCTGAGAGCCACACACCCAACCACCAGACCAAGCAACAGGATCAACCACGCAAAGGCTTGTGTGCAGAAGAAGATCATCAGCGTCTTCGGATGTAACTGGAACTGGGTCAGGATCTGAGTCGACGTCTCCAGCGGCACTGTCAGGCTCAGGATGCTGACGACCGCCATTGTGTAAACGATCAGTCCCGCCGTAAGCACCGCCAGATACTTCGATATAGGGATCGCAA
>DPVD01000190.1:0-3999 GCA_003526745.1 Candidatus Latescibacterota bacterium
GGCCGAGAGAACCGCATCTCTGAAGCAGCCGTTCGCTCGCTGAAAACGAAGAGAGCTCTCGTGTTCGAAATCGCGTGGGGGCAAGTTGGGTGGGTCAGTGGCATCCTCGTCATCGCCGCTACGATCCAGGGCGTGGCTGGATTTGGGTTCATGCTGATTGCAGCGGCCGGCCTGATTCAGATATACCCCGCGCAGCTCATCGTGCCCGGCCTAGCCCTTATATACATTCCGCTCGGTATCGCGCAGACCATTCAGGTTCGGCGCGAGATCGACAAGCATCTCCTTGGCGCGTGGGTGATCAGTGCGCTGATCGGAGTCCTTCCCGGCACCCTTGTCCTAACATTTGTTGATACGCTCACGATGAAGAGGGGAATCGGACTCCTGATGGTCATCCTAGCTGTTCTTTTGAAGATCAGGCCTGGTCGACCCTTTAGGAATGAGCGCGTGGCCCGTTGGGGAGCAGGCGTTCTCAGCGGCGCGTTGGGTGCGAGTACTTCGGTTGCGGGGCCACCGATCGTTTTGATCGCGATCAAGCAAAGGTGGGAGGTTGAATCCTTCCGCGCCAGTCTACTTGCATACTTCACTGTCCTGTGTATCGTGATCACCGGAGTCCACTCCCAGCACGGCCTTGTGACATCTCAGACAGTCACTTGGTCCGCCAGCGGTATACCGGGCATCGCCGTGGGCTTCCTGGCCGCCACCTGGATGAGGGGCCGTGTTCAGGACGAGAACTTTCGTCGTCTTGGCGTGGCGCTTGTCTTCGGCGGTGGCCTCGTAGCCCTGTTCTTCTAGGCCGACCTGCAGATTCTCACTGAAAGAAAGATGAACCGAGATCGCGCAATCCTGAGGCTCGCTGTCCCGGGCGTAGCCGCCTCTCTCAGCGTACCGATCATCGGGTTCGCCGATACGATCTTTGTTGGGCATCTGGGTGAAGTCGCCCTGCTGGGGGCCGTCTCCGTCGGCGCCGTGATCTTCGATGTGATCTTCTGGGGTCTCGGTTTTTTCCGGATGGGGACGACGGCACTTGTGGCGCAGGCATTCGGTGCAGGCGATCTGTCAAGGTGCAAGAGCATCCTCGTTCAGTCATCGTTGTCGGCCGCAGCGATCGGTATCGTCCTCGTCTTCTGCCGAGGTGTGATCGGTGACGGGGGGTTCGGGCTGGCGGGTCCGAGTGAGGATGTATCCGTCTGGGGACGGCGATACCTGGATGTTCGGATCTATGGTGCCTCGTTCGTCCTTGTCACCTTTGTTCTTACTGGGTTCTTCCGCGGATGCGGTGATGCCGTTTCACCGCTGTGGATCACGATAGTCATAAACGTGATCAACGTTGTTCTCGATTATGTGCTGATCTACGGGAAGTGGGGGGCGCCCGCTCTCGGTGTGGTCGGGGCGGCTTGGGCATCGGTAGCAGCTTCTGTCGTTGGAGTCGTTCTTTCTATCGCGTTGCTTTTTAGGTCGCACGGCGCCGTGGTCCGGTCTGTTTTTACATTCGACTCAAGGCAAAGTGTTACGATTCTGACGACCAACGTGAATCTGTTCGGTCGTACCGCCTGCCTTCTGTTTACGCAGTTCTTGGGGATGTCTCTGGTTTCGCGGATGGGAGAGGTGCCGCTTGCCGCTCACGCCGTCGCGTGGCAGGTCTGGTCTGTCGTCAGCTACTTTGTCGATGGTTTTGCGCACGCAGCGGAGACACTCGTCGGCAATGCGATCGGGGCTGGAAAAGGCAGTGAAGCAAAGGCCTTCGGGAGCCGATGTATCGCATGGGGTGCTTTGATCGGCGCGGTCTTCGGTATCGGCTATCTGGGGCTGCTCGAGCCGATCGCGCGCGTGTTCACCGATCACGAGAATGTGGTTGAAGATGTTGCGAAGTTGTGGCTTTTATTGTCTGTGGCACAGCCAATTAGCGGAGTCGTATATATCTTAGATGGTGTCCTGGTCGGGGCCAATGACACCCGCTTTCTGTTCGCAGCAATGGCTGTAGGGGCTTTCGCCGTCTACCTACCGGCAGTGTGGGGATTGACCCAGGTTTCCGGACTCGGCATTGCTGGTGTCTGGCTGGCCTACAACGCACTGATGCTAAGTCGATTCAGCATTCTGGCTGTTCGATTCCGCGGAGACACGTGGCTCCAGGCCGCGGTTCCCGTTTGCCCTTGACACTCTATTCTGGCCTATTTACGTTCATAAAATCAAGTGGCAAAGGGCCTTTCGGCCTATACAGACGAGCAAGGAAACGAGCTTATGGCATTGTTTGGCGGAAAGAGCAAAGTACCGAAAAAAGGAAAGAAGGCGGCCGCAGTTAACTTCTCCCGCGTTCAAGTGTTCTCCAAAGCCGAAGCGCTCAACTCCCTGCTTAAAGGCCTGAAAGACCAGAAGGTTAAGAGCAACGTATCCCGGCTTAAGTTGAAAGCCGCGTCACTCGTAAGTGGTCGCGGCACAGCAAGCGTTATTACCTACCAGATCCTGAATTTCAAAGCCGGCCCGAGGCCTGCGCTTCTTGTCGGGCGTCCAAAGGCTGTCTCCGGCGGTAACTTCATCCCTGCAGACAACCCTCTCGAACTGGGCGAAAAGATAGAGGTGTCCTACGAGATGTCGCTCGCGCAGGCAGGAGGGAACAACGTCTACTTCACGGCTGCCTGCACATTCCTCCAAGAAGCTATCTTTATACCGAACGCCGAGACCGGGAAGCCTTGGATCGGCTCTCGTGATGCGACCGTAAAGAAGATGGGAGAGGGTGGTCTGAAGCAGGGTGAAGAGGTCCTTCAGCTGCGTATTGACAAGCTCACCTGCTTCCCGAACGCGCCCGAGTCGTTCGACTTCGGGCAGATAGAATCCTACGTGTTCAAGCCTACTCTGTACTGCCTCACTGGTGGCGGGATGTGGGCGAAGAAGGTGGCCGACTACTTTGAGGGTATCCAGGACGATATCCACAAGCATCTCGAGGATATGGAGAAGAAGGAGCAGCTGAAGACCATTGAGAACGTTCAGCTGATCGAGTTTGGTATCGACAACATATCTTTGTTCACACCCGGCAAGCTTCTTTCAGGGATCGAGCACGATAAACTGATGCCGTCGATGTTCAAGAAACCCAACGATAACCTGATAGTCCTGAACTCCTGCGTTGGATTCCTGCTAAAGTTCGAGATTGCGGACGAGATCAAGGAGCTTCTGATGCGGACGTTTGCGCAGAAGGCCGGGAAAGAATTCGAAGTCTGGTTGCCGCTTTCACTCGGGAACATCCAGGAAGCAGAAGCGCCGAAAGAGCGCGTCGCCTTCCAGATCTTTCCACGGGACCTGGTGCAGGAGACAGATCCGAGGAAGCGGAGCAAGTCGCTCGGACTCAAGTTTATGCCGCCATTTACGCTTCATCCGAACGCCGAAGATCACAACACCTACCGGAAGCTCATGGTGGCGATCGGACAGCGTCTCAAAGACGATTCCAGACCGGAAGAAGAGAAGAACAAGATCGCCTCCGTGCAGGCGGCGGTGGCGCAGCGTCAGCAAGAGACCAAGGGGAAGCGCGTAGATGAGAACATGCGCAAAGCTTTCCAGAAACGTGTCGAGGCGAAGAAGCGCAAGGAGACTGCCGACTAAGCAACTCGATTCGACATACTTGGATACGTCTGGTGGAAACACGGGGCAACCTCGCGTGGACGGAAACGGGGGAGTATCCGGATCAATCATGCCGACCGCCCGGGCACACAATCGTCACTGTGTCCGGGCCTTTTTGTTTCCTAAAGTTATAGGCGATTTTCAATACTTCTACGAACACTATGACTGAAGCTGAACGACAGATCAGGTCCATCCTGGACGAACGCATCCTCGTGCTGGATGGTGCGATGGGCGTTATGCTCCAGGGCTACGAGCTCAGTGAAGCGGACTACCGAGGCAATGCGTTCGTTGGTCACCAAAGTGTTGTGCAGGGGTGTAACGATCTCCTCTCCGTGACGCGTCCGGATATAGTTCAAGAGGTGCATCGCCGCTTTCTTGAAGCCGGTGCGG
>DPVD01000198.1:0-4593 GCA_003526745.1 Candidatus Latescibacterota bacterium
GCCCTGCCACGATCGTGGCAGGGCCCTCTTTCTTTTATCGCCCAAATTGTATTCCAACTGCCCTTGATTCGCCCCTCCAGAAAAACACTTGAAGTCCAACAGAACTGACGCTGAAGACGTCTGCAGATATGCCTCACGCCAAGTAAACACAGACTCGTTCACAGCATCCGTTTTCCTTGGTTCTCTTCGCGCCTCGGTTTGATTGGCCTTCCTCGAATCAGGGCTAAGTGCCCATCGGCCTGCGCCTCCTGGCGCTGCAAATCCACTCGTAGCCGCGCATACCCAGAACAGTCTGCGCGATGTACACAGCAGACTCTTTCCCGAGTGAGCCGGGAGCGTCTAGCATCAACCCGCGACCCAGTTCCACGAAGGCCTGCGACCATCTTCCCTCTTCCCTTAAGCCCGCGGCGTAACGCAGGCTGGCTCTTGCTCGCGCTTTGTTCTTGAGGTTCAGGAGAGACGAAGGAAGGTCCGGTCTGGACAGAATGTTATCGATCAGCACCATCGGGTCGCGAACACGCTCGCTCGACAGCCCCGACCGACCGATCTGTTCGTCGTGTCGACGGATTGAAACCAGAAACTCCGGCAGGATGGCCGTCGGATGTCGGAGAGTGACCTCCAGCCAAAGCGCGTAATCCTGAGCATACCGGGCGTGTGTCGGGTAGCCCCCAAGTTCGGACACGGCTGCCCGGGCGAACATCACGGACGAGTGCGCAAACACGTTCCTGAACAGGAGCTCTTCCATCAGTACATCGGGATCCGTCGACGTCTCTTTCTCTGCGATAGGGCTTCCATCCGGGCCTATAATCGTCGTCCAAGTCCCGATCAACGCGGTATCCGGGTGCGCTCGGGCATAGGCCATCTGCTTCTCGAGCCGTGTAGGATGTGAGACGTCGTCGGCGTCGATTCGTGCGATGTAGGGCGACCTCGTCATGCCAAGCCCGAGGTTCAGCGCCGCTGTCTGACCGATATCTTTTTCTAGCTGAATAAGCCGAACTCTCGGGTCGCGAAACGATTCCACTATCTCAGGCGTCCTGTCGTCCGAAGCGTTGTCGACGATCAGGAATAAGTAGTCCTCGTAGGTCTGTCGCAGTATGCTCTGGACCGACTCCCTAACATACGGCTCGCCGTTCCGAACGCTCATAAGCACAGTCAGTTGAGTGTCCCGGTTGCTCACAGAAGGGTTCCTCGAATCGACCGAACATATCGGTTCATCGCATCGGTCCAGTGTGGCATCGGGTCCACACCCGCTTGCACAAGGACCTCTGACTCGAGTATCTCGCAATCCGGCACGTCAGCAGGACGTGGGAAGTGGCTCGAATCGACATCTTCCACCGGTGTATCGAGTCCGAAGGCGTCGACGATGCCCTGAACATAACCCGCCCTCGTGCACTGACCGGCATTCACGAGGTGATAGGTATCGTATCGACCGGATTCCAAGAGTGCGATGATCGATGCCGCCAGATCTCCTGTATACGTGGGACATCCGTGCTTGTCCCCGGCGCTCTGAAGGACTTCCTTCTGCCTCGCCTCTTCGAATCGCTGCACAACGAAGTTCTTCTGGTGCCCTGTTTCTCCCCCGAACAGCCACCCTGGGCGAACGACAAAAGCCCGTTCACACACCTGGCGCACGAGCTCTTCGCCTCTATACTTGGACTTTGCGTACTCGGTCTTCAAGACAACTTCGTCGGTCTCTGTGTAGGCTCGGATCTTGTCCCCAAACAGACCGCAGGTACTAATGTAGACCAGCTCGGATCCGCGTCGATCGCAGGACTCGGCGACGTGGCGTGAGCCCTCAGCGTTCACCCGCTGGGCAGCCCCCGGATCGGCCTCACACGGATCGACGTGCATGGCCGCGGTATGAATCGTCACACTCGGCTTGATCGTGGACAGCGCAACATCGACCGCCGCGCCGTCGACCACGTCGAGTTCTGCGTGCGAAGGTGCAGACACCTCGTACCCGCAGTCATTGAAGGCGCGGGAGAGGTCTGTCGCAAGCATCCCGGCGCCACCCGTAATCAAGACCCGCTTCTTGCTCACTTCAACCCCTGGGTCGCAGCGTTGAGAGCACCGGATGGGCGCAGATTTGAATCGACGAAACCCTCCGACATCAGATGCTGAAGTTGATGGAGCCGGGTATATCGCCTGTCAACGATGGCATCACGTAATCCATCTACCGTGCACAGTGCGTCACGCAACTCGATGATCCCTTTTTCGAGTGTCCATTGAGGCTCGAACCCTGGAAGCTTCGACGCTGCCTTTTCGAAGGACACGCGATAGGTGCGGTTGTCCCCGGCGTGTTCACCTGTATACACGACCTCGCACCCGGGAATATGTTCGCAAACGGCTTCCGCGACTTCCTTCATCTGGAAGTTCTGGTTTTCCATCCCAATGTTGAACGACTCGTTGTGGACCGCCTCAACTGGCGCCTCGAGAGCCGCGATGCACGCTCTGCTGATGTCCGCAATATGTACCAAGGGACGCCAAGGCGTGCCGTCGCTCTTCATCAGGATCTTCTTGATCGTCACCGCGAGCCCAACAAACTCGTTGAGGACCAGGTCGAACCGAATCCTGGGAGACACACCGTAGGCTGTCGCGTTCCTCAGGAATACGGGTGAGAACCCCTCGACGGCGAGGTTCGAAACCTCTCGTTCTCCGTCCACCTTGGACAGAGCGTAGGCCGAAACGGGATTGAACGGGGCCTCTTCCGTCAGGGGCGCCGACGTATCCGAGGCGCCGTACATACTGCAAGAAGACGAAAGCACAAACCGGCGCACACCGGCATCCCTCGCCGCACGGGCAAGCCGAACGGTTCCTAGATGGTTGATCTCGTCCGTCAGCTTGGGATCGACCTGACCCATCGGGTCGTTCGACAGCGCCGCCAAATGAACGATCCCATCGATGCCATCGAGGTCTCCTTCATCGACCTCGCGAACATCCAGGTTGATCGCCTGAATGACTCTGTCATCCGGATCGAAAAGCTTACAGTCGGAGAAATACCCTGTGTCCAAACCGACCACGTCGTGCCCCCGGTCCGCCAACATCCCGGTCAGAATGGACCCGATATAACCGAGATACCCTGTCACCATTACACGCATATATCTGCCTTGAGAAAGCTGAGAACTTGTGTGACCCGCAGAAGGGCCGGCCACTCTCAGCCTAGACGATATGGCTTTTTGTTAGGCCTGTCAGGCGAAAGCGTAAAGAGGAAGCAACAGAGGAGAACGGACTAGCCGATCGAAAGATCCGTGCCGTTGGCACGACCGCTGTAGCAAGATCGCTCACCTAGAGCGCCTCCAGGGTGGTAGGTGTAGAAGGCATCCTCAGAGAAACCTCGGGCAGCCATCAGAGCTGCGGCCAGACCGTCACCGATCACCTGCTGACACGTCGTGCTGGACGTGGGAGCAAGACCTAGAGGACCTGCTTCCCGGGCAACGTGGACAAGTAGGATAGAGTCGCTTAACGCCGCCATCGGGCAGTCGGCACTCCCCACGATCGAGAGGACTAAGGCACCGTTGGCCTTTAGCAGCCGTAAGGCGTCGAGGACTTCCTTAGTCTCTCCACTGTGCGAGACGGCGATAACGAGGTCACCACCGACAACCTGTCCGCTATCTCCGTGAAGTGCCGTCACCGGGTCAAGGAAGACTGCAGGCGTACCCGTGCTGCTCAGCGTAGCCGCGAGCTTTCTCCCAACGTGTGCCGACTTTCCCAGACCCAAAATGTGTACTCGCCCACCTTCCGCTTCAGTGTTGAGGACAAGCGATATCGCCTTACTGAAGTAGTTGTATGACAGGCTCTTCGCCAGCTCTTGGAGAGCCGCGACTTCGTTCCAGACAGTCCTCAAACCCACTTGGGCTCCCTCGTGGCCATCGGCTGCGCTAGTCTTCGTTACGTGAAGTTTCATCAGATTCCTCGGATTAACCTGATACCGCCAGTCGAGTAGTGCGTGAAGAATCAATTTCGATTCCCGGAACATGCCCAATCTGCAGCAGATGCTCCGCCAGGTTCAGATCCTCGAGCGTATCGATGTCCATACCTTCCACACTGTCTACGACTTCGATCGCGGGGTTGACACCGATTCGTCTCCGCATACGTTCAAACATCGTCCGAGTGAAAGCGAAGAGCCCGGACTCGATTAGAACGGGCTCAATATCTTGAGTCCTCGGTATCTGGCCCTGTATCTCGTAGTTCAGAGGCTTGCCCTGATACCAGGCAAAGGTCTGCAGGGCTTCCGCTGTCATCGCTGAGGTATGCCCGTCTTCGACGACCCGACGAACACATGTATCGATGGTTTCCGGCCGGAGAAACGGCGTGGTGATGTGAGCCTGCACGATTATATCGGTCTCCACCTCGCCCAGAAACGCCTGGATCACGTCGAGCATGCTCGTGGAGTGGCTATCCAGATCGGAATCCCGCTGAAGATAGCGATACTCGATCCCTGGTTCGATCCATTTGCATATCGAATCGTCGCTTGCGTAAAGATAGACTTCCTCGACCGAATCCGTACGGTTGAGTATGTCCAGAATGTAGTTCACAAGCGGCCTTCCTCCGAGCATACGAATGTTTTTAGTCGGAAGACGCTGGCTGTTAAGT
>DPVD01000264.1:0-3877 GCA_003526745.1 Candidatus Latescibacterota bacterium
TGTCTGTGGGAGAAGTGGCGTTGGCCATCTTCGATGTCTCACAAAGGGCGCGAAAAAATGAACTCGTTCCTGATGACGTGTCAGGTGCAACATTTACTCTCACCAATGCGGGTTCATACGGAACGATGCTCAGCTTCCCGATTATCAATCAGCCCAACGTGGCGATCCTGTCGACCGATGGAGTTCATCGGAAGCCAGTGGTGGTATCAGATGCCAACGGCGAAGAATCGATCTGTGTCGCTTCCGTTGGTGTTCTCAGCCTTGCCTGGGACCACCGTCCGTTTGACGGTGCGTATGTGGCTTCGTTCATGCAACGCCTTAAGACTTTGATCGAGTCGACTAATTGGGTCGACGAGATTGCATTGCCGGAATAGCGACACGGCCGATCCCGGGCCCCTTGAAACCTCGTTGCGGCGGCGTGATACTCTTCTTACAGGTAGAACTCTGATTCGCTATTGGATTCCGTGCTCGTCTTCGTTGCAGTTTGCCTGCAGAAAGTCACGGAAATTGGATGGGGAACCAATCTGATGGGGAGGAGACTTCATGGCTGGAACTCTTGATATCAAGGAATTGGCCCGGAAACTCTACGAAGATTTTTGGACTGAACATGACGATGCGGTGGCGGACGAGATCATCGCCGCCGACTTCGTCGATCACCATGTACCTCCCGAATACCCTCCAGGCCCGGAAGGCCTAAGGCGCTGGGCAGCGAATACTCGGGGAGGCTTTCCCGATTTCAAGATCAAGATCCACCGGATCATCGCCGAAGCAGAATGGCTGGCCTGCCATATTGAATTTGGAGGGACCCATACGGGAGATTTCAACGGAATTGCTCCCACGGGACAATACGCAGGAGCCCAGGCGATCAGCATATTTCGGGTATCCGAAGGTCAGTTCATCGAATCGTGGGAATTCGCCGATGTACCGGGATTCCTAGAACCACTAGGCATGGTGCTTAGCCCAGTTGACGGCTGACCGATTGACCGTGATAGCGAGGTGACGAACATGGAGAGTCCATCGACTGAAATCCAGGAGGCAGTTGCGCTGGAGTCATCCGAACTCCTTTCGTGGTACAGGAAGATGGTCGAGATCCGCTTAGCGGAAGACAAGATCATGGAGATCTATATGCGGGGTCTTGTCCCAGGGACCGTTCACCTGGCGCAAGGACAAGAGGGGGTCGCTGTTGGGGCGAATGCGGCTATCGATCTTGACGACTGGTTCGTCTGTACCTATCGGGGCCATCACCACTCGTTGGCACGAGGTATTGGGCTTGAAAGTTTCTTCGCGGAAGTCATGGGTAAAGCTGGCGGTGTATGCCATGGAATGGGTGGCACCAGTTACGTGGTTGATGCTTCATTGGGGATGCTCTCACAACCAGCAATAATTGGCGCGGGTATTCCTTTAGGGACGGGCGCGGCCCTGAGTGCCAAGATACGTGGTGAAGAGCGCATCTGCATAACCTTCTTCGGTGATGGAGCATGCAACATCGGGGCTTTTCACGAAGCACTTAATATGGCTCAGCTTTGGAAGGTCCCAGGTGTTTATGTAATTGAAAACAACCAGTACGGCGAATACACCCCCTACAGGATGGCGAGTGCTCTAAGTGGTGATCTTGCCCACCGGGCCGAAGCCTATGGTATGGCAAATCAGGTCGTCGATGGTCAGGATGCTCTGGCGGTTTATGGAGCAGTTCGTGAAGCAAGGTCTCGGGCTCTCGCAGGTGATGGCCCAACGCTGATCGAAGCCAAGACATACCGTTACCGAGGCCACTCTCGAACTGACCCTGGGAAATACCGACCTGAAGGCGAACTTGAGGAATGGAAACTGAGAGATCCGATTGAGATCCTAGGTTCCCGACTCGAGGCTGAGGGATTCTTGTCTGAGGATTTAGCCGCATCGATCAAGGCGGAGATACAGGCCCGTATTGATGCTGCGTCAGACGCTGCAGAGCTTTCTCCGTGGCCCACATTTGAAGAAGCCGAAAGTTATGTCTTCGCAGAGTAACCAAGAGGGTCAAGCCGTGGAATTGACGTATCGAGAATCTATACGTGTCGCGTTAGAAGACTCGCTAGAAGAAGATCATGACGTTGTTCTTCTCGGCGAAGACATCGCAGCGGCTGGGGGGCCCTTCAAGACCACTGATGGTCTTCTTGACAAGTTCGGTGAGGATCGGGTGATCGACACGCCGATTGCCGAAAATGGATTTGCCGGCATTGCATTGGGCATGGCTATGACGGGACTCAGACCAGTCATCGAAATCATGTTCAGCGACTTTCTACCGGTTGCGTATGACTCGATAGCAATGCAGATGTCCCGTTTACGTTTCATGTCGGGTGGACAGACCTCCGCCCCGGTAACGGTTCGTTCCAGCGGCGGTGCCGGCGGGAGGTTTGGTGCCCAGACTTCGAGTACTGGAGAATCCTGGTTCCTCCAGTTCTATGGACTCCAGATCGCTGTTCCTTCCTCACCACAGTCGGCCTATGGTCTGCTAAGGACAGCGATCAGGGAAAACAACCCGGTAGTGGTCTTTGAACACAAAGCACTTCACAGTTTGAAGGGCCCTGTGGCCCGTGGAGATTCGGATCTTCCAGAAATAGGGAAAGCGGAGACGCTCAGATCAGGCTCTGACGTCACTCTTGTTGGATCGTTGTTGATGGTCCAACGAGCGCTAGAGGTGGCGGACGATCCTGAGATCGGTGGCATTGATCCTGAAATCATTGACATCCGTTGGGTACGACCTCTCGATCTCTCAACTATTCGAAAAAGTGTTGAGAAGACTGGACGGCTGGTCATCGTAGAGGAGCAATATCATGACGGGGGTTGGGGGGCTTCGGTCCTCTCGCGCCTTATTCTCGACGGTACGACATTCAGCACTCCACCTATTTGCGTCAGTATGCCTGAGATACTCATTTCTCACAGTCCCGTAATTGAAGATGCCACGATACCGAGCCATGCAAGAATTAAAGACGCACTGATTCGTTCGATAGAGGGTTAATTTGAAATGCGGGTACCAATAGAAATGCCCAAACTCGGATACGACATGACGAGTGGGAGTATCGTATGTTGGCTTGTTTCCGTTGGAGACGCAATAGAGCGGGGCCAAGCTATCGCAGAGGTGGAAACGGACAAAGTAGAGATCGAGATGGAATCTCTGCATTCTGGGACGTTGCTGGAGATCGTCTGTGAAGCAGATGAAGATCGGCAGATCGATGTAGGCGATATCATTGGATATTTGGACGCCATCGAATGATCTAAAGAGATATCGTTATTAGCGGATACTCTGATAATTGGTGGCTTCGAAGTCCTGCAATTAAGTGACCGACGGGACCTATGACGTGAACGTGATCTACCACCATACAGTTGGACCTTGGATGCAATCGTTTCTCCAAGATCTAGGTGAAGCATCCAACCTCGATATCTCCATCGTGGACCCGCGAGACGAGGAAGGCCTTCAGCAAAAGCTTCCAGGTGCAGATGTGCTCTGGCATGTCCTACACCCGTTTGGGGCGAGAGATATTGAGCGTGCGCAGAATCTCAAACTCATCCACAAGTTCGGGGTAGGCGTAAACACTATTGATGTCGATCATGCTTCGATGCGTCGAATTGCCGTCTGCAATATGCCTGGGAGCAATAGCCAGGCGGTTGCCGAATGTGCACTCAACTTGATGCTGTCCTGTCTGAGGCACGCTCCGTGGGTTCATGGACAAACGGTGAGTGGACAGTGGAATCTCCAGGCAGAAAAAGTCGAGTCGATTGGAGAATTGAGAGGTCGGACCGTAGGTCTCGTGGGTTATGGCGGGATTCCGAGGATTCTGGCTACACACCTGTTGGCGCTCGGATCTCGCGCCGTCTCTACCGCTCGCACGGAAAAAGGGGA
>DPVD01000255.1:0-1166 GCA_003526745.1 Candidatus Latescibacterota bacterium
CCGCTCCACGAGGACGAAGGTGCCGTCCTGCGGGATCGAGTGCCGCGTTCCGGGCCGAACCCGTAAGAGCGGCATGAAGCGCACGGCCTTTGCCCTCGTCCAGATCAGCACCGCCTTGTTCGAGGCCTTCAATGAGGCCTGTCGTCTCGGAGTGACTCTCTGGCATCTGGTTGATCACCATAGTCAGCGCGGTCATGTGCGTGTCTGTGCCCCGGATCAACTTGCCTCCTCCAGACACCGCGTTCGGATCTGCGCCGGTAGCAAGCAGCATCTCGACCATGCGCTTCGCTTGGGCCGGCATCTTGCCAAAAGGCGCCCCCACTGCGTGGTGCAGTAGCGTCGACGCCGCGTAGATGCCGTCGTACGGCGCCGTCGTGCTCGGTTGCCGATGCTGGACTATCTCCGGATGAGACACGAGGGTCTCCTGAAGCAAATCGATATCGTCACGCTGTATCGCCAACGACGCGATCTCAAACGCTCGCCGCCCCTTAAGGCGGTCAGGTAACTTCGTCCATACATCAAGACGGTCGCTCCCATCCAGCGCCTCACCTGTCTGCGACGCGTGCACGACCTCACTCGCGGCCCGAAGGCCACTCTCCACCGCACCCTCCACCCACCGATGCATCGCTGTATGTTCACCAGCGAAATGTATTCGCCCCTGAGGCATGCAGATGTCGTGATGCAGACGCCTCTGCTGGCCAGGGAGGAAGACGGTGTACGCGCCGCCGGCAAAGGGGTCCGCCTGCCAAATATGCGAGAAGCCAGCCTCGAAATGCTCGGCAGCTGGCGGATGTATGCGCGTGATGTTGTCCAGCGCCTGCGCAAGGCGTTCGGGTTCCGTCAGTGCGGCCCAGCGGTGGGCATCTTGCGACCAGGTGTAACTCGCCAGCAGCAAGCCACGATTTGTGGGGTGGTCGTGCTCGGGATACACGACATTGCGGACCGGCAGATCCGTCACGGTCGTTCCGAAAAAGATCCCTTCTTCCTCCCAGAACCGTCGTCGGAACTGCAGAAAGATCTTGGATGCATTGTCGTAGTGAATCTGACGAATTGCCCGCTGTTTCGACTGGCTGAACTCGGGTGTGACATCGATATGCCGCAGGACCGCGTAGGGCAAGGTAACAATCAGGTAATCGCCAGTGACCGAGCGGTGCCCACCGGCGTTG
>DPVD01000255.1:1466-3010 GCA_003526745.1 Candidatus Latescibacterota bacterium
CCGGCGTTGTCGTAGTGCACGCGCACGTAGTCAGGCCCTTGTTCTAGGCGACGGACAACGGCGCCATACCTAAGACTGGGTTCAAGCTCCGGGAGAAACTTGTTGGGAAGACGGTCCATGCCATCGACGATACGCACCATAGGCAGGGGCACATCGTTGCTTCCCTGGAAGAATTCCAGGAACGATGTATTCATGAGCGACTCATGCCTTGAGAGGATGCCGAACATCTCGATCGCACCGTCCGACCAGCCATGCTCGACGAGAAAGTCTCGCAGAGACGCCCGTTCCCATCGATCAAGGATCTGACTCCAGCCGTCGTCGCCTTGCTCGACGATGAGTTGTGTCAGCGGTGCAAGATCGCGGTCAAGAAGACTGCCGATCTTCTTTCCTCGCTCATCTGACTCCAGGTCGAAGAGGTCATCGACCGGATCGGAGAATCGTCTTCGCTGGGCACGGATGAAGGTATAGGCGTTGGGGTTGTCGTTCTTGAACGGGGCTGTCTTCAGTCCGAATCGCCGGACATACGACATCGTAAGCTCATGGTTGGTCGGGATGCGCATGGCGCCGACCTCGGCGGTGAGGCCTTTCGCGATACCGTCTCGCGCGGTATAGATTCGTCCACCGACACGATTCCTCGCCTCCAGCAGGGTCACCCGATGACCTGCTCGACGCAGTTCATAGGCGGCTACAAGGCCTGCGATACCGGCCCCCGCGATCAGCACGTGGGTCTTCCGTCGCGTCGGGGCCAATCCGCGCGTGGCGATGTTGAGTATCCGCTGCTTTGTCTGATCGGTCCGGAGTTCCAAGAGTCCGCCTAGGCTGGAGAAGAGACCGGAAAGGCAGGATAACAGATGTGGCCCCGGCAAGAGCGGTCTGGCTGGCTCGGAAAAAGTTCACCGTCAGGCCTGATCACGAAGAGGCGGTTCGCTCCTTAAGTGGCGGAGGCGGCGGGAGTCGGACCCTGTCAATGCGTTTCTCTAACTTATTGATAGATAGTGACTTCTTATTCTAGCGGGTTCGATTCACGGCACTTGGCCTCGCCGAACTCTCCACGCCAGTTACCGTGAGTCCTCTAGTGTCGACCCTGGTCGTGGAGACATTGAGGAGACGGCTGTTGAGTCTCTGGCGGGACATTAACTGATGAGCGACGGCTCCGCGACCGTTATTCGAACAACGGCGTGCAGAGCAGACCACAAGACGCGATAATCGCTCAGCAGCGGCTCGGCCCGTGACGTTCAGTAAAACTGACGAGAGAGATAGCCATTATGCGTATTTTGGCCACAGCGGACTGGCAGCTAAACATGCTCGGCGGCAAGCTCGACCCAAAGGCGCGTGACTACCTGTCAAGCCAACGGGTCGACACTATCGACCAGCTGCTTTCACTTGCGACGAAGGAGGACGTCGACGCCGTGCTCGCGGCGGGCGACCTCTTCGAGTACCCGAGTCCATCGCCAGAGGTGGTAGCAGCTGTGGCGGAGGTGCTCCAGCAGCATAGAGAGATTCCCATCCACGCGATTCCTGGAAACCATGACTTGTATGGACCA
>DPVD01000474.1:0-3867 GCA_003526745.1 Candidatus Latescibacterota bacterium
GCCAGACTGGGTCGTCAGATGCAGGTAGTAGAGACCGCTTCGTTGGGGTGCGGTCAGGAACTGCTTGTGGTGGGGGTTGGTGTAGCCTTTTTCGTTCCAAGCGACACCGGTGCGGGAGTAGTCGCCGTCCGGCGTGATCTGAACGGTTGCGCGGGGACCGTGCTCATCATACCAGCCGATCAGACGAACACGTTCCTTGAGTATGCCGTAGCGCCACAGCTCGGCCTTGAAGGCTTCGTCAGAGTGAACCCGAAACTCCGCCGATCCTCCAGAGCGGACGGCCTTGGGCCACATATACCCGAGTATATCATCTTTCAGAAATCGAAATTGATAGGGCGTGTCACCCTTCATCTCGACTTCAACGATCTTGCTGCCGAATCCCTGCTTCGCGAGCATGACGCTAACCGGACCGTCGGCGATATCGAGTCGAATCGCACCGCTCGCCGTCGACTGCGTTCTCCATACGGCATCATCTCGCTCGAACTCGACGAATACGCCGGGTAAAGCGAGATACCTTTCATCACTAACGTATCCGAGCAGCAAGCGAACTCCATTCTAAAGGAGTTCGCTTTCAGACCCGAATTAGTACGCCCATATCAGGGGTGTCAAACCCAAAAGAGAATCGCCCCCGACCGCTCCGGGTTGGCCGGGCAATCGGGGGTCGACTACACGCAGTTCCTGGCCGCTCAGATCTTCTTCCAGGGCCCCGTGATCGCCAGCGTAATGCCGGGGTTCTGAATGTTCACGAACAAGGTCGTTCCGTCGGGTGAGAAGGTGGCCCCGGCGAACTCGCTGGACGAGTAGCTGTTGCTCCCGAACAGGTAGACCTCACCTTCAGGTGTGACACCGATGATGTTGTCGCCGGCGGATCCGTCCTCACACACGATCAGATCCCCCCAGGGTGCGACACACAGGTTGTCGGCACGGTCGATCAACGCCTTGTCATCCGGTTCGACAAACAGCACGAGCTTGCCGGGCTCCTTCTCCTCTTCCAACGTTCCCTCGTGCGGGCTAGGGATATACTTGAATATTTGACCGTGCTTCCCGAAACCGCCGTTCGTGCAAGCGAAGTATATAGCGTCGTTCCCATACCACATGCCCTCGCCGCGAGCAAACCGCGCTGCGCCCTTTTCCCCCCATCCCTGAAACCTGAGGTCATCGTTCGGCGACTCGTAGTTCTCGATGTCCACCCAGCGAACGGAGAGATGGCGTCCGACGGAGACCGTCCGGTGCTCCTCCCAGTTCCGAGTGTCAAGACTGTCCGCGTCCCTTGCAGCGAGCGCCTGGAGCTTCCCGCCTTTCTCGAGTTTTCCAGGGACGTTCGGGATATACCGGTAGATCAGCCCTTCTCCGCTGTCCTCTGTCTGATACACGCAGCCGGACTTCGGATCAACTGCAATCGCTTCGTGGTTGAAACGCCCCATCTCCTTAAGCGCGACAGGCTTTACCAGACCCTGAGCGTTCGCCGGCACATCGAAGTTGTATCCGTGATCAACCAGCGTCTCTTCGCCGGCGCGCACCGTGGTCTCTTCGCACGTGACCCAGCTGTTCCAAGGGGTCGGACCGCCCGCGCAGTTCCGAATCGTTCCGATCAGGCTGAGGTAATGTCGTTCGAGTTCCTGCTTCTTCGTGTTGTAGATCAGCGTCGATGTCCCACCCGCGATGTAAGCGCCGCCCTTCCCTCGGTCATAGAAGCGATCCATCGGCACATCCAACAGCTTTTCGTGCTTCTTTCCCAGGGGTCCTCCGCTGTCATTCATCTTCTTTGCGCCGGTCTCATGGTTACGAATCAGGATCGTACGCCCATCCGGCCCTTCGAACGTCGCCATACCGTCGTGCGAGCTCGGGACGTAAAGCCCGTCATCCATGAGCTCACCAGTTCGCGAGATCGCCTTGTATGTGAAGCCCTTGGGCAGATCGACGAGCTCTCCCGGGTCAGGCACAAGATCTCCGTAGCCGGAGGCACGGTCAAAAGCGAACAGCTGGTCAGAAGCCATCAGCCTGTGCAGACCCGCGAACCCGACGGACACGGCTCCCGCGGTTCTCAGAAATGCTCGTCTCGAGTAGGACATCTTGGTCATCCCCTTTGTCAATTGGACCGCTTTCGAGCAGTCAACGTCTTGCGCCAGCTCTCGGACAGTGCGTCTGACGCGAGCACACGATCCAAACCCGCTTCTCCATCCAGCCGGTCATACAGCACCCCGTTGGAGTAAGCAATTGATGGCCCATGGTCATCTCGTGATTCGAGTTCAATTGCATCCCCTGAGCGAACAACTCCTTCGTCGATGACACGGAAGTAGAACCCGGTCAGTCCGAGCGCGATCACGCGATTTGCAAAGTCCGGATCTCCCATCTTCTTCGACAGCTTATGACAAGGCTGTCTCGGCTGGCTGACCTGGACTCGCACACGCCCCACGCGGTAGACATCGCCAATAAGGACATCCCACTCGGGCATTCCTTCGACGGACAAATTCTCTCCAAAGGCGCCATCACTCAATGCTGAACCCGTTTCCTGCGTCCAGATTTCGAAGTGATCCGCACAGTAGACACAGACCGCCTTGTCCGGCCCCCCGTGGTTCTTCCTGTCCACTTGAATGTCACCACGAAACCCAGATTGCGTCAAGAACGCCGATTTTTTCACCGGCGACTTGAAGATACCGGTCTGAACATAGTCACCATCAAGTGACAATCTGGAGGCGAAACCGATGTTAACAGATCGTACTTTCATCCGCCGTCTCGCGAAGAGGCATCAAGATCCAAGCTGTTGACACCGCCGCAATAGTTCTGAACCTGATACCGTCGTACTTGGCTCATCTTCTTCACGACGTTCGCAATCTTATGGATCAGGTGATCGATCTGTTCGAGGTTCTTTTGCATCTTCATCCCCTCGCCCACATCCGAGATCGCGAACGCCAGACGGGCTAGTGGGTTGTTCATCTCTTGTGCAGCCCCTCCTAGAGAACCAGATCAACACGTTCAGCGCTGTTACACGTCACGAACTGATGTCCCTCAATTACCAAGACGTCGACAAAACGTTGCCTGACGGACTCGTGATTTGTGGCGAGGAGGATCTTTGCCATGTCTTTACTCTCTGTTGGATGGCACCATCGTGTGCCAGCTAGTTGCACGTTCGTATGCGAGCGCCAGATTAAGGATCGACTGTTCATCGAACGGCTTCCCGATCAGTTGCAGCCCAACGGGAAGGCCGTCTGTAAAACCACACGGCACGGAAACTGCACACAGACCGAGGTAGTTGACCAGACGGGTCGTCAATCTGGCGGGCGCCTTCGACACATCCTGTATTTTTGGGGCAGGATACAGGGCGGTAGGCGCCAGTACCGCATCCAAACAGTCCATCCGTGCCACTACCTGTCGATGAAGCCGCGATTGCTCACGCAGCGCATCCGCGTAGTCGGAGGCGCTGATGCTGGCGCCTTTCTCGATCCGCTCACGGATTCTCGGATCAACTCGTTCACCATGGGCGTCAAGGGTCTCTCGATGACAAGCATACCCTTCGACACACATCAAAGTCACGCTCCCCTTCCCATTGAGCTCCGCGTCAAGCGCCTCCCTTGCTTCAGGGAGCGCGACCTCCTCGACACAGACTCCAAGATCCTCGAGGGTTCGTGCGACCGTCTCCACACAGGCAACAACGGACTCTTCTGCGTCTTCGAAGAAGGGATCTCTAACCAGACCGACCCGATAACCGCTCACCTGATCGGTCAAACCCTCAGACACGGTTCCGTGTGCCAAAGCGCCTAGGGTAGTCGCGTCAGCCGCATCATCGCCAGATGTAGCGTCGAACACCCAGGCGGCATCTTCGACGCTTCGTGTCAGCGGTCCAACGCTGTCGAGCGTCCAGCTGAG
>DPVD01000327.1:0-3665 GCA_003526745.1 Candidatus Latescibacterota bacterium
AGATTCCGGTGAGAGCTGTACCTTTGCCTCCTCGCGGCTTCCACGCGTAGTCGGTCAGGGCTCCGTTGCTATTGAAGGATACACTTGTGACCTCAGAGATGTTGTCCACTTCGTGTGTGGCGGCGACTCCGCCGCCATTCTGCGCCCGGAAGCTGGACACGACTGCGGGCAAGGCGTCATCCGGGATCAGCAGGTCTCCGTGGATGACGAGCACGTCCTCTTGACCGATCCATTCGCTCGCGCAGACG
Source organism: Candidatus Latescibacterota bacterium (assembly GCA_003526745.1). Classification (GTDB taxonomy): domain Bacteria; phylum Latescibacterota; class UBA2968; order UBA2968; family UBA2968; genus UBA2968. The sequence goes on from DPVD01000327.1 coordinate 249, forward strand.
GCGGCGGCGGCGGTGCCCTCAGGAGATGGCTGCTCGATATAGGTGATGCTGCACGCGAACTGATTGCCGTTCGAGAAGTGGCTGCGGATACTGCCCGCTTGCCATCCCACGACGATTCCGATCTGGTTGATACCAGTTGCGACGACCTGTTCAAGGAGCCGCTCGAGCAGCGGTCGGTTGCACACGGGGAACATCGGTTTCGCCCTGTATGCATCAAACGGGTAGAACCGCTCTCCTCTTCCTGCTGCGAGTATCAGAGCTTTCATACATTCACACCATTGCCCGGAATCGTGATTGTTCGACACCCATTTCGAAGTGCGTAACGAGAGGGTTCAGATCCGACCAGAAGGACTCCGGGATTTCGATAGATCCTGCTCTGGCGTCTTACGTCGTGTCCTCGCGTTTGGGATCGTTGTGCCGAGCGGAGAGTGTTGTGGCGATACCGACAAATGCGGTACTGAGCTCACCGATGGGTCATTCTAGGCCCATTCTTCTGAGTCTCTGCTTCTGCATTCGTTACCTATCGTTTCGTGCTCTCAGCGCGCGTAAAGATAAAGGGGCCCCTAGCGCGTCGCAACCCGAGTTTGATATTGACTTGCCAGTCCTTCTTATTGAAAATAGTAGGGATACGTCGGTTTTCGAATCTCTGATTTTCTGCCTGAACCGAATGCATCTTCAGCAAGAACTTACTAGATCTGCATCGATCAGACGCCGAAGGGTGTTTCTACGTACCTTTGCGCTCGGGAGTCTGATTCTCTTGGTGGCCACTTTGATCACGCCGTCGAAGTTGGCCTTGTCCGAGCGGATTGACCCGATAGCTAGGGCGGAGCAGCTGATCGGAGACAAAGACTACCGTTGGGCTTCGAAGATTCTGGGCGAACTCAACGTCGATGAGCTAGATCCCTGGGATCAGAGAAGGGTCAGCATTCAGAGGGCGCTTTGCGAGGCCTTCATTGGCAACCATCGTAGAGCTCTGGAGCTGTTTGACGAGGACGACGATGGATTCCAGCCGATTGATGGGTATCTCAAGCTCTGGGTGGCCCGCTCTCTGAAGGCTCTGGGTGAATCGGACAGCGCAACTGCCCAATATCGTGCCGCGGTCGAAGGTGACTATGGTCGCGTGCTTTTCCAGAAGGCGACGTTCGAGTCGGGTAAGCACCTCGAAGCTCTGGAGGCGCAAGAGGAAGCAGCAGAAGTCTACCGCCGCGTGCTCGATCGTGGTGGGCACAACTCGGCTGCGCTCTTCGGCCTCGCTCGGACGGTCGAAGCGATGGGGGACTCGATCGAAGCGGACAAGCTTCGCCTGAGGCTGATCCGAGACTATCCACGGTCACGGGAGGCTCTCAAGGCCGTCCGGGAATCCGAACCCCTCGACGGGGAAAAAGAGATCTTTTACGGGGCGGTCAGCTACGCTCGGCACAGGAAGTACCGGACCGCCTCCACGCTTCTCAAGCAATTGATCCGGTCCAGGGCTGATCAGGCTTGGAAGGGCAGGGCCCAATTCGAACTGGGCAAGGTCTACTACGGCAAGCGTGACTATAGGTCTGCAAGAGCCGCTTTCAGGAAAGCATACAAGGAGTATCGTGTCCCGAAGGGGATGCTTGAGGAGGCTCGCAGCGAAATTCGGCTGGGAGCCGATCTAGGCGGGGCGAGACGGTTCGAGGCTTTTGCCAAGGCATATCCGTCAATCTCTGGTGCGGCCGAAGGACTCTGGCAGGCCGCGATGGCATACGAGCGTCGCGGGCATCCTAAGAACGCGGGACGCGTTTTCAAGCATCTGGCCAGACGATATCCCAAGAGCGACTTTTCGGAGAAAGCCCTATGGCGAGCCGGATACCTCGAATTCAAGCGGGGTAGATATGAGGAAGCCGCAAGAGATTTCCTCCTCCTAGCCAACCGGACCGAAGAGAACTACCTGCGCGATCAAGGCTACTACTGGGCCGGAAAGTGCTACCAGCGACTCGATCGCGAGGAGGAATGGGCCTACTGGCTGGGGCGTGCATCGGAAAGCTTTCCTGCATCCTACTATTCCGCGCGAGCACGGGCAGCACTCGGTGAAATCGACGAGACTTATCCGTATGTTCCGGAGGATAGGACAAGCGTAGAGGCGGGCTACGCCCCGACACCCGCACTCGTCCGTGGCGATCTCCTTGCCGCGCTCGGTCTTTATCGGGAGGCCACTTCCGAATATAGATCGACCGAAGACGCATATCGTCGCAACCGGTTTGCGCTGAACGATCTGCTCCACCGCTATGAACGGATCAACGCGATGGATCGAGCACTTCGGATTTCGAACTATCTTCTCAACCTAGATCGAAATAATGGTGTGCCGATGTCGCTGGCAAGCTTCCGACGGCTCTACCCCACCTACTATTGGGGATCCGTTTACAAGTCTGCCCAGGAAACGAACCTAGATCCAAACTTGATTCTGGCGATCATGCGCCAGGAGAGCGCTTTCAACCACCAGGCAATTTCGTCTGCGGGGGCGAGAGGGCTTATGCAACTGATGCCTGCTACCGGACGGGATATGGCGAAGAAAGTTCGCGTCAAAGGGTTCAAGGTGGATGATCTCTGGCAGCCGAACATGTCGATCAGGCTCGGGAGCGAACACCTGTCGGATCACTTGGCTTATTTTGGTAAGACGGATGAGCCCCGGCAACTGGGACTTGCGCTTTCGGCCTACAATGCGGGGCTTGAACCGGCCCGCCGGTGGTCACGCCGCCTGCCCAAGGACGATGTAGATGAGTTCGTAGAAAGTATCCCGTATCGGGAGACACGAAACTATGTGAAGCTTGTGTATCGGAACTACCAGGTTTACAGCTATCTTCAGGACGGTGAACCTGGCGAGATCGAAGCTGCTGTTCACTAGACTCTAAGGAATCGATGGAAGAAGAGAAGAAGCGATTCGGTATGGCCCTGGAGGATCTGTTCATCCTCCTGTCCGTGGTTGCCCTGTGGCCGGGTATTCTCGGGTGGGAGGGCGTGGTATGGCAGTATCTGCAGTATGCCGCACTTGTCGGGTTGGTGTGGATCCTGGTCCGACGGGTCAGCCGGTATCGAAACTGATCGGAGGATGAGGCAGGCGATTAGCGTCAGTCTGACAGGATGTCCAAGATGATCGACTTGGCCGCGCGGAGAGCTTGACCTCGGTGACTGACGCGGTTTTTCTTTGCCGGCGGAAGTTCCGCGGAGGTGGCGCCGTGTTCTGGGCTGAAGAAGAGAGGGTCGTAGCCGAAGCCGTTCTTGCCGCGGGGCTCATCTACGATGTAGCCTTCCCAAACTGCAGAGGTGGTCTCCGCTTCGCCACCCGGCGTGACCACGGCGATGACGCATCGGAATCGAGCCGTCCTTTCGACTTCTGGAACCCCCTTCACGAGGGATAGAAGTTTCTCGTTGTTCGATGCGTCGGTTGCGCCT
>DPVD01000469.1:0-4977 GCA_003526745.1 Candidatus Latescibacterota bacterium
GGTGACACGATCCGGGCTCGAGGCAGCTACTCGACCGCCCTGAAGCTCGATCCGAGTAACTCTGTTGCGAGACGAGAACTCGATGCGCTGAGGCCGAAGAGTCCATCCTCTGGGCTCGATCGATCCTGAGGTATTCTTTGACACGATTTTACACGACCATACTTGGAGCTGGTCTCCTCGCCGTCCCCCTGCTCTACAATTCGGGTGGAGGAACATTCCTGCCCGTCAAGCGAACTGCCCTTTTCCTGTGTCTTCTTGCATATAGTCTCGCCTGGCTTCGAAATCGTGGAGTCCACGCGACACTCTGGCTGTCCAGCTCTTCGATCCGGCTGGGATTACTCTACACGGGTATAGCTGCGCTCTCTGTCTTTTGGGCACTCAACCGATCCTCCACCGTGGCCGCGGTCTCCCAACTGGCAGCACTCTTCCTGCTTTTTGTCTTAGCTGTGAATACGCTGACGGTTGACGATTTTCCGAGGCTTTCACGGTATGTAGCCACAGCGGTTGCGGTCGTTTCAACTCTTGGTGTAATCGAGTTCTTCAACTTCGACCGGGTTATTCTCGATACGATCGGGGTCGCACACCTTCGAATTCCTTCGGTAGGTCGACCCAGCTCAACTTTCGGGTTCCGGAACACAGCCGCGAGCTTCCTGATCGGCAGTTTGCCCTTCGCTCTGCTCGCTTGCTTTGCTGACTCGAACAGACGGAATCGATGGATGTGGGGCATTGCATCTGGACTGGCTCTCATACTCCTGATCTACACACGAACAAGGGGGGCCTGGGTAGGCCTTTCGGCGGCAGCTGTACTGACAGCCGCCTACCTAATACGTGCCCGCGTCGATCTGTTCGGGCCACTAAAGCGGAATCTCCTCTGGGTGGGGACAGGTATCGTGATCCTTTCGGCACTCTCTTCGCTCGGGCCAAGACAGAGCCTGGAGACACGACAGAAGTTCGATACGGTGAAGGGCTCGACCACGCAGGCCCTAGCATCGATCACAGATCCGAGTGCGGACAAAGGACGCCTGATCTTCTGGAAGCACACTCTCAGAATGATCGCAGACCACCCTCTTATCGGGGTCGGTTTCGACAACTGGGAATACTACTACCCTCTGTATGACCGCGGAGATTGGATCCGTTCGACCAGCGAGCCGGTACGCCCTCACAACGACACACTCTGGGTGTGGAGCGAACTGGGACCCCTAGGTCTAATCGGGTTCCTCGGGATGATCGGCTGGACTGTCTTGTCACCGTTCAAAAGACCGCCCGTTACGCCGATCGAAATCGCTGTTCGTGCCGCGTGTCTTGGGTCGGTTGTCGCGATATTTGTTCACGGTGGGTTCAGCTTTCTCCGAGAACATCCCACAGCAGGTCTTCTCTTCTGGGTGTCGCTCGCCGGACTGACTGTGGGATCTAACAGACAGAAGTCGCGACAGATACCTTTCGCAGGCTTGGCTACAGTCGGGGTCGCACTTGCTGCTACGGCGGTCGGATTCGCTCAAATCCGTTTCACAAGCCAGTATGGCGTGGCGAAGTATTGGCACGACCGAGGAGAGAATCAACGCGCACTTACCGCAATCAGCGATGTCGATCGCATCGGATCGTTCGATCACCGATCGATTTTCCTGAAGGGCCGAATCCTGCAAGCATCAGGACGACTTGATGAAGCCCGTACGGCTTATCGAGCCGCACTCGATCGCCACCCGTATTATGCAAATACGCACCACAACCTTGCCGGGGTCGAGGAGCAGCTCGGCGACGCCCGTGCGGCCCAGCTACACTTCAAGCGCGCATTGGACATCCGGCCTAACTACTACCAAGCGCGGATCAACTATGCAAATGCTCTGGTTCGCAGTGGCCAGCTGGCTGCCGCACGAAATCATGTCACGCAAGTCACGACCGAAACTGAAGTTCACCCCGAGGCCTTCGCCCTCCTCGGTGCGATCTACCTGCACGAAGGGCACACCACGAAAGCGGTCATTGCGCTGGAAAAAGCTGTTCGACTCAACCCGAACTTCGGAGTTGCCTACAATAATCTTGCGGTCGCCTACGAGCGATCCGGAAACACGGCCGGCGCTTTGCGGGCATACCAGATGGTGGCTCAGAACTGGACTGGCGACCCAACCTATCTGGAGGGTGTCCAAGAACGAATCCAGCAACTTGAGGAAGAGCTGAACCGATGAAAAGAAAGCCCCCCCCCTCAGCGTTCAACCGCGCGGCGCTCGTCGTTATCCCGGGCCTTTTTGCTGCGGTCCCCCTTGTATTCGATGCGGACCTGTACAGCTTTTCGCTCCTGCCGAAGCGAATACTTCTACAGGTGGCTCTGTTTTTGATTGCGACTCTTTGGGCGCGTGAGCTCACTACACAAAACGCGGACCGGCCCCCCGGTCCAGTCTTTCTACCCGCGATAGCCTTCACAGCATGGTCAGTTCTGTCGGTACTATTCGCCGATCTAAACACCTTCACCGCCACTGCCTTTCTCTCTCACCAAGTGACTTTCTTCTTCGTGTATCTGGTGATCACGCAGACTGCGACTTCGACATCCATCGATCGTATCGTATGGTGGGGAACGCTCTCGGCACTGCTCTTTTCAGGTATTGGGATCCTCGAGTTCTGGGGCTTCGACACCAGCACTATCCCGTCCAACGGTCGTCCGAGCAGCACCTTCGAATACAGAAACTTCGCGGCTTCTTATCTCCTCGCGGCGCTCCCGCTCATCGGCGTCTGCCTTGTCCGTGCTCGGAGTATGCCTCAACTGACCATCGCAACGCTCTCCGCCATTCTGGGAACTCTATTCCTTGTCTATACACGCAGCCGTGGAGCTTGGCTGGGCGGACTGGTCGGCGGGTTAGTCGCTCTAGGCACATACGTCGTCTGTCGATTCGATCTGACGACGACCGGGTCAGCGATTCGCTCGCGGGGAGGGCGTACGCTGGCCGCCATCGGCGTTGCGCTGATACTAGTCCTGTCGCCCTGGTCACCGAACATCACGTCCCCAGAAGCCCGGTCAATCGACGCGAAAAAAGCCGACCTGCTTGACGCGATGGGCTCTGTGACTGACTCAGGGGCCGGACGTGAGCGATGGACCATGTGGTCCAACACCGTCGACATGATTGCAGATAGCCCGCTTACCGGCGTGGGTCTCAACAACTGGCAGATCGCCTACCCCCCCTACGACACAGGACAGATGATCCTGCCGGGTTCGGCTCCCCAGCGACCACACAATGACTACCTGTGGATCGCCGCAGAAACAGGACTTCCTGGGCTGCTACTCTATGCCTGGATGATTGGACAGACGCTCTGGATGGCAATCGGCCTAGTCAGACGTCGCAACGAAAACGCCGTTTTCGTCTGTGCGTTGCTCTTCAGTCTGGTGGCCATTCACACGCACGGATTCTTCAGCTTCCCTCGCGAGAGGATCGAGACCTCGTTCTTCATATGGGGAGCGATCGGCCTAGTATCCGCACTGGCATGCCGGGAACAAACGAGATCTGCTAGGAAGTGGCCGATACCGTGGCTTTCACCTGCGGTTCTGGCGCTCTGTAGTCTTGTGACGATCGTTGAGATCCGGTTTGACCGGGCCCTGCTGAAAGGATTACAGAGCTTCGCTGGCGGAGATCTTATAGGGCTGGATCGACACACGCGAGAGGGGCTTGATGCTGGGCCTTTCGACAGCAGGATGCACCTCCTGCGCAACAAGGTTCATCAGGGCGGCGGAAACTACTTACAGGCTCAGCGGGCTTGTCTAGAAGGCTTGCAGTACCATCCGAATTCGGTAGAGCTCTTGAGTGACCTCGGCATGGCTTACGCTCTCGGCAACGATCTGGGAAAGGCAGAGACGGCACTCAAACGAGCAATCGACCTGGCGCCGAAACACCACCAGACCCACAACAATCTCGGTGGGGTCTACCAGAAGATGCAGGACTTCCCAAAGGCAAAGGCCGCCTATACCCGAGCAGCCGAGATCAAGCCCGATTATACAGACGCCTTGTCGAACTTAGGTCTCCTGCTGATGGTCGAGGGAGACTACGACGGTGCCGTCTCGCAATTTGAGGAAACGCTCCAGACGCGTCGGCCGGACGCAGCCCTTCATCACAACCTTGCCGATGCCCTCTATCTCAGAGATCAAGCCGGCGATCGTGAACGCGCACTGAAGCACTACACCATCTTCCTGCGGACTTGGCGCGGCGACGTGTCAGAGACGGATATCGCCAAAGACAGGATGGCCGAGATCGAATTAGACCCGTGACATCGCTTCCAACCAGAATCTCGGTCGCCGCTGTATCGGCGGCCACCTTCCTGCTTCCACTGCTGTTCGTGAGGGGGGTCTACGACTTCACAAGATGGCCTCGACTGCTGGCGCTGCAGATCGTCGTGGTCGCGATCTTGACGTGTTTGTTGCAGTTCGTGAAAAAAAGTGAGGACCAGCCGTCAGGTCGGCTCGTCTGGATGATCGCAGCCTTCGTGGGGTGGCAGATCCTGTCCGTGTTTTGGGCGCCGAACAAGATCGAAGCTGCATTCAGGGCAAGCCAGATAGCCACGTTCGGATTCTTTGCGCTGGCAACCGCCTACACGCTCTTCTGGCAGGGTGTACGGGATGTCCTCAGAACCATCGGGCTCGTGACGTCACTCGTATCAATCATCTGCATTGCACAGTACTGGGGCTTAGCCTTCTCCTCAATTCCCACAGCCGGGAATCCGAGCGCAACATTCGGATACCGAAACTTCCTCGCCACATACCTAGTCACAGTTCTCCCAACCATCGCGATCGCCGCCTGGCTCGAAGATAGACCGCGCGTGCAGCAGGGCCTCATAGTTGCCTGCGCACTTGCTGTTACTGCACTCCTCTGTACTCGAACGCGTGGCGCGTGGCTTGCTCTTACCGCGACCTGCCTAGCCACAGGTACGGGATTCGTCGCTTTTGGCGGCCTGCGATCGGCTCTGGGATCCTTTACGCCGAAACGCGCAGCCTTTGGCCTC
>DPVD01000333.1:0-3311 GCA_003526745.1 Candidatus Latescibacterota bacterium
GCGGCCGAAAGTGATGGTCTCGCCGATGTCAATGAACCGGTCGACTTCAGGTGCATCGTCTGTGTCGATGTCCAGCCAAGAGGCGATCTCGACGAGTCCTTCCACCATGAAAAGGTCGTCCTTGTGAATGGCGAAAGGCACGCCTAACTGCTCCTTGATTGATCTGACCCGCCCGATGTGATCGAAGTGACCGTGCGTTGCGACGATCTCCTTGATCTTGATTCCATCCTCTTCGATCAGTTTGACGATACCTGGGACGTTCTCGCCGGGATCGATGAGGATGCCTTCCTTTGTGTCTTCGCACGCGAGGACGAAACAGTTGACTTCGAGGGGACCGACGACGATCGATTTCAGGATCATTTTTTTCCTTTGGTAGCTGGTATGCGGTCAGCGTCTGGCGGTCTTGAGTCCGACGGCCAGGATGGTGATTGCCTGGATGATGATGACGATATCCTTTGGCACGCCCGCAGACAATTGTAACCATCTGTCTGCAGTCCGGAGGGCGCCGAACAGGAGGGCGGCGGGAATGACGGCGATCGGGTGGCTGCGTCCGAGGAGGGCGACGGCGATGCCGTCGAAGCCGTAGCCGGGTGAGAACTGTGCGTACAGCTTGTGATGTAGGCCGGTGATCTCGAAGCAGCCGGCCAGCCCCGCGACGCTACCTGCGAGACACATGGCGATGATCGAGATACGATCGCTTGATATGCCGACCGATTCAGCCGCTTCGGCTCCTTGACCGACCGCACGAAAATCGAAACCAAAGGGTGTCCGGAAGAGCAACCAGTAGGCGCAGAAACAGACGAACAAAGCCAGCAGGATCGCGAGACTGACTTCTATGGGGGGCGTGTCCCATAGGACCGGAAGCTTTGCGCTTGCCTGAAGGTCCCGGGAACGCGTCGTATGCGTCCCCGCACTGAGCGGTCCACGGACGAGATAGTCGACACTGTAGATCGCTATGTAGTTGAGCATGATCGTGTTGATGACTTCGTGTACGCCTCGGCGGGCCTTGAGCCATCCGGCCACGCCGCCCCACACCGCGCCCGCACATACACCCACTATCAGCGTCAACGTCAAATGAAGTGGAGCGGATAGAGACAGGTCCGTCGCACCGATCCAGGCAGCACCGACGGCACCCGCATACAGCTGACCCTCGCCCCCGATGTTGAAGAGCCCCGCGCGGAAGGCGATCGCAACGGACAATCCAGTCAGGAGCAGGGGAACTGTTTTGACGAGCGTGCTTGCCAGATTGACCCGCGTGCCGAAAGCGCCGTAGGCGAGCGCGCCGACCGTCTGGACTGGATTGCCTCCTGATAGCGCCACAATCGCGAGGCCAGCAAGCAATGCTATTAGGAGGATTCCAAAAGACTCGACGATGTCGCGAGTCGAGCCCGGGGACATTCTGGTCAGAATGCCCAGAGTCAAGGTGTTTGCCCTCCCGAAGTCATCCACAACCCGATTTGTTGATCGTCGTAGTCGTCGACCGAGCAGATCCCGGCAATACGACCTTTGTAGATTACGGCGATTCGATCGCTGAGTGCACGCAGGTCATCCAGGTCGTTTGAGATGACAAGGATGCCACATCCACGGGCCCGTGCGTCGAGCAGCTGTGTTTGGACGAAATCGGTTGCGCCGAGATCTAGGCCCTGCGTCGGATGTGCCGCTACGATCACGCGCGGTGATCTCGAGAGTTCGCGTGCGATGACGACTTTTTGCTGGTTCCCACCCGACAGACTGTCCGCTGGGGTGGCGGCGGAAGGTGTCCGGATGCCGTAGGTCTCGATCAGTCTGTCAGCTTCCTGCCTGGCCTGGTCGCCGTCCCACCATATAGCAGTGCCGAACTGGTCTTGTCCTCCTAGGAACAGGTTGTCCTGTATGCTGAACGATCCGATGAGCCCGGATCGACGACGGTCCTCAGGGATGTATGCGAGCCCGTGCTGCCTTCTTTGTCTCGCGTCCCAATTCGTGATGTCCTCGGACATAAGCCGGAGCGTGCCTGACGAAGGGGAAAGCTGACCTGCAAGGATTTGCGTGAACTCAGTCTGGCCGTTCCCGGCGACCCCTGCCAGACCTACGATCTCGCCTTCGTGAATGTTGAGTGAAAGTCCTTCCAGTACTGTTTGACCGTCCTTGTGGAGACGGATCTGGTCGACTTCGAGTACACTTGTCCTACCCAGATCGTATTCGTGATCGGCAAGGGCCGTCGCCGGACGACCGATGATCGCCTCAATGATTCTGTCAGCGTCGAAGGCTTCGCGGTTGTAGGTTGACACAGAGGCGCCATTGCGGAGGACGGTCACGTGTGTCGCGTGGTCCATGACCTCCTGTATCCGATGCGTGACCAGAACAACCGTCGTGCCCTGCACACGGAGCGCGTTAATCCGTTCGAACAGAAGCTCCGATTCCCTAGGTCCCAGGACTGATGTGGGTTCGTCGAGGATGAGAATGCTGGCGTCCCTTGTGAGCGCCTTGATGATTTCTACGGCCTGACGCGTCGGCAGAGGAAGCGTTTCAACGAGCGCATCGGGGGACAGGTCGATTTGGAGCGATGATGCGAGCGAGGCGACCATTTCGCGGACGGCGTCCCGATCGATCCACGGTCCAGTCAGATCCAAACCCAGCGTAACGTTTTCCCAGACGGTAAGGGTTTCGACAAGGGTGAAGTGCTGAGTGACGAAGCCGATGCCCGCCGCCTTCGCAGCCCCCGAGTTCGCCAGCGTCAGCCGGTCTCCGTGGATAGAGACTTCCCCTGAATCTGGTCTCGTCAGGCCTGCAAGGACGTGGGCCAACGTCGATTTGCCTGCTCCATTCTCACCGACGATCGCGTGTAGCGCACCCGAACGGACTTCCAGATGAATGTCGTTGTTGGCGACAACGATCTCGTCTTCACCGTCGAATTTCTTGGTGATTCCGGTCGCTCTGATTGCTGGGGGGCTGTGGACAGTTTCGTTCATGCAGTCAGGGTCGTCCCGGATACCTTAGCTCACGATCGACGGGGCGGCTGTCCGGTTCAATCCCGTTGTAAGGCTGGCCCTGATAGCGACGTGCCTCGTCTCGCGAGCCCCAGACGTTGTCTCGCTGCACGGCACGTCGGTAGTGCTCCTTCGCTCTTTCTCGATCACCTTCCAGATCGGCGATCTTGCCGAGCGTCAGTTCCGCGGGACCGACGAGCCAGTTCTTCTTGTTCCTGCTGCGTGAGGCCACAGCGGTGAGAAGAGCCCCGGCTCGCTCGTTGTTCCCGATGAGGAAATGACTGATGCCTTGGATGAAGTCAAGCTTCATTTCCCGCCACCTGAAGAGTGCCCATTTCCGGG
>DPVD01000333.1:3603-5024 GCA_003526745.1 Candidatus Latescibacterota bacterium
AAGAGTGCCCATTTCCGGGAAAAGGCGATCGAACGGATAGAGGCTGTCGAGTCGAGCATCGCCTTTGAAAGCCTGCGACCGTGTTCCATTTGGAGACGTAGCATGGTGTCGGCATAGCGAATCCGGTAATCCAGGCTGTTTGGGTAGTGTGCGAGCAAGCCTCTCAGCCGCTCTTCTGCCGAGACGGCATCCATCTCGTAGTAGAGTTCAAGGTAGGCGAGTGCCGATACCGCATCGAGTCTGTTGTATCGTCCACGGGTGGCTGCCTCTTTGAGCCGCCGGAGACCACCCTCCCTGTCACCCGAGGGGAGGTTGAAGAGACGCTGGACCGCCCGAAGGATACTTGGGTTGTGAGAGAGGATGTAGTCGGACAGGCCGATCCCGAAGTTCGCATCCATCGCGTCCGGTTCGATCGCGATCGTCTCGTCCAGATACTCGCGACCTTCGATCCCGTCGATCACTCCTTTAAAGACCTCTTTTCTAACCATGCGTAACCCGGTCCTCAGACCGTAGGCGTTCCCGAGCCACAGGAACATCTCGGCAGACTCGCCTTGAAGCTTGATCCATCGTTCGGTTTTCTCAATCGAACTTCCCAAGTAGCGCAGGATCTCAGGGTCGTGTTTGTCGCCGTCCCGAACGTTCATGCCCTGCCGCCAGTAGACCGTTGCTTTGTAGAAGGGAGGCTCGGGGCGTCGAGGGTGGGCAGAGAGGAGCGAGTCTGCGATAGCATGCGCTGTTACGAAGTTCTCGTTAAAGGTGAGATGGATCAGGCGCTGGATAGCTGGTTCCCAGGGAGTGTCCTGGCTCAAGACTCGTTGAGGGATCAGGGCGAGGAGGGCCGACGCCACCACAGCCGCGATAAGACGTTCCGTGTAGCTGGCCATCTATAGGGTGGGCTTCGCCGCAAAGGCTAACACCCTTGTCGCCTTCACCCGCGCCTTGTTCAATAGCCCAAGAGCTACGAGATGGTCGTTAAGGTCCCAGTAGTAGCGTTCTCTTGCGTTCATTAGTCTCTCCTTCTGCTCGTGGGCAGCCTAAACAGCGGGTTTTCCTCGGACATCAAGTATTGAGTGTTTCAGCTATAACTTGCTGTCCGAATCCGTTCCTATCAGTCAAGAGGTATGGATATTGCAAGACCTATCAAGCGGCAATCTGTATTTCTCCGATACGATGCAAGCACTCCCACGCGAGAGTTACGAATACCGATTTGACTCGAAAGACGCGTTTGATGTTAAACTACGCTGTCAGGACTCCGTCCCTGGGATATCATTCTATCAAACACCCTAGAAGCTGTTGTCACCTTACTGCCTGCGCTGCTATGGGTGTTTCACCGCCCGTGTCAAAGCTGACACCAGAGCAGACAATGTCTCACTTTAAATGTATAATGTTTCGGTCGGCCTGAACCCTGAACCCTGAACCCT
>DPVD01000408.1:0-132 GCA_003526745.1 Candidatus Latescibacterota bacterium
ACTTCACCGAGAATCGTGAACAGCGTGCGTATCCTGCTCGGGGAAGAGGCAGCGTTCTTCCACGGTAAAGTCATTTTCAAAGAGGCTGGAACAGGCGGTGCGTGGCAGTGGCACCAGGACTACGGCTACTGG
>DPVD01000408.1:423-3559 GCA_003526745.1 Candidatus Latescibacterota bacterium
GCACCAGGACTACGGCTACTGGTATAACCAAGGGTTCGTGTATCCGAGGATGATCAGCGCTTTCGTCGCACTGGATGATGCTACGACCAAGAACGGGTGCCTACAGGTGTTACGGGGATCACACCAGCTCGGGCGGCTCGATCACGGCAAGGTCGGCGACCAGACCGGCACGGACATCGATCGAATCTCTGCAGTGGAACCGATGTTCGATCGTGTGAAGTGCGAGATGACTGCAGGCTCGGTGCTCTTCTTCCACTGCAACCTGCTCCATACATCAGAGAAGAACACCTCCGATCGGGACAGACGAGCCTTCATCATCTGCTACAATGCGCTGGCGAACCCGCAGCTCACCGAACGAAGAACATCCGAAGATCGCCCGTGTCCGGTCAGCGCCGATAACTCGATCCTCGAGAGCCGGATCGCCATCTAACGCGAACTGGCCAAGCCACAGCTCCTGATGCATTCTGAATCCCCGAGGCGTTCTCGTAAGTCCCTTGGTGCGCGTCGAAGGGTATCCGCCTGGCCTTTCAGCGCTCCCCTAGCCCCTCGCTATGCAGCCTCTCAGGTAAGGCCTTTGACTCTCACCTGTCGTTAAAGCAAGAAAGCCTCCAGCACCTTGCGACGAATCGCTCGGTGCTGGAGGCTTTCTCTTACCGCCATCCCCCCCGTATTAGCAAGCGTTTAGATCTAAAAAAAGCGGGTGGACCGAATCAGTGATCCTAGCGTGCGAAAGATAGATGACTGCGCAGGTCCGGTGATGTAGACCTCCTTGTCGGCGGCAAGGAGCCCTGAGGATCGATGATCCGAATCGAACACGAAACCTTCTTCTACTCTAAAAGCACCTCGCTCTGTTGCACCCTTCACACCAAACACAGCCTCAACCACCTTCCCATCACCTGACACAGGATCCCCGGCAGTTGCGCTTGCTAGGAGCGTCCGACCGTCACCAAGCGGTTTGACGAGAAGGAGTGGCGTGTCGACACCGCTCTTTTCAAGCAGGTGAGTCTCCGGCAATCTCGCACCCAGAAACTCGAATCGCTCTGTATCGTGCGTCAGCTCGAACCCCCAGGCTTTAACATCCCGGGTTCCGAACATGCTGACAGATAACACGACTCTGTCTCCATTGTTCTGCAATTCTTCGACCCTCATGGAAACCCCGTCCGTAGACGCCGAACTCAAAGCGGGCGTACTGATCGCCGGCTTTGTAGAGCTTCCAAAGCTCGGGGCGTCGACAGCGACACGTCCAAAGTTCAGGCTCAGTATCAGGAAGTCTGAGAAATCCACACGGCCATCAGCATTGAAGTCCGCGCGAATATCGAATGCCGGATCGATGCTTGTCTGACCGAACGTCTGCACAAAGACGATGAAGTCGTTGAAATCGACGCGTGGATCTTCCTCCGGCAGGATCAGCCCCTGGACCACCTCCCCTGCTGCATCATGATACGTCCCCACACCACCCTCGATCCCGATGACCATCGGATCACCCAACGAAGGTCTCTCTGATACGTGTTCTACGTTGATCAGCATCACGTCCGCCAGGGATACAGTCGTATTGATTGTGCTCTGAATGGCCTTGAGTCGGACCGTACCCATTGTAGCATCACCGTTTCCGCCGATAGCCGTCTTTCCGATCACCGAGTTAACGATGCCGAGATCTCCGTCCAGAATCTTTCCGGCGACATCGGCGGTGAAACCCTGGAAGATCGATCCGTTCGAAACCAAGTCCACCGGTGTCAGCACATTCGGATCGAAGTGAAGATGAAATTCGTATGTTCGCACGGCAACAGCACCCTCGACCTTGATCGTGACGTCGAATTCTTCCCCGACCGAAAGCACTCCGTCCGGGCCGCCAACCAAACGAACCACCGCATCCTGATTCGAACCTGTGACAACTGCCTGCTTGAAAGTCGGCGTTACGGGCCGGATGCGGCTCGACGCGTTCGTGTTGTCTGTAAGGTTGACCGCAGCGTAGTCCTTGTCCGTCGCGTTCACGAGCCCATCACGATTCACGTCCGCAAAGGTGTTAAAGTTCGTTTCACCATCCCGAGTGAACAGTGCCGCATTGACGGCATTCAGGTCCTCGGCCCCGATGAAGTTGTCGGGCAGGCTGAATCCCGTACTGTCTGAGAATCCAGCAACATCACCCGCTAGCAAAAAACCCCTATCGACACCGCGGCCGTCGATTGTTGGCTGAACCTCGTTGAGCGTGCCGCCGGGGATCATATCAATGGTATCGTGACCAGCAAGATAGCGATTAGCTTTGGCAACCAGTATGAAGCGTCCCGATGGAATGGAATTCAGTTTGAAGTCACCGTTCACACCCGTTGTCTGAACCTGCACGCCCCTTCGTGTAGAATCGATATCGTTCAGGAGGAAGAATGGGTCCACCACCTCCTCGAAACTGCCGACTTCTCTGAGGAAGAAGTCAATGGTGTCTGCAGCTACATCTCGGCTCTGTAGCGGTACCGTACCTAAAACACCTCCACGGGGTATAATCGTCACTTCAATAGGCGGTGGGATACTTGCGTTGATGTCGGTCCCAAACGGAGGGATAAGCATCTTGGTTCGGCGTGGGGGCCGACCATAAAGCGAAATATACGTCGTCACCGCGGGGCCACCTGAAAGTGGATTGGCCTTGAAGTTGACGAAGACAAGCTCCTGCACACCGTCGAAAAAAGTCAGACCGTTGATCTGGTCACGATAAATGAACTCGAGGCTCAGGTCACCATCAACTGTGTGGGCAATCTGATCGACGTTAGCCGCCTGAATCTGCGGGTTCAAACCTAGGGTGAACGGCTGAATACCCGCCGTTGAAACATCGGTATCGATAGCTTTGAACCGTTCGTCATCAAGAGACATAAAGATGTCAACAATGTCGACTTGCAGACCAGCAGCGTTTCCGTCATCGGGTATGATTGGAATCCGCAGTGTATCATCCTCAACCACGAACAGCTTTGGTGGAACGATAAACCTTACCGATGTCGCCGGGCTTGCCGGCACGGCACCTGTGAACGTGATTCGTCCGGGCGCCTTCACAAGCGGCGAGTTCCCCCCGAAGTTTGCCGGCTGGTTCCCGACAACGCCGACGTTCGGATCACGACTGTCGACCGCCAGGTAGACGAAGTAAGTTTCACCG
>DPVD01000408.1:3859-5696 GCA_003526745.1 Candidatus Latescibacterota bacterium
GAGACGAAGTAAGTTTCACCGAATCCGCCGTTTGTTTGTAGCTCCAGACCGGCAGAAGATGCTCCAGCGCCCAGGTTATTTCGAAGTCGATTACCAACGATCACAAAAGACGTATCGACTCCCTCATTCAACTCAATCTCGCTCCCCAGCGATCCATCTGTTGAGTTTGCCAACCACATGCGGTGGTTCTGCGTTGCAGCAGAGATCGTCGCCCAAGTTGTGACCTGACCAAAATCCGAAGAAGTCAGGATTATTCGGATATTTGGCGACGATGTATTGCCGTTAGCTGCAGCGAAACCGCTTGTCGGTATGTCCGTGACCCCTGCACCACCATTGTCTACATCCATAGCCTCCCAGGAAATCACGACGGGTTCCTCGACGGAAACCTGTATATCCCGAGCCGGCTGAAGACCCCTGATGTATGGCGGATGCTTGAAAACAACGCTCCTCCCAATGCCACCACTTTCCGTAAACGAGATCAGCCGTGAAGTAGTGCCGCCTGAGATGATGCCGTAGATATAGTATCGCGTCCCGGTGCGCGGCACCGTCCCGCCTTCCGACACCGGGGAGAGGTAACTCCAGATGTCCCAGGCATACTGATTATCGAACATGCCGTCAGGGTCTTCTTGGATCCCAGTGGCGATCGTGTGGGTATCCGAATCTCCACTGTTAATCCTGTTGATCAAGTCGGTGCCGTCCGAGTTTCCGCTCGTGTAACCATCGCTTTTGCTGGCATCCCGGAAGTCTGACATCGTGCTGTAATAGAGACTGATCTGCGCATTGTCATCGATGTCGATGTCACCGGCCAGTCCGGTCTCACCCCAGGAAATGGAGACGAATCGCGTGGCCGGTCCGGGAAGGATGTCTTTGCCGTCCAGATCCCCCTGCATCTGACTGACATCGATTCCAGTGATCACATCCAGGTCACCATCATTGTTCCTGGTGAAGTCATTCAGGATAAATGAATCCGGTGTGAGATTCGGCGAGTGTGTTATCGTTACCGTCGTAACGCTTGGCGAGGCGATAAAGGGGTCATCCACTACCGGTCTCAGGATCCGGTGGTCGTCATCACCGTCTGTAGCTGCGAAATAGACAGTGTAGGTGCCCGCCGGCATATAGTCCGTAACCAATTGAGTAACCGAGTCAATGGTAACCGCTGTCAAGTCGTGGGTCTTACTGTTCACCGTTAGTGTATCGGAACCATCTAGAAAAATTGCACCACGGAGGCTGTCGAGACCCGAACCGACAAAGTCAGATGTCGTCAAACCGTTGTTTGTAGACATAAATATCTTCATCCGAAAGTCAGCGGGATTGTCCACATCCTCAGCCTTGAACAAAAGCCTCAATGAATTTATCGGGCTCGGTGGGTTTCCGTCGTTCAAAGTGCTCAGTGCCGCGCCTCGTGCGACATAGACTCCCGTATCGAGGGTGACCGTGACGTTGTCCTTCCGGTTGCCTAAAACTGGTGCCATATTAGTGATATCACTCGGAACCTGAATTATGCCGGTGGTAGAGAAGTCATCTCCCGAATCGTCGTCGTAGTCCCATCCTACGGCGATGAACTCTGGAGGGTGATTCACGAGAAGAGGGCCGCTTCGGGCCAAGAACGCGTTGCCGGTGAACGTGCCGAGTCTCGAATTGTCGAACCCGCGTTTGGCCCCACCACCTTTAAGCATGTTGACACTCGGAAGCCTGTCGGGCGCCGGGTCGGCCAACACGTACGCATAGTACACCGTATTGTCCGCAGTCTCCTCAAGGGAGATCACGCAATTGATGCTGTCAGCATTAGTATTACCTCCAAACGTTGCGACATAGTCCTCCCGAATGAACGTGCGAT
>DPVD01000345.1:0-3662 GCA_003526745.1 Candidatus Latescibacterota bacterium
TTGTCCGGGGACCTACACCTGCAAGCTGGGCATCGCCTCCTCACGAGGCCTTGCCGCTGAGCTTCGCACACAGCTGGCGGAGAAGAGTGCCTCGCTGGATGAAGCGGTCAAGAACCTAAGAATAAAGATCAGCGGATGCTTCAACTCCTGCGGTCAACATCACGTCGCGGACCTCGGGTTCTACGGCATCAGCCGCAAGGTCGGTGAGTATCACGTACCGCACTTCCAGGTCATCCTCGGCGGTCAGTGGGCCGAGAACGGTGGGTCCTACGGCCTCGCCATCGGCGCCGTCCCCTCGAAGCGAATTCCGGAGGTCGTCGACCGGATGACAATGGGCTACATCGACCAGCGCAAAGGTGCCGAATCTTTCCAGGATTACATCGCCCGGATCGGTAAGGTTGCGGTCAAAGGCATGCTGGACGACCTGACGGTCATCCCGGATCACGAAGAGGATGCGTCGCTCTACACTGACTGGAGTGACACACGCGAATTCACGACTGGCGACATGGGTAAGGGTGAGTGCGCGGGTGAGATCGTTCCTTTGATCGAGGTCGAGCTGCAAGGAAGCGAGCGAGAATCGTTCGAGGCCCAGATCCACATGGACGGGGGCGACTACAGTGCGGCATACGACAGTGCTTTCGCCTCGATGCTCCACGCGGCAAAGGCTCTCGTCAAAACTCAGTTTCTCGATATCCCGGAGGATGCAGACCAGATCGTCAGCGAGTTTCGCTCACGTTTCATCGAGACCGAGCTGTTCCACGATCGGGCGGCGGGTGCCAAGTTTGCGAATTATCTCTTCCGCCACCACGAGGAACCGGTCGAGAACCCCTCTTCCGAGGTCGCACATCAGATCATCGAGGAAGCTCAGCTCTACATCGAAGCTGCCCACGCCTGCTATGGCCGGATGAAAGTGGTGACGGCGTAAAACGACGCACAGAAAGACGAAATGGACACTTCCAGAATCAGCTTCAAAGTTTTCATGGACCAGGGCGAGGACGTCCCCACGGAGACGTGGTTCGAAGTCTTCAATACATGGATCCCGGATCCCAACAACGACGTCCTCGTCGATGTCGCTGACTACACTCACGTCAAGAACGGCCCTCAGACGATCTTGGTTGGCCATAACGCGCATTACGCTCTGGACACCACCGAGGGCCGTTTCGGGTTCCTCTACGACCGGAAACATGGTCTGGATGGCTCTCTGGCCGCCAAAATCGAAGAGGTCGTCTCGGCGGCTCTGAGCGCGTGCAAACGTCTGGACGAGGACGAGCGTCTCTCCGGCAAGATCAACTTCACGGGCGGGTCCACGCAGGTCGTCCTGAAGGATCGTCTGGGCGCAGTCAGCGGCTCTGCAGACACCTTGAAAGGGGAGCTGAAGCCGATCATGGACCGCTTGTATGCGGGCGCACGCTACGAAATCGCCGCGAGTGAGAACCCCAAGAGGCCCCTTACTGTCGATATCCGTGCAGAAGGGAAGCATTCTCCGGCGCAACTGCTTGAAAATCTAAGCGGTTAGCGGAAATCCTGACGAATGATTGACAAAAAAGTCAGAAACTATATATTCCCGTCAGAAAATGAGCGATTGAGCTTGATTTTCGGGGCTTTTTGCCCAATCATCAGTCAGTTCAGTCATTCGAAGAGAACAACGGGAAAGGGGTGAAAGTTTATGGCGTACATCATCGCAGAGCCGTGCGTCGATGTGATGGACAGGGCGTGTGTTGAGGTCTGTCCCGTCGATTGCATTTACGAGGCTGACGCGACAACCCTCGCTGAAGGAGATCGTCGCCCGATGCTTTACATCCACCCTGAAGAATGCATCGACTGCGGGGCCTGCGAGCCGGAATGTCCGGTTGAAGCCATCTTCGCCGAGGAAGACACACCCGACGAGTGGAAGGAATACATCGAAATCAACTCAAAGGCGTTCGAATAAGTAGTCGTCGGAAACGAAAATCGAAAGGGCCGAGTCCACACACGGATTCGGCCCTTTTTCGTTGCCTGCAACCAAACCGTCGTTTGAGATGGCTTGCGTCTCCGCTATCTTGTATATCCACCAACGGTAAAGGAGCGCCGAATGACCACGGATCTTGCGGCACACATCCAAGACACCCCTCTCGTAGACACTCATGAGCACTTGAAAAAGGAGCACGAGTGGGTCGATAACGGTCCTGACATCCTGCAGGATCTTTTCGGAAACTACGTCACGGCCGACCTCAAGACCGCGGGAGCGTCACCCGAGGCTCTGGACAGCCTGATGGACGGGACAAAGGATCTGCGTCAGCGCTTCGAAGCGATCAGAACAGCCTGGGAGGCGACACAGTTCACTGGTTACGGCGAGGCGGTCCGCCTCGTTGCGTCCGAGTTCTACGGCATTGAAGAACTCACGAGCGACGTCTTGGAGCGCGCGCAGGCAAACCTGACCAAACTCCGTCAGTCAGGCCAGCGATATCGCATCCTGAAGAATCGGGCGAACCTGGATCACATCCAGACGGATGACTTCTGCTGGCCCTGCCTGCCCGATGCGAGCGGTCTCGACTTCTTCTTCTACGACCTGTCCTGGGCCGGCTTCTGCAACGGCCAGATCCAGCAACAGGAGATCGAGAAAGAGACAGGCATCAAGATCAGTAACCTCGCCACGCTGCGGGAGGCCATGTCCGGTTTATTCGACACATACGCCGGCTGCGCGATAGCAGTGAAGGCTCAGCATGCCTACAACCGGACCCTTCGCTGGGAAGCCAGAGAAGACGCTGACGCGGAACGAGCGCTTGCTGCCGTCCTCTCCGACAAAGCCGGCCTCCAAGAGCGCCTGTGTCTGGGCGACTGGTGCTGGGCAAGGGGTGTGGAGCTGGCAATCGAACACGACCTGCCATTCAAGATTCACACGGGATACTACGCAGGGAACGACCGCATGCCCGTTGACCGAATCCCGGCCGGGAACATGTGTGCGCTCCTAGCGGCCTACCCAAATGCCCGCTTCGTGTTGATGCACATCGCCTACCCATACAATCAAGAGCTGATAGCGCTCGCCAAACACTACCCGAATGTTTGGGTCGACCTCTGCTGGACATGGTCAATCGATCCCTTCACCTCCGCCGACTTTGTCCGTCGGTTCATACATACAGTCCCAACCAACAAACTCTTCGGCTTCGGAGGTGACACGGGTTGGCCGACGAGCGCGGCTGCTTATGCGATCCAGATGCGACGCTGGCTGAATCGCGCGCTGCAGGCCGAAGTCGATGATGGCCTGCTTACAGAACTGCAGGCCATGACCATCGCCACACGACTGATGCACGACAATGCCTATGCTTGCTTCGATGTGGAAGGCACGCGTCGCCAGATCACAGAGCTGGCAGCCTGAGACAACGACGTCGGAGCAGCCGTTTGTGGACCTGGCCGAGGCACGGCGGTCGCCCGGACGAGCGGCTCTTTCGCGATCGTCGAGCGTACTCGGACAGGTCAGTCACGACAGAAGACGTGTGAGGCCGTCGATGGGGACCATATATCGCGTGGTCTTCCGACATCCGAGCGCATCAGATGGCCTTTGGTGAGACGGACCTGAATCTCGACGAGAACAACGATCGACCAGGTCTCGACGCCACGATCGTTGTCGGGTGGGGACGGTTCATAAATGCGACGGCTCTGCGGAAAGCCGTCCGGATCGAAGA
>DPVD01000345.1:3978-4106 GCA_003526745.1 Candidatus Latescibacterota bacterium
TCGAAGAGGGCGTCATATCCGAGCGTCTGCCGAAGGAATCGATGATCGACTCGGGACACATCATCGAGAAGGAAACCGAGTATCGGCACAATCGGCTTGCTTTGGATACAGGAAGTAATCGAGAACGA
>DPVD01000345.1:4411-5229 GCA_003526745.1 Candidatus Latescibacterota bacterium
AACGAGCGCTTCTAAGCACTGGGACCTATCAGTAGGCGTTCAGGTAGCGATTTTGACACCGAACTCGGGAGAGCAGCAAGACGACCCCGCCTTCTCACTCGGTCTCCGCTACTCGAGATCGATCAGCTGGAGCACAATGCCGCCTTCGTGACGAGGAAGGCTGAGCCCAAGCCGTGGCGGATCAGTTTCACGACGGGGCTCAGCTACCGAATCTTCCACGTAAAGAAGAACGGGCAGGGAACGAAGTCCCTACCCGTTCTTCTCTAGTGGGTGTGGCCCTTACTTACATCGACTTCACAGCCTCAACCAACGCCTCGGTCGTGATACCGAAGTGCTCCCACATCGGCAGATGACCTTCTGACGGTGCAATCGTCGGGTCCACGATACCGACGTGCGCGACTGGAGTTCTGGTAATAACCGCCGCTGACTGGACAAGGGAGGCGAACCCGCGGATCCCGACCTCGGGATTCCCGATCAAACCATCCTCGATCGTCACGACCCCTCCGCTGTATCTTCCAACCAGATCTGCCAGAGCGCCCTCACTGAGGGGCAGCGCATTAACGACCAACACGTCTACCGGCTCCTCACCCTCCAGCTGCTCAGCAGCCTCCGCTCCTAGATATGCCGGCGCTCCCAGCGCCAAGATCGCCTTCTGCGCGCCCTCATACTGTCGGTAGGTCGTCACATCCTCCCAAGCAGAGTCCGCATCCCAAAGCGCAGCTGAGCCATCCTGCTTGTCCAGAACGGGCAGGTTGTCGCACGGAATACCGATGATGTGACCCCCGTAATGCTCGGCCAGATCCCGCACGGCCACAAAT
>DPVD01000242.1:0-15239 GCA_003526745.1 Candidatus Latescibacterota bacterium
CGAGGTTGCCCAGGCGGTCCGTCGATCGTCGCTGGACCTTCCCGGTGGTTCAATCCGATCGGTCGGCGGCGAGATCCTCCTTCGCACGAAGGGTCAAGCCTACGTCGGAGAAGACTTCGAGAACATCGTCCTGCGTGCGCGTCCGGACGGCACCCACCTTCTCTTGAAGGATGTAGCATCAATCGTAGACGGCTTTGCAGAGACCGATCAGTTCTCCAGGTTTGACGGCAAGCCCACCGTCATCGTCAAGGTCTCGCGTGTAGGCGACGAGAACGCCCTTAAGATCGCAGAGGACGTCAAGTCCTACATTACCGAAGCCCAACGGAGACTTCCCGACGGGATCACACTCACCACTTGGGCAGACTTTTCGCGGATCCTGCAGGGCCGACTCGACCTGATGCTGAGGAACGGCCAGATGGGATCCCTCCTGGTCCTCCTTTCTCTGACTCTGTTTCTGAGGCTTCGACTCGCGTTCTGGGTCGCTCTCGGGATCCCGATTTCGTTCCTGGGCGCGATCGGCCTGATGCCTTCGATAGACGCATCGATCAACCTGATCTCGCTGTTCGGATTCATCGTGGTGCTCGGGATCGTTGTCGATGATGCCATTATCGTCGGCGAAAACATCTACCGCCATTACCAGATGGGTAAAAATGGACTCAGAGCTGCGATCGATGGTGCGCAGGAAGTGGCCGTACCTGTAATCTTTGCCGTGCTCACGTCGATCGCCGCCTTCTCCCCCTTGCTTATGGTTCCCGGCCAGACGGGCAAGATCATGAAGCTGATCCCTCAGATCGTGATACTCGCCCTCGTCTTCTCATTGATCGAATCGCTCCTCGTGTTGCCCGCACATCTTGGGCACTTGCGGATGCAGAGAGAAGACGAAGAGAAAGGGAACACCCGCTGGCATCGCTTTCAGCGCTTCTTCTCAAAGGGGTTGGCCAGCTTCGTGGACAAATATTACCGGCCCACTCTAGAGCGTGCTCTTGAGTGGAGATATGCCACACTATCCTCGGGATTCGCAACGCTCTTCATTACGGTCGGCCTGGTAGGAGGCGGCTTCATCAAGTTCGTCTTCTTCCCACCCGTGGACGCCGACAACGTCGTTGCCGTTCTCGAAATGCCGCGTGGGACACCTGCGGAGATCACAGCTGAAGCAATCGCGAAGATCGAGAAAGCAGGGATGGAGATTCGCAAAGAAATCCAAACAGATGCCCCCGAGCAGATCTTCAAACACATGCTGGCTTCAGTCGGTAACCAGCCCTCTGTCAGAGTCCAGCAGCAGAACTCGGGCGGTAATGGTGGTGCGTTCTCTGCTGCCCATCTGGGTGAAGTCAACATGGAGCTAACGCCTGCAGAGAGCCGCTCAGTGACCGCCTCTGAAGTATCCAGACGCTGGCGTGAGCGCGTCGGATCGATCCCGGATGCGAGAACTTTGACCTTCTCGTCAAACCTCTTCTCGCTGGGCGATCCGATCAACATCCAGTTCGCCGGACAGAGCTACGACGAGCTCCAGACGGTCGCGACGAAACTCAAGACTCGGCTGGACGAGTATCCGGGTGTCTATGACATCGGTGACTCGTTCCGCCCCGGTAAAAAGGAAATCAAACTCACGCTTACCAAAGCGGCAGAGACCCTCGGACTAACCCTGGGAGATTTGGGACGACAGGTGCGACAAGCCTTCTACGGCGAGGAAGCACAGCGGATTCAGCGTGGAAGGGATGATGTGAAGGTGATGGTGCGGTATCCGGCGACTGAACGACGGTCGCTCGGCGACCTTGAGAACATGCGAATCCGCACACCTGCAGGCGCAGAGGTCCCGTTTTCGGTTGCCGCAGAGGCAGAAATCGGTCGCGGTTTCGCGTCGATTCAGCGGAAAGATCGTCAGAAGGTCGTCAACGTCACAGCAGACGTGGATCTGAAGGTTACGAACGCGAACGAGATTATCGCAGACCTCACCGCGACCGTATTACCAGAGATCCTGCAGGACCATCCAAGGGTTCGGTATTCGCTTGAGGGCGAGCAACGAGAGCAGGCAGAGACAATGTCGGGTCTTGGCGGCAGCTTCACGCTCGCCTTGATGCTAATCTACATCCTGCTGGCGATTCCGTTCAAGTCCTACACACAGCCTCTAATAATCATGAGCGCCATCCCCTTCGGCATCGTTGGTGCCACTTGGGGTCACCTGATCATGGGCATGGACCTCACGGTGCTCTCTATGTTCGGGGTTGTCGCGCTGACAGGCGTGGTCGTGAACGACAGTCTTGTGATGGTTGACTTTATCAACAGGAACAGGGACGCAGGGAAATCGACCTTCGAGTCGATCCGTGAGGCGGGGTCACAGCGATTCAGACCAATCCTGCTGACATCGGTAACGACGTTCCTTGGCCTAAGCCCGATACTCTTGGAAAAGAGCCTGCAGGCCCAGTTTCTGATTCCCATGGCCATCTCGCTCGGATTCGGCGTGCTCTTCGCTACGTTTATCACCCTGATCCTTGTTCCGGTTCTCTACTTCATCCTCGATGATATCCAAGCTCTGGTTATACGGTGGCTGGGGCGCAAGGAGAAACCTGAACGTCTAAGCCAGGTTGCGTAAACCTTTGAAATCGGATGGGTTGCAGCCGGCTGACGGTTTACATATCTTAAGCATCAATTAGGAGGCTGCGCCCGTTTCCGCGCGGCAAAAGGGTCAACAGACGAATATCTGGAGTTGTTTAATATGGGCATTCAGGCTGACACGCTGGAAGCGACCTACGACGCGATGCGTGAGAAGCTGTCGGGGATCGTGCCCGAAATCGAGCTGCGCTATAAGGCAGAACTCGCTTTCGAGATCAATCAACTAAAGCAAGAACGCGGCGCAATCATCCTCGGTCATAATTACATGGAGCCGGCGCTGTTCCACTCGGTTCCGGATGTCGTTGGAGACTCTCTCGAGCTCAGCCGCAAAGCCGCCCAGACCGAGGCAGACCCGATTGTCTTCTGTGGTGTCAGGTTCATGGCCGAGACCGCGAAGATCCTGAATCCGGACAAGACAGTTCTTCTGCCGGCAAAGCGCGCGGGCTGCTCACTAGCCGAGAGCATCACAGCAGAGGATGTCCGCGAACTCAAACAGCGGTTTCCGGGTATCCCGGTCGTTACCTATATCAATACCTACGCAGACGTGAAGGCTGAGACGGATGTCTGCTGCACCTCGGGGAATGCTGCTCGAGTCGTCAACTCGTTCGAGGAAGAAACGATCATCTTCTTGCCTGACGAGTATCTCGCCGCAAACGTCGCAAAGGAGACTGGAAAGAAGATCATCTTTCCGACCAAGGAATCCGTCGACGACCCGAAGCCCGGCATCGACTACCAGATCGTCGGGTGGCACGGACGGTGTGAGGTCCACGAGAAGTTCACCGTCGAGGATATCGAGAACGTGCGCGCCCAATTCCCAGACGTCCTCGTGCTCGCACATCCGGAATGCAGTCCGGAAGTCGTCGAGGCCTCGGACTTCTCAAGCAGCACCTCCGCGATGGTCAACTTCGTCAAGGAATCAGATAAGCACGACATCCTGCTCCTGACCGAATGCAGCATGGGTGACAACATCGCCGCCATGGCTCCGGAGAAGGAAATGGTCCGGCTCTGCAGCATCCGGTGTCCCCACATGAACGAGATAACACTCGAAGACACGCTTAACGCGCTAAAAAACAACGAGCGTGTCATCGACGTCCCAGAAGAGATTCGTGTAAAGGCCTTACGATCAGTACAACGTATGCTCGAGCTGTAGGGACTGACACTCGTCAGCGCAGTTGTGTTCCGCAAACAGAAAGGCCCCCAATCTCTCGACCGGGGGCCTCTTTTGAGCGTATTCGTCCGTGAGAGAGACACGGCTACGTCACCACCTCTGATTCGCCACTCTCTCCGTCGTAGATTTCCGTCCTGAAAACCCCCTCCTGAAACGCCAGATATTCCGTCTTTGACATCTGAGGTATATGTTTTTCGATAACGGCCTTCGCGGCACTGGCATCATCGTAAAGCATGTCGACGGCCATCATCGCAAGCGATTTAGCCGGCGCCAGATACCCTAGTTCCTTGTTCGAAATGTGCCAATCCCTGCTGTGACCGGGACCGCTCGCCCCAGCCATCATCGGATGGATCGCAGGGATCAGGTGGGAAACGTCTCCCATATCGGTTGAACCCGTGCGATGCCCCACCTTTGTCAGCTCATCTTCGCCAAACAACTCAATGGTATTCTGCTCAAACATGTCGATCATGGTCTCGTCGTTCGCAAGCGGCATGTAGCCGGGAAGCGTCTCGATCTCAACTTTCGCACCCACGGCCAGCGCACCGGCTCTGAGCGCACGGTCGACCTTAACATTCGCGTCGAGGATCGCTTCTTTGGTGCGACCACGGACATACGTCTCCATCGTCACTTCTGCCGGCACCACGTTCACGATATCTCCGCCCTTCGTGATGATCGGATGAACCCGAATCGCATCCCCGTCTCGGAACGTCTCCCGCTGCGCGTGCATCGCATTGATAGCGATCTGGGCAGCATTCAGCGCGTTGATCCCGAGATGCGGCGAGCCTCCAGAGTGAGCCGCGCGACCGACGAATCGTATCAGTTTCGAAACGAACCCATTACTCGACTCTGCAACACCGGCCTTCTTCATCGTCTCGTCGCTGTGCGTATGGATCATCATCGCCACGTCGATATCATCGAAATGGCCCTGTTTGATCAACTCACACTTCCCGCCGAGCAGTGAAATCTCGCCAGAATTGACCAAATCGCGCCGCAATGCCACTTCCACATACTCCTCCGCAGGGACCGCAAAGAAAACAACGTTACCCGCGAGCTCATCCGCCGCTCCTGTATCCGCAAAAGCCATCATCGCGCCCATCAGGCCAGCAATCTGCGCGTTGTGACCACACGCGTGGGCCGCGCCCGTTTCTGGGTTGACCTGCGGATGATCCGCCACCCCAAGCGAGTCCAGTTCGCCGATCAGCGCAACCGTCGGTCCCGGCCTCTTCCCTTTCAGAACGGCTTTGACTCCTGTCCGAGCGAGACCGGTCTCCGTCGTAAAACCGAACTCCTCCATCCTATCTGCGACGAGCTTTGCCGTCTCGAACTCTTTGAACCCGAGCTCCGGATTGGCCATAATGTGATCGCCGATACCCTCGATCTGATTTCGTCGCCGATCGACGGACTCACAGATCCGATGTTTGAGCTCTTCCCTTGTCACACGATTACCTCCACGAGCAGAAACTCATAGCTTTTCGCTGCGGATACAGACACGATTTCATCGGGTTAAACACAGCAAATATCAGAAGGGACCTTCACAGGCGAAAGAAAAGTGAGCCATTTGGCCTAAACGTCTGCCGTCTAGCCTCTGCCTTAGTGCCGACCTGCTGCCTTCTGCGGATTTATCGAATCTTTAACAACAGCACTAACAACAACGGTGTTCCAACAGCCTGGAGCAGCATAAACCTCACCAGAACCTGCGTGTTCGACCAGCCCTTATTGTGGCGGAAGTGATCGTGAAGGGGATATCGAACCTCTTTAAAGATCCAGATTTTAAAGAAGCGAAGGAGGGCGACTTTGAGGATACCAGTCGCACCGTTCACAAGCACGACACCGGCGACGACGAAGATGAGCACCGGGTTTCCACACGCGAGGACAAGCACACCGAGGAGAAGACCCATCGGACGAGACCCAGCGTCGCCCATCAGAACCTTGCTCGGGTTCGCGTTATACCAAAGGTAGCCGGCAAGGCATCCCGACATCACGAAAGCAAGCGTCGCCCAAGTTGCCGCATCACCATAGTGCGGTACGAGCAGATATCGGGCGACTTCGCGATGACCAACAATTCCATATAGGAAACCTGCTAGGTAGATGAACCCCATACCGCAGAGACTTGCGGACAAACCGTCTACGCCGTCGGTGCAGTTTGTGGCGTTGATGGCGAGCCAGATCAGAACCGCCGCGCAAGGCACGAAGAGCCAAGGCGAGATCGTTAGTTCTGTCTTCACGAATGGAAGCCAAAGGTGGTAAGGCTCGAGACCACAAACCGCCATTGCCCCGAACACGCCAATTACGAGGTCGACCAAACCGAGGAAGTACTCGCTCAGACCGCCGGCGCGGTCGTCGACATAGCCAGCGAGCATCACGAGGAATACACACGCGAGGGTCGCCACAATGCGTGGATCGAAAGGTGTAACAAGAAGGCAAACACCAATGAAGATCGGAACAAAGATCACGCCGGCACCGACAGGCTTCCCCTGACTTTTCTCGGCATCCACGGCGAACTGACGGCCTTGGTCCGCCGGTAGCCGGGTCCAGAGCTTGGGAACCAAAATAAGGGTCAGCGTCGCTGCGAGAGCCGTACCAACTCCGTACAGAAACAGATAAGATGTCAGAAGACGCATTGGACCGTAGACTTCTGACGCGTTCTCACCCAACCAAAAAAGCATTCAGGTCGCCTCGTCATTGAAAAAACGGGGCCCAAAAGCGGGCCTATGTCCCATGAGAAATGTAGGGCTATCGATATGCCGGGACAAGAGTAAGCTATTGTTCCCACTTAAGTTGAGAGCAATCCATTGACCGTCTGCCATAACACGCCTACACTGCGGTAGCTGGTGGACATCTTGTTCAACGACGCGAATATTAAGGACTAACGATGTGTAGGACCAGCTAGACAGACAGAGCACAGCCCTCTCTTCTAAGGCAGTGAACGCCTACATCCACTCGACGATCCACACCCATCACACTAGGATGACCATAACTTCATATGTCGACCGGGTATCAGGAAAGGTGCTCAACTGAACAGCGAACACGACGATCAACCAGGAAGCCCTCAACCGTTATACGGTTGGGGGCTTCTTCCTGTGGTGCGGAAACGAGATCGTCTCGATGATCGCTTGCTATCCATCATCAGCAGAAGAAAGACAAGAGACTACTGGGTGTGCATTCGCACCGTTTCGCGTTCGAAGCGAAGGAGCAGGCAACAAGCGCTACGGACACGCAGGAGCTCGGAGGTCGTTCATTCAAGATCGACTTGGGTTGTCTGATTTTGTTCACGGCATTAAAGCCGGACCTTCGATATTGAACGACATTAAGGGCCAGTGCCTTCACCTTATCCTCGATCGGATCTGGGAGACCGTCCGTGACATCAACACAGGTATTGAGGTCTGCAAACCCTAGGAATATCTTCATGGAGGGCAGACGGACAAGCGGAAGCGGGTCCTTAAGGCTTGATCGCAGACCTGCTCGGATTCGCCAATCGAATCCTATCTGCCCGGAACCTTGGTGGAGATCACTTCTCGATTTTCGGAGCGTGCGATTCTGGGGGGTAAGCCACCGTTCCCGAAACTTGGAAAGATCTTGGCCGCCTAGACAAGGAGGATGTGTGTCACCGGAACTGGAAGAAGGAACCAGCATCCAGCTGGATTTCGCAAAGCTCAAGAAGGTTGCCCAATCCAAGGAGGACGTCTTACCCGTAGCCGTTCAGGATGCGAACACGGGGGATGTCCTACTGATCGGATATGCAAACCAGCTCGCCCTAGACACGACGCTAGATAAAGGCGTGGCCACGTTCTGGAGCACGTCCCGGAACCAGCTGTGGATCAAGGGTGCTACGTCTGGCGACTTCCTCGAGATTGTCGATGTCAGGGTGAATTGCGAGCAAAACTCGCTTCTCTATCTCGTTAACCTCAAAGGTCAGGGGGCCTGTCACACTAAAGGCAGTGATGGTGTGGCGAGGCACGGCTGCTACTATCGACGAATCGATCAGGGCAACCTGGAACTCGTCTGTAACGATGGCGATCTGAAATAAAAGGGCTGCGGCCATACTGTGACTCCACCCAGCGAAGACAGATCAGTTGGCAGTCGTCCAGCAATTAGGACATACCGGTTCAGCCTTAGACGGGGCGTCAGCCATGTTCGAGGAAGCAGACATGGCCAGGATAAGCCCCCGGTGTGTGCATTTCGACCCCTACAAGAGAGAGGGAAGCAACGTGTGCAGCGATGTGCTAGTCTTCGGAGAATCAGGAAGCCCCGACGGTGAATACCGCGGTGAGATCACCATGATCCCCCTGCGCAAGGACTGGCAGACGTAGCGCCCCCTGAAGTGATCCTTTATACGTGCGCGTTCTCTCATCCAGAGACCCGCGTTTTTTCTCTGTAGTGCCATCTCCCCGATACCTCACATCCAACACCTTGCCTCCCATCCTTTCCCTCCCCTCCCCTTTCCACTATATTCCTCCTCAGCCACACCGATCCGCTCCCCCACACGAATTTCACCTGCCTCGCCTTGAAGGGAAGCGACTGTGGGTTACGACCTCAAGATTCTCACCGGAAACACCAACAAAGCGCTCGCGGAAGACATCTGCAATCACCTCGACACCCATCTTGGTCGTGCAACCGTGGAGAAGTTTCCGGGCGGCGAAACACACGTCCAGATCGAAGAGAACGTTCGGGGCTCGGATGTCTACATCGTCCAATCGGTCTGCGATAACGTAGAACTGAAGCTTAGCCCGAACGATGCGTTGATGGAGTGTCTGATCCTTATCGACGCGGCGAGGCGTGCATCTGCAAAACGAATCACCGCCGTCCTGCCCTACTACGGGTACGCGCGCCAGGATCGCAAGGACCGACCTCGCGTACCGATCACAGCCAAGCTCGTCGCCAACATGCTCTACACCGCTGGAGCACGACGAGCACTTGCCCTTGACCTGCACTCGAACCAGATACAGGGCTTCTTCGACATCCCATTCGATCATCTGTATTCGATCAACATCTTCACCGACTACCTTGCCAGAAAGCACATCCAAGATCTCGTGGTCGTTTCTCCCGACGTCGGGAACATCAAGATGGCACGCGCCTACGCCGAGCTACTGGGGGCGGATCTCGCAGTCGTAGACAAGCGGCGTACGAGCGGGACAGACACAGAGGCCATGAACCTGATCGGTGAGGTCGAGGGAAAGAACGTGGTGATCGTAGATGATCTGATAAGCACGGGTGGATCGCTGGTTGAAGCGGCTGCGACGCTCAAGAAGCGAGGCGCACTCGATATCTCCGCTTGTATCGTCCACCCTGTTCTTGCGGGTCCTGCACTCGAGCGCGTCGAAAACTCTGTTCTGTCGGAGCTTCTCGTGTCAAACTCGATCCCAGTTCCTGCCAGCCACACGAACGGGAAGATCAAGGCTCTTTCCGTTGCACCCATCCTCGCCGAAGCCATCCGACGCATCAACAACGACGAATCGGTCTCTAATCTGTTCGCAAACGCCAAAGTGGAAGGCTGATCGTATTCAGGGCACCCCGAAAAGAAGACGCCCCTTTGGCTCGTAGTCAAAGGGGCGTCTTCTTTTCGGTAGGTCGTTTACGACTAGGTCGACGTCATCACCGCGTTCGAGATCCGACCTTGCAACCTCTTGGCCGCATCCGGATCGTTCGTAAAGATCACGCAGATCACATCTTTCACTGGATCACACCACGCGAGCGTCCCGGTCGCGCCACCGTGACCAAACGTGTAATCCGACACGAGGTCACCAAACACGTCCACCTGAGGACCGCTCAGACGCCATCCCAATCCCCAGCGCTGACCTTTCTGTCCTTCCGACGTCATACCGGGCATTCTGGTTACATGATCTTCGAGCATGGTCGAGACAGATGATTCACTCAGCACACGCTTATCTCCGACCCCGCCGCCGTTCCTAAACAGGAGCATCAGTCGCGTCATCTCCTCAATCGTGGTCAGCATACCGCCCCAGGGCGCGCCGAATCCTCTCCAGTAGTCCGAGTTCCAGTCGAAACCCGTTCCAGACCCGCCATGCGTCAGTCCTTCGCCAGCCATAACGACGTCGGACTCTCTTAGGTCCCGCGACTGAATCCCCAGCGACGTATCTTGAAGACCAATCGGATCGAAAATAGTCTCGTTAAGGTAGTCAGGCAGAGACGTCCCCGTCACACGCTCGCAGATCTCGCCCAGCATGGCGATCCCGGATGACTGATATGACACCTGAGTACCCGGTGCAAACGTAAGGGGAAGTTCACAGATCCGTATGACGAAGTCGCTTAGCGGACGTTTCACTTCGCGATAGGCGCGATTCTCTGGAATCTGATCAGGGAGCCCGGATGTATGCGTCAGAAGGTGACGCACCAGGACACCTTCCTTCCCCTTTGCTCCGAACTCGGGCACATACTTCGTAACGGGATCATCAAGAATCGCCAGTCCGTCTTCAACGAGCTTCATAACCGCGGCGCACACGATCGGCTTTGTGATCGACGCGACCAGGAAGATCGTATTTCGTTCTACCCGCATCGACTCGTCATCCAGCCTCCGTTGACCGACCAATATCGGATCTTCCGTCTCACCCTTGCGCGTCACCTGAACAGCCGCACCCATCAGTTGCTTGGAACCGACAGCCTCGACGAGCATTTCCAGAATCCTTGCAGTGCTCATCTCGACGCCTTCGCATACTTCGACACCAGTGCGTCAATTTTTCTGATGGCTTGGCCTTTCGCCCGCTCATCCAGATCGGCAATTACGAATCCGTTCTTGGCGATTGCGCCGACTTCTTCAACAGAGAGCCCGCATTCGGTCAGCAGCCACGAGTACTCTTCCGTAAGCGTCTGTCCGAAAGGTGTCGGATCGTCTGTGTTCACCGTAACACGCACGCCTCGACGATGCAGATCCCTGACGGGATGGCACTTCAGATCCGGGTAGACTCCGAGCTTCACATTCGACCAGGGACATAAATCCAACGTGATGTCCTCGTCGATGTACCGCTGAACGAGGGCATCCGATTCGATCCCGCGGACCCCGTGCTCAATCCTCTTCACATTCAGGGAATCCAGAATGCTCACGATCGAATCAGGGCCGCTCATCTCACCAGCGTGAGCCTTTAGGATCAACCCCCGCTCCCTGCCCATCTCATACAGATCGAGGAACATCCTCGGATCCCCTTCGGATTCGAGACCGTGGAGATCTAAGCCGTTGAGAGCCCCACACGCTGCATATGCGGTCCCCGCGTCGTGAATCAGCTTGAAGTCCCGATCCCTGGACAGCCCGCCGATGATACGCACAGTGAGACCATCGGGTATTCCGTTCTTGAAAGCAGCGAGAGTTTCCGCAGGAGGATAAGGATAGGCGCCGATTCCGATCGACATTTCGAGATACAGAACGTTTTGTGCGGCTAGGTCGCGGTAGATCTCAGTCGACGCCACATCCAGGCGCTCGAGCGTGTCGCACGTGCCTCGCCACGTAACGCGCATCACTTCGCTGAATTCGGTGGCGAACGACCCGTATCGATAATCACGTCTGCGCCAAGGGGGGGCTTCGGGAAGCTCTTCAGTGCACCACTCCTGAACGAGCCGCATAGGAACGGCGCCTTCGAAGTGGAGATGGACCTCACACTTCGGCAGCGCCGTCACGAACGAGTCGATATCTACCGGGGACACGATCAGGACAGGGTGGGATAATGGAGGGGCGCCCCGACAGCATCGGTCCGATACTCCGAAATATGCCACCGTCCCAGGTTGGCACTTAGGAGAAGTCTTCGGTCCTCACCACAGAATGCAACGTTTGTGGGTGCGGCGAGCATCGTACCTTCAGGATCGTCGCAAAAAATGTCGACCGGGCCCTCTGCTGCCACTCTGTAGATTCGATCGGGCCGGTAACAAGAAACATACAGGTTGCCATTACTGTCGAAGGCGAGGCCATCCGGAACAGCCTCTGGAAGCTCTGCTGCAGTCGACACCGTACCCGCAGACCCATCCTCGTGAATCGCGACTCTTGCCACACGGGGCTGGACTTCGCTGATCGCGGCATACAGATACGCACCATCGGGAGACAGGGCCAGTCCGTTCGGGAAGCTGGTCAGAGTCGTCTGCCATACCTCGCCTTCACCGTTCGCATCGACCTTGAACAGACAGCCATTGTCTTGCTTCCAGTCGCCCGAATCGGACACATACAGGTTCCCATCTGCATCAAATACGGGATAGTTGGGCGTCTGGATCGGTCGATCCGCCACCCCTTTGAAGTAGGTGGTTACCTCCCCGTCCGGGGTCACCCTCTTGACCTCACCACCGCTGCACGCGTAGACATTGTTTCCCGCGTCTACAGCAATTCCGCCGACGAAATGTCCGCCCGTGTTCGCGTATTCCTCGAACGTGCGGGTCCTTGTATCGATCCGGTAGACCTGACCTGCCTCTCCCCCTGCGTATGCCAGGTGGTCGGGGCCACACGCGATACACTCTGGATGATCCAGACCCTCGCCGAATCCACCCACGAAGTATTCAACATCGAAGTTTGCTGATAGGATTGCCATCGGTACACACGCTCTGAGAAGTGTCAGGCTAAGCGGAGTCGAAGCCCGACGCCGTATGGTCACTGAGTGTGGAGCACCCGTCGACTTCGCTCAGGGTTCCACACCAACTCGCTCGTCTGCATCAAAGTCGTAGTCCCGTTTCGCCGCCACTTCGCCATCCTGGTGCCATGCCGATCCGAAGGGATGTTCAGTCTGTAGACGCTTCGGCAGCCGATACACGGCATTTTCGCATCGAACCCGCTCTCGGCGGCTCCCGCTAATGAGGATGCCCGTGTCTTTGAACACGTTGTCGGCAAGCTGATACGCATCATCGGCTCTGTACTGGAACACGAGACCCCGCCGCGGCTTGCCTGAGAGATTCGGATCCGACCCGTGCAATGACAGGCAATGATGGATACTGATCCCCCCAGTCTTGGGCGTTACATTCGCGATTAGCCTCTGGTCGCTCCACCGATCGGGTTCCTGGCAGGCACCCGTGAACTTGCCGCCAATCATATGGTCAAGAAGACCCCATTTGTGACTCCCGCGCACGATCTGCATGCAACCATTTTCTGGTTTAGCATCATCAAGCATTACCATGACGGCCACCAGACTCGTGTTCGTGTGAGGGAAGAACGCAAAATCCTGATGCCAAGAGAACAATCCCTTGCCCTTAGTGGGAGGCTTCGTGGCAAGCTTCGAATGATTAAGCTGTATATCCTCGCCGATGAGTGGCTTGATGCGGCTGACGATTGCAGGATGCTTGGCCAGTTCCATGAACGCAGGATGGAACGTCGTGATGGCCAAAAGGTGAACGGTCTTCTCAGCGAATCCCTTTTCGTCCTGTGCACTCCGAACGGACGCATCCTTGGACGCCGCCCTGAGTGTCTCGACTTCAGCCTCGGAAAAGACATTGTCGATTACGATGAATCCGTCTCGATCGAACGCATCGATCGCCTCCTCGGTCAGTCCCCCAGCCATCCCTTTTCCCAACAACTCGCCCATCATTTTCCTCTCACACCCAATCTCTCGAATCCGGCACATCCATCCATTGGCCGCCTTCAGCGATCGATTGCTGGCTCACGAGTCCGGGCAAGGTCATGTCCATCGCCTCGTGGATCCCGATCGGACAGGGAGTGCCGTCGACGATCGTGTTAACAAAGTCGAGCACCTCGAAATAGTCACCTCCGCCGTGTCCCGCCGTCTTCGCCTCTTCTGAAGGATTTCGCCAAATCTCGGGCATATGTTCTTCCTCAAGTTCCATCAGGTCGATCCAGGCATTCTTGTCCTCGCAGATCTTCTCGAGCCAGACTTTCGGACACTCACCCCTTCTTCTCGCTGACTCGTAGCAACCCTTTGTCCCCTGGAGGCTGTAGTTGGACATCGAGTGGGGACGCTCCGAGAGCATATCCACCCGGATTTTGACGAGTCCGCCACTGACCATCTTGCCAAGCATCACACAGGAGTCCTGGTTCTCGTATTTATCGTCTCTGGGATCTTCGTAGTGGTGTCCGCTGCCTTCACAACACACTCGAGACACGCGATCCCCGGGCATCCACTGAAGTATCGGGCCCAGACTGTGCGTCCCGTATGTGACCCCATCGATCCCGGTCTGCCACCTTCGCCGCCAGACAGTGATCTCGTTCAGCTCTTTGAGCTCGTGCAGATATTCTCCCTCTGCATAGTAGACCTCACCAAATAGACCTTTTCGAACGAGCTCCTTGACCAGGACGTTCGGGCGCGAGTAGGTGTAGTTCTCGGCCATCATGTAGACAGCCTCACTTCTGTGGGTAGCTTCGACTAAGGCACGTGACTCCTCGACAGAGACACTTGCCGTAACCTCGCTCATCACGTGGATGCCCAGCCCAAGGGCCTCGATCGCCATGGGCGCGTGAAAGGGCATGGGTGTTCCTAGCACGACGGCATCCAAGTCCCCTTTCCCAAGCATCTCGCTGTAGTCACTAAAGACCAGCTCTGCACCAAGGAGATCAGCGGCTTCGGGCAGACGCTCCACGTTCACATCGCAGACGGCGTGTATGCGAGTTCCGGCATGCGCATCGAAAGCGGCTCGAAAACTCTTGCCTCTGCCGACTGCGCCCGCGATGCCGATCTTGAGCTCACTGCCCATAGGGATGATCGCTCAGGAGGACTTCCACGCGTGCCAAGCCAGAATCACCCACCCGGCAAGAAAGATTAGGCCTCCTATCGGGGTGATCGCTCCCAGCCACCTGATCCCTGTCATCGTCAGGATGTAGAGGCTCCCGGAGAAGATCAGGATCCCAGCCACGAACAGCCATCCCGCCACGTTGACCGCCGAACCGGGCCAGTGCATCCCCGCAAGACCGACGCCCACCAGTGCGAGCGCGTGATACATATGGTATCGCACTCCCACCTCGAATACATCAAGCATATCCGGCGCAAGCCGCTGTTTCAACGCGTGTGCCCCAAATGCCCCCAACGCCACTGCGAGAAATCCGAACGCCGCCCCTAGGCTCACGAAGTTCCTCAAGCTACGCCTCCTGTTCCAAATGCATCCAAATCCGATCCCCGTAGTTTGCTTCAGGTTTCCCTGAACCCTGGCCGCTCTCTTCCCCCATTCTGGTCCCTCCCAGCCAAATCTGCTCCGTATTTTAAAAAACCACTGTTCGACCCTAGAAGTAATGACTATGCCCATCCCCCTGGAACCAGAGCACATCCACAAAAAACGAGAGACCGGCAGCCGCGAAATGGCCCAGAGTTAGCCCAATGAAGAATGGTTTACCGCGGTTGTAAAGCATCAAACCGCCGATCCGAATCATGATCAACTTGATTCCCCATGCGCAAAACAGCGTGAACATCGTCCACTGAACCTGACCGACCGAAGCGATTGAGAAGCCGAGCGGATGGAGTCTCCACCACGGCAATCTGTGGCGCAGCCAGGTAAGCAACGCCGTCGCACCCACACCGATCAGGAAGAA
>DPVD01000428.1:0-5699 GCA_003526745.1 Candidatus Latescibacterota bacterium
TCAAGGGCGTCTTCGCGGTGCAGACGCCACATCTCCTGTAGCATCGGGTGCTTATTGCGGTAGGGTATCCATAGTAGGTACGGACGCTCCGGGCAGAAGTTCCGTATGTATTTGTAACGCTTGTCCCTGATGGCGCGAACCATGTCGTAGGATTCGTCGTGACGGTCACGGGCAGCGTAGACATACTCGCGCTCGATGGCGTTGTCTCCGAGGAACGGCTGGCCCTGCATGTGCGCAGGTATCGGGACGTCCGCAAGTGACAGCAGCGTCGGGCCGAGGTCGACGAGGCTGACCAGGTCGGACGTGACTTCTCCCTCGGGTATCGTTCCCGGCCAGCGGACGATCATCGGGATTCGGATGCCCCGGTCATAGGGCCATCTCTTCCCGCGCGGGAGGCCCTCTCCGTGGTCACTCCAGATGAAGACGATGGTGTTGTCGGCAAGTCCGTCCTCTTCGAGCTGAACAAGGATGTTTCCGACGATGCGGTCTGACTGGGCCAGGTTGTCGTATTGGCGTGCGAGCGCCATTCTACACCGTTCATTGTTCGGCACGTAGGGAGGGACCTCGACGTTATCCGGGTTCGTTTCAAGCTCCTCTGGTCGGCCGATACCCATGTAGGCCGCGTCACCGGGGCAGAACTCGTCTTCCCACATGCCGCTCTCGTGGGTCAGCGTGGGGTTGAAGACCGCTAAGAAGGGCTGATCCTGCGATGGTCGATTACGCCAGTGCCCGTGGCTGCCGAGCTGATCCCACGCCGTGAACGGTGGGTCGAACTGATAGTCCGTCTTGGAGTTGTTCGTGCAGAAGTAGCCTGCGGACCGGAGGTACTCCGTGAAGGTCTTCACATAATGGGGCGGCACGGCTGAATAGGGGGTGGGAAGCTCGGGCGAGTTCCGGTTGGTGTGCCGGGTTCGCATGTGGTGTGTACCCATCGACGTTTGGTAGACACCTGTGATGATCGCGGATCGGCTCGGCGCGCAGACGCCTGCCGTCGAGAAGGCGTGTGTATATACGCGTCCCTCGCTCGCCAGTTTGTCTAGGTTAGGGGTTCGTGCAACAGTGTCGCCGTAGCAGCCGAAGCGAGGGCTTGTGTCTTCGAGAGATATCCAGAGAAAGTTGGGTCGCATCGGGTGTCCTGAATTAGAGTTCGAAATGCGCGCAAATCAGGGAGTCCAAAGGGTTGCACTGATGTAGCGTTCGCCATCAGGGTTGTCATTCCAGTAATAGCAGGTGACGACCTCTCCATCGGCGTTCAGCACGGTGCGCGGGTAGCCGATGTCCGGATTCCCGCCACCAGTCCGGATGACGATTTCATCGCTCCAGATCGTTCCGTCGTCTTCACTCAGCCGTGCACAGAGGTTGAAGGGCTTCGCCCTGTATCCGTATATCAGCACAATCCGACCGTCTTCAAGATTCGTCAAAGTTGCTGGGTTCCCCCCGCTACCCGTGTTCTCTGCGGGCCTGGCGATATGAGACCAGGTGAGGCCGTTGTCTGTCGACTTCCACAGATCGATCCAGTGTCTCGATGTTTCGAAGGTCTCGAGTCTCTCGCAGCATCGTATGGCGACAATGATGTCCGACTTCGAGAGTCGCAGGCTTGCCGGCATGATGTTGAATCCAGTTGGCTCGGGGCCGATGAACGAAAGAAAGTCGAAGGACGCACCGGCGTCCGTCGAACGAGCGGAAAAGACTCGTCCCTCTTTGCCGCTCTGCTTGTTCGCGGTCAGGAAGAGCGTGCACGTATTCGAGTCATCGATGAGGTAGTCCGTACGTGCTGCGATCCCCGTTTGTTCGTACATGGGTAGCGTGTAGGGTCCCTGCCAGCTGTGACAACGATCCGAAGATGTATAGAAGAATGATGAGCATCCTTCGCTGAGCCCGGTTTTTGCACACATCAGGGCAAAGTCGGAGTGCGCAAAGTCTATCCCACCGGGGCACGGTCCAAGCTCTCCCTCCTGCTTGATGGCCGATCCGACCTTATGGATGTCGTCCACGTGTTCATCGGCAGACAGCCCTTTCCCGCCGGGCGTCCTCATGTTCGGGTCGTAGACTTCCCAGGTTCTCCCCCCATCGAGGCTTCTAGCCTGCTTGGTGACGAAAGGACGGGATTTGTCTCGGGCGTGAAAGCCTCCCTCCAGGTCCATGTAGCCGACTGTAAAGCTGACGACGATTTCGTTGCCCCACGACCAGATCCCATAGTTGGCGGGCCAACCGGCAAAGCGTCCTGGATCCCTGTAGACTACCGAGTGTTCAGTGTTCACGTATCAGTCCTCATCGCTACAGGATCTGTCGTTCGTTGCAGGCCGCACCTAGCGCCGTGTCATAGTAAGGGTTGATCTGCAGATAAGCAGTGCGGAAGGTATCGGTCAGCATCCCTTATTGTCTCTTCGTTCCCGACGTCCAGGAAGATCTGGTGCAATTGGATACGGGCCGCAATTGCCGCCCTATTTGCGGCAAGGACAGCTTTCGGTCAACCCAAAAGACTCAGTTGCGGTCAGGTGTCAAGGGGGCTCGCAGGTTCGCCGAAAGTTGCGCAGAAGCGCCGTCGTTACGAGACAGAGGATTGCGCAGGTGAGCGTGTGCGAGCCCAAAGCGAATGGCGCTCCAAAATGTTCCGCTAGCGCGCCGATTTGAAGTCGTCCGGGGGGACCGGCGCCGATGCCGAGGACGATGCTGCCCATGGCGCGACTCCGCATCTCGTCGCTCGAATTTGTCAGGACGATTGAGCTTTGCATCACGCTGAATGCCGCTTGACCCAAGCCTGAGCAGACGAGGAGTCCGAAAGACAGCCAGAAGCTCGTGGAGTGTGAGAAGGCGAAGAGCGAGATCGACTGGACCACGGCTCCGACACCGAACATCAGACCATTCGGCACCCGTCCTCTCAGGGTATTGATGACAATCATTCCGATCACGGCGCCGATGCCGTTTCCCATGCCTAGGTATCCGAGACCGACTGGGCCTTGATCAAGGATGTCGCGGGCGAAGACGGGTAGGAGCGTCATGTAGGAAAACGTGAGGTAGTTCATGAAGATGGTAATCAGGAAGCTGCCGAAGATCGGTTCGTTGTGACGGACGTATCGCAGCCCCTCGAGCACCGCCTTGAATGGGTTACCTTGAGACGCGGGTTGCTGGATCGGTAGCCTAGACAGTCGTGTCAGGACTAGCAGGGCGACCCCAGAGAGGCACGCGAGCACCACGTAAGTCCCGGCAGGCCCCAGGTCGTGGATGAGCCTCCCTCCGAGAAATGGCCCGGCGATCCGAGAGACGATCGATGTCGCGTTCTCGAGTATCATCGCGTCGACCGTTCGAGTCTTGCCGACGAGATCGGGAAGGTAGCTGCGTCGAGCGGGCCAGTCGAAGGACCACGTCGTTCCCATTAGGAAGGCGGCCAGACATAGGTGCCAGAAAGCAAGGTTGTCTGTCCACAGCAGGACGGCGATGACTGACGAAGTGCCGAAGTTGATCGACTGGCTGATCAACATGATACGGCGCCGGCCCAGATGATCGATGGCCGGACCGGATATGAACCCCCAGATCAGGAGGGGGATAGAGCGATAGAACCCAACTAGGGCGATCTGGAAGGGCGAGTCGGTGAGTTCGAGGACCAGCCAGCCCACGACGATCATCTCAATCCACATGGCTTGCCACCAGAGGGTGTTCGAGGCAAGGAGACGGCGATAGTCGGGGATGTTTAGAGGCTGGAAGGTTCCAGTAAACCGGGAGGATTTTTGGGATGGGTCGGTCACGAACTCAATCGACCCTCCTGTGGGGAGTGGATCTCTATTACCGTACGCTTACGGACGGGTTGCATAGTTTCTGGCAGACAATCTAGTAACATCGTGCTTCGATGATCCGGAGCTTCAGGGACGCTCTATTGAACACGAGGCCGACCTCTCTTATTTGTTGCCCTCGCGCAAGCCGGGTGAGGCGCTTGCTTTTGTTTTTCGGCATGATTTCCTCAGAAAGCCGAGTGATCAGTTGTCGTGAAAATGATGCCGGACGTGCCCTGAAATTGAGTCAAAGTGTAGGTCTGCTCTGATGGGAACTAAGTCGTTCCTAGAGCGCAATAACCTATGGCACCACGTGAGGTTCCTCGTTAGGTGACCGACCATCGGGGTTGTTCACCCTAGACCCTGAAGGGGCATAGATGGTGCCTGAATTCAACAGCGGATCGTTGGTTTCCCCCATCCAGCTCTCGAGTTTTCGTTGCATTTCTGTAAGGATTTCAGTGTAGGTGTCGCTCCCCGCGAGGTTGTTGGCTTCGTGTGGGTCGAACATAAGATCATACAGCATCTCCTGCTCCCTCTCGATCTCTTCCCAGCCTTTGTTTAAGATGAAGGCCTTTGAAAGGGTGTCGTCCGTATTCGGAAGGACGTGCTGTTCGCGTCCGTCGTAACGCCGGATATACTTGTATCGCTCCGTCCTGACCGATCGCATTGGCTCATACGCAGCGTGGTAGTTGACCTCACAGAAGACGTGATCGTGAAGGCCTTCGGTCCCGTTTATCAGCGGGGTCAGCGATGTTCCATCAACAAAGTCGGGACACCCGATACCCGCCAACTCATAGACGGTCGGCACAAGGTCGATTAGGCTGACGAGCGCGTCGACTACCTTTCCACCCGTGAACCCGCCTGGGCCCCTCGCGATCAAGTAGACTTGTGATCCATGATCGGTCAGGTTGCACATGTTTCTAGGAAACTGAAGCCCGTGGTCAGCAAAACAGAAGACAAGCGTGTTGTCTTGCAGCCCATGTTCGTCTAGTGCCCGCAGGACCCGCCCATACTTCTCGTCCATGATCCGAGCGGCGGCCTTGTAGTCTGCGGTGTCCTCTCTTGTTTCAGGCGTGTCCGGAAGCGGTGACGGAGCGATCGAGTATCGAGCGTCTTCTGACGGGTTTGTTTCCGG
Source organism: Candidatus Latescibacterota bacterium (assembly GCA_003526745.1). Lineage (GTDB taxonomy): Bacteria > Latescibacterota > UBA2968 > UBA2968 > UBA2968 > UBA2968. The sequence continues at coordinate 4,906 of DPVD01000428.1, forward strand.
GTCAGCCTTGGGGAAGGGGCGATGCGTTTCGTTTAGACCTACAGACAGGAAGAATGGGCGGTCGTGCTTCTCGGAAAGGAAGGCCTCGGCACCCTCTGCTTCGTCGGGCTGATCGATCGTGTCCTGGTAGTTGGTGTCGAGAGACGAGACGACTCTGTCGTAGCCTACCGTGGACAGGTCAGGAAACGTATGCTCGACACCGGAAAGGGCCGTGATGTATCCGTTCGTTTTCAGGACGTTCACGATGTGCTGGGCAGGATCGTTCATGCTGAACCCACGATGGGCGAGGCCCAGCATGCCGGCGGAGTGAGGATACATGCCGGACAGGAAGCTTGCCCGGCTGGGAGAGCATGTTGGAGCAGTGGCAAAAGCTTTGCGGAAGGTGACGCCCTGTTCAGCGAGCTTCTGAAGGTTCGGAGTGGGGACTGCGTGACCGTAAGGCTGGACGAATGTGCCGGTGTTGTGCGAGTGAAGAAAGACGACGTTCGGTCGGTTCATGGGTGTTCCGTGTGTATGCGAGAGGAGTTTGAACGCCCCATCACGTGATGGGGCCCGTTTCTTCAAGTGACGACAAAAGCGAGTCTCTCATAAAGCTACGCGCCGGATTGATCTCGAGGACCTGAAGTTTCACGGATCTTCCTGTTCGTTTGGACTTCGAGGAAGCCTCCTGTATCAACTGCGTCTCGTAGCCTCGGTTCTGGTGAATAGGCAGGATGCATATATTAGTTGCCGCCTTCGACACGGACGCCTAGCAGACCTATGTCCTGTCCCTGGATCGTCACGATCTTGAATTT
>DPVD01000267.1:0-4672 GCA_003526745.1 Candidatus Latescibacterota bacterium
TGCGGCTCGTTGCTTACCTCCACCACGATTTCGTTCACCCCTTCGTGAACGAAATCGGTGATCTCGAAGGCAAAGGCCGTATACCCGCCCCGATGCTGACCAACGTGTGTCCCATTGACGTTCACGTCAGCAACACTCTGCGCTGCTTCAAAATGAAGGAACATTCGCTTCCCGATATCCGACGCCGGGATGGTCAGCGATTTCCGATATGTGCCCTGCCCCCGGTAGTATTCGTAACCGGAGGCGACGTCCATCGCGTTCCACGTGTGTGGCAGATCGACCACTATGTCAATCGTGGAGCCATCGATGCTGCCACCGGTGAAGTGCCAGTCACCATCGATGTTCACATCTGTTCGAGCAGAGACTTGGTCACTTGCGAGAAAAGCCATGACAGCCAGTGCACAGACGAAAATAGCACTTCGAAAACTCATTCGATGACCTCCGATGCTTGCGCGTCCTCAATCACGCGTGTAAGGACCGGAGCGGTCGGTCCATCCTGCTCAATCAGCTTTTCACCATCTGTGAACCCTTCCGGTCGATCACCGAGTTGAGCGATCAGATGCCCCCTCCAAGTTGCCACCTCGATCGCTCGATCCGGATCGTTCGAAAGGTTGCGTACCTCCTGCGGATCCTCTTCGAGATCGAAAAACAGCTCTTCATCCTTCCCCGGGAACCAAGCGAACTTCCGCTTCCCATCGGTCACATACTGCATGCCGCTGTTCGATGACGGCACGTTGCAGCACTCCCCGTGGACAAAGTCTCGCCAAGCACTTGATTCGTCCTTCATCAGTGGAACCAGACTCTCTCCGTCAACCGTGACCGGGATGTCCACACCGGCAGCATCTAGGAACGTGGGCATCAGATCCATCAGTTCCACGGGTTTATCGATCACTTGGCCGGACTGGATCCCGTAGCTCTCCGGGAAGCGCACCAGAAACGGCACTCGCGCGGAGGGTTCGAACGGATTTCGCTTCCGCAGCCACTGATGATCACCCAGCATCTCACCGTGGTCGGAGGCGAACGCGACGACCGTGTTCTTCGGAAGCATACCGTGCCAGATCATACGCGCGATCTGATGATCGATGTGCTCGATACACCCGTAGTAGGCGGCACGCATCTGCTTCGTCACCTCCGGTTCCACGCTGATACGCCAAGGCTCCGGGTTCAGACCGCGCTGAGGCTGGTCGAACACACGCGCCCAGTCACCCACAACGGGTTCGGGCAGATCCATACCCATGTACTTGTCGTAATAGAACTGGGGTGGCGTCAGGGGCTGGTGCGGATGGATGAAGTTTGCCCAGATGAAGAACGGGCGGTCTTCGTCGCAGTTGTCAATCAGGTCGATCGTGCGGTCCGCAACCCAGTTCGAGAAGTGAAGCCGCTCTTCCAAGTGCCAGGGCCTGGAGGGATACCCGTTCCCGTAACAGCCGTGTGCGTCCGAAGCTCGGGGTGACGTGATCCCATTCTCGTGCAGAAACTGTTGGTAATCGTTGGTCTGACCGGGCCCCGGTGCTCTGGGCCCCCCGGCCGTTGTCGCGGAGTCAAATCCGACATCCAAGGGGTCTGGCCCCCAATGGGATTTCCCGACGAGGTGAGTCTGATAACCAGCTTCTTGGAGTTCGCCCGCCATTGTCGGCCACGGCAGGGGCGCGTTGTGATTGACCAGCACACCGTGTCGGCTGGGCTTTCGCCCTGTTAGGACTGTACGTCTGGCTGGCGTGCAGACAGGGCAGGCGGAGTAACCATTTGAAAACCGCACACCCGATTCAGCAAGATTGTCGAGAAACGGCGTCTGTAGGACGGGATGTCCATCGATTCCCAGACAATCACCCCTCTGCTGGTCGGTCATGATCAGAAGAATGTTCGGTCTCTCGTCAGCCATACATAACCCCGCGCGGAGTCGAGATTACCCTGTCTTGCCGCGCTTCGACTCCGGTTAGCGCAGTAGGGCGTATCTATCCTATATCTTCAACGTCGGACATCAGAACGCGCTCGCCGCCTGCATCCACAGACCTCAGCCCCGCCTCGATTAGCCTCGCAGCCTCTAGACCGTTTCGCGATGAGACGAGAGGCTTTGCGCCGTCACAAAAAGTGCGAAGCTCTCGAACCAGCTCAAGATCGGCCCCAAAGTGTGATGACCCGAAGTCGTCGCGTTTGCAGTCAATCGTCTCGCGCGACTCACCATAGTCCGTCACGATATCGAGCATACCCGTATGCCGTGTCAGTATGATCCGGCCCTTTGTCCCGATCAGCTCGAAGGTCTCCTGATCGTCGGCCTTCGGCCCGAAGAAACTCACCCATAGCGACGCGAGGATCCCGTTCCCATACTGGATCTGGAAGGACGCGTGATCGAGAATGTCCGCGCCCGGTAGATACACGCAGTTGTCAACTCGATTGTACTCCTCTTCCGCGTTCATCCACGAGTCTCCCGTGAGGGAGAACTCTTCTTGGCTCTTCATCCGCCCACGTGTGGGTTTGACCCTCCACGGGCATTCCAGATCGCAGACCAAGCATCGTTTTGGCGCATCCTGTTTCTCCACAAACACGCGTCTCCCGCCCATCCCCGTCACCCGTTCCGCGCGATCATTGGCAAACCAGTTGAATACGTCCATGTGGTGGGAGGACTTGTCGTTGATCGCATCGCCAGACCAGGTCCGGCGACGATGCCACCTGTGAAAATATGTGTGGAAAGGGATGATATCCCTGATCTGCATCATGTGTAGATCCCCGATCTCGCCAGCCTGAACGAACTCATATGCCTTTCTCCAGGGGGCTTCATACCGCCGGGTAAAGCCCAGGATCATCTCATTCCCTGACTGCTTCTCCGCCTCGAAGATGGCGAGCGCGTCATCGAGCGTGTGCGCGATCGGTTTGTCGCAGTAGGTTTTTTTTCCTGATTCGATCGAAGAGATAGCCGGACCCTTGTGCGCACACTGCGGGGTCGTCACCATCACAAGATCCACATTTCGATCCCGGACTAGGTCTTCGGATTCCGTGTATACATCGATGTCCACATCGACACCTTGATCCGCGAACAGCTTGGTCAGATGTATTCGACATTCGTCCAACCGATCAGGTCGCGTGTCGCATAGCGCCGACACCCGCAGACCGGTCTCGACGCTCACCTCGGCAATCCGCTCGGCGAGTGTGTTCACGCCGCGAAAACCTGCACCAATGATGCCTACGTTGACTATCTCTTTTCGGTCGTTCATCCGTATGCCGTGCTACCCCTCTCCATTTCAACGGGAGAAGGAAATTGGCGGGCAGGTCTTGGGACCAGCCAACCAAGTGAGGGGCTGCCTTGGCCGATCGTGAGATCGACCAAGGCGGATCCATATCAGTCCGCGGCTGCGCCGAGGACAGTGCCAGTCCTACCTGCCAGCCTGTCCGTGGCGGACCAAATCAGCTTGACCATCACCGGCACGATCACGAGCGTCAGCACCGTTGCAAACGCCAGCCCGAACACAACTGCCTTCCCCATCGGACCCCACCATTCGCTGCTTCGACCACCAATCTCGAGGGAAAGGGTGAAGAAGTCGAAGCTGATTCCCGTCGCCAGCGGTATCAAACCGAGGATTGTCGTAATGGCCGTCATGATCACCGGTCGGAACCGGGTTCTCGCCGCCTGCACGATCGCCTCGCGATCTCCAAGCCCTTCGCGCCTGAGCCGCAAGATGTAGTCAATCATTACGATCGCATTGTTCACGACGACACCGGCCAAACTGATAACACCGATGCCGGTCATCATGATTCCGAAGGGTGTTGCCGTAATCAGGAGACCGAGCAGCACGCCGATCAGAGAGAGAATCACCGAAGTCAGCACGACAAAAGGCAACGCGATCGAGTTGAATTGGGTGATCAGAACAAGCGCAATCAAGAAAATCGCGACAACAAAAGCACGTGAGAGGAACTCCGCAGACTCCTGCTGGTCCTCGTTCTCACCCGTATACTGAATGCGGTAGCCAGGAGGCATCTCGAATTTGGCGAGTACGCTCTGACATTCCTTGAGCGCATCATCCGTCGTACGTCCGACGACCTTCCCGCTCACTGAAACGACACGCTTCATGTCCTTCCGCTTGATGCTCCCTAGACCGCCCCCTGTTTCGATGCGAGCGACGGTCCCGAGTGGAACCTGATTCCCGTCCTTCTCAATCAGCAGGTTCTCAAGGTCCGACAAACGTTGGCGCGCGGTCTCCTTGAGACGAACCCGGATGTCGCAATCGTCTTCGCCGACACGATACTCCGAGGAGTCGTTCCCATAGATCGCCGTACGAACCGTCGTGGCGATCAGTGAGGTGCTCAGATCCGCCAGAGCGGCCGCTTCCCGATCGACAACCACACGCACCTCCGGACGTCCCTTGTCGTAATCGTCCTTCAGATCCACCACACCCGGCACTTCCGCCACAATTCGCTTGATCCGAGAGGCCAGCTTACCCAGAACCTCGAAATCCTCTCCAACTACCTCCAAGTTGATCGGAGGGCCGGCCGGCGGACCAACTCGCTCTTTTGTGATCTCGACTTCGGCGCCGGTGATGTCCATCAGCTTTGCACGAAGATCATCGATGATCGCGAAACCCGTACGGTCTCGTAGCTTTTCGTCGAGCAGGTCAAGCGTCACGCGACTCTTGTGCGGGGCCCCGCCGGTCGACGAGAAATCTTCGGCATCGGCAGA
>DPVD01000493.1:0-4651 GCA_003526745.1 Candidatus Latescibacterota bacterium
AGTCAATGCAAATATGCAGTGACGCCAGAATGGGACGTGCGAAGAGGCTGGAAATTAGGGCTATGGAAGATGAATGTGCGCCAAAACGGGATTGCTCGCGGGGTTTGGGAACTCCGAGTTAAAGTGGAAGATGTCGAACTCGGGCTGCGCCTTATGGAAGTTCCCCGTAAATGAGGATGGGGTCGAGCTGTTGCGCGTTTCTCTGGAAGTTGTAGGAGTCGCCGTTCCTTGGGCGGAAGCAGATCTGCTAGGTTGCAGAGGACACGAGGTCTCCCGTGAGCCTGTCGATGACGCTATGCAAGGGGGGCCGGTGGTGCTGAGTGGAAAGGGAACTCGGTTAGGTTCGTCAAGGACAGAAGCTAAGGCTTGTATCCCTAAATCGCATCAGATTTGGTCGATTTTCGCTACGATGTCACCTGTTTGAGTGATAATCCCTCGTCTTTCAAGAAGGTCATAAAGCCCTTTTTGTTGACTGTCCTCAGCGCGCGCGTCGTCAGCTTGACTCGAACAAAGCGGCCCAGCTCGGGCACGTAGATGCGCTTGTTCTTCAAGTTCGGCTTCTGAACCCGCTTGACCTTCCGATGGGAGTGGGAAACGTGGTTGCCGACAAGCGGGGTCTTTCCTGTCAAACTGCAACGCCTGGCCATCGTATACCTCTTAGGATTACTATTTTTCAGTCGAAAGCGATTTTTTCAAAGAGAAGAAAAGTTACAGTTTCGACGGCTCAAGGGCAAGAATGAAAGCCGAGCAGGGACACCCAAATCGATATTAGATCTTAATAATAAGCGGCTTATTTCCGCTGGTCGGTGTCCGGTGTGGCTGAAATAATGGTTCCCGTTGCGAAGATCTACCAATCTGAGCGCATACACGATCTCTGTACCGTTCGGGATCAATTAGACGATTCGGTCAGCCATCGGAGGGGACTTTCGGGAGCTGTATCTTGAGGTGCCCAATCAGTTTGTCGAGCGAGTCAAAAGGCTGCCGATCGCCAGCCGAATCGAGTACCCAGATGGTTTTCGCTTCGTCCCGTGTCAGTGAGAGTGAGATCGTCTTCGCCTCCGGTTCGGAGCGGACCTCGTAGCCGATTCGCTCGAGCGCACGTGCGGTCCAGGTGGCTACGAGACCCGATTCTGAAAAGCATATCCGGGCGACGGGTTCGTGGGATGGTCGGAATCCACCCGACGCTTCGTCGAACTCGATTCCCTTCCCAGCGAAAGCGGACTGGAAGGATTTGTTCAGGACGAGCGACTCGGGGATACCTGTCTCGACCCGACCTCCCGTCATCAGCCAGATCCGGTCAGCATTCCGAACGGCGTTATCGAGGTCGTGCGTGGACATCAGTATGGCCTTGTCCGACTCGTGTGCAAGCCTGCGGAGAAGGGCAACGATTTCGACCCGCCTGGCCAAATCGAGGAAGGCCGTCGGCTCGTCGAGCAGGATGACCTCTGTGTCCTGAGCAAGGACCCGAGCAATCAGGATCTTCTGTCGCTCCCCATCGCTCATCTCGCTTATCGGTCGCTCCGCTAGGTCTCGTGCACTCACTGCATCGATTGCCTCGCTAACGGCCCGATGATCAGCCTCGCCCATTCGGCCTGACCAGTCAGTGTAGGGGTAGCGACCCAGGCTGACGAGGGCGTAGCCGGACAGGTAGCCGACATCGATTCGCTCGGTCAAAACGATGCCGATCCGAGTTGCTCGATCTGACGCCGACATCGTATCCAGCTTCGTCCCGTTGATCAAGACCTGACCGTCCAAGACTGGCTGCATCCCCGATAGGGTTCGCATCACTGTGGACTTCCCGGCGCCGTTTGGCCCGAGCAGACAGACGAGCTCTCCAGTCTGCAACGTGAGATCGAGTCCTGATGCAACAAGGTGCGGTGTTTGGCGTGGAGACGCGTATCCGACCGACAGGCTGTCTGTTCTGATGGCTTCCAAGGTCAGGATGCAAAAGAGGATTTAAGGTTACGTCGTCGCAGAACGACCCACACGACGACAGGGGCTCCGATGATGGCTGTCACGGCATTCAGGGGAAGCGTGACGCTGCTGCCCGGGACGCGTGCGATCAGGTCGGCGATCATCGCGATCGTCGCACCGGCAAGACAGACCGCCGGTATCAACGTACGATGGTCAGATGTGTTCAGGACGCTTCGGGCCAAGTGCGGAACGGCGATGCCGAGGAAAGCGATTGGACCACAGAAGGCCGTGGTAACTCCTGCGAGCAGCGAGGCACTGGACAGGATCCAGAATCGGGCGAAGGATACGGTCAGACCGAGACTGGCCGCGTAAGTTTCACCGAGGAGGAGCGCGTTCAGAGCTTTGGTCGACATCGCACCGATCAGCAGGCCGATCAGGACTACGGGGGCGAAGATGGCGAGTTGTGTCCACGTGACGCCAGCAAAGCTTCCGAAGGTCCAGATGAGGTAGGCCTGAACAGCGTTCGATGCGCTGAAGTACACAAGAATGCTGACAATCGCTCCTGACACGTAACCAAACATCAGACCAAGGATCAGGAGAGTCATATTGCTTTCCACGCGACGGGAGACGGAGATTACGAGCCCGAGAACTGAAGCAGCACCTAGGCTGGCTGAAGCAGCAAGGCTGAAGTTGCCAAAAGCGTTGATACCTGCTATCAGCATCGACGCACCAGCTCCCGTTACAAGAACGACAAGCGCGACACCGAGGCTCGCACCCGAGCTGATCCCGAGGACGAATGGACCCGCGAGAGGGTTGCGGAAGAAGGTCTGCATCTGGAGACCGCTCATGGCCAGGGCTGCACCCGCCAGGATGGTCGTAAGTGTGCGTGGAAGTCGTAGGTTCCACACGATTTGAACCCAGGCGGGCCTGTCTGATTCGCCCTCAAACAGAATCCCAAAGACCTCTCCAACGGGTATGCGGACAGATCCGGCGACAAGATTGACGACAAAGACGACGGGGAGAGCTAGTCCCAGCGCAATCAGGACCCGCGTGGCGGGGTTCTTTATCTGGAGTGGTATGGTGCGAGGTTCAGCCAATGCCATTTGAGATGTGTTGGGTTTGTGGGAGAGGTCCCCAAGCCTAGAGTCCTTGGACTCTCTGGTGAGAATCTTGTTTCGGGAGGCCAGTCCCACAAAAGGGCACTCCCTCACTGCTGCCTGTTAGTCCAGCTTTCGGTAGTAGAAAAGCTTGTGATCCGGGGTCAGGACCGGATGGAAGATCCGGATCAGGTCAGCCAGGACGATCTGCGGGTTGGCTACGCCGGACTCCCAGTAATCGTTGCCGCCCTGGTCGTTTACCCGGGCTACGTGGTTGAACATTCGCCCGTTCCGGTAAGCAGCGAATAGGGCGTATCTCTCGTCAGATGAAAGCGCTTCCATTCTGGATGACCAGACGCCGGTGTTGATCCAGTAGTCCGCATCCTGTGCGCGCTCGAGGACGCTCTCGAAGTCGAGTGGTATGCTTCGCTCGCTGGTGTTGTCACTCCAGACGTAATCGGCTCCCGCATCCCGGAGCAGGACGGCGATGAAGCTTCTGCCTCCTGATGCGTGCCAGAGGCCCTGCCAGCTGATGTTCGTGAAGACGGTTGGTCGGTTCGAAGCATTGCGGCCGATCTGAGCCAGCTTCCGGTAGCGGGTGTCGATCGCGTCGAAGTATTCTTCGACTTCGGCTTCGCGGTTGAAGAAGAGGGCTGTGAACTTCATCCATTCCGCGCGGCCGAGCGGAGTACCCTCCATAAACTCACCGTTGATGGCGGCTGGTATACCCATCTCCATCAGCTTGGGATGGGCATCGCTCGCTGGGTTTCCAGATCCGTATGTCATCACGACTTCCGGCTCAAGCGACACGATCGTCTCTCGATCGATTTGTCCGTCCGTTCCGGTCTCACGGGCTAGTCCCGATGCCACACGGTCCCGAATCCAGTCGGAATACACGAAGCTAGAGGTGCCCAGACCGACTAGGCTCTCCTGCGCACCGATCGCCTCCAAGTGGGGGAGGTAGGTGGTCGAGAGTGAGACGAAGCGATCGATCGGAACGTGGACGTGCTGAGCGTCCTCGAAGCCGTCCGGTTGTGGTGTGCCCTTTTGCGTCAGCACGTAGTTGAACGTTTCGGTCGCGCCCTTCCAGGGATTCAGGACGCGAACCACCTTGTAGTGGTTGTGGTAGGTGACGTTGAAGCCCTTTGCGTGTCGTATGTCGAGCTTGGCCGGGAAGTAGTCAGTCTGCTCATCGAAAGCCGTGATGCTCCCAGAGAGGATGTTGGTGCCCGGTTGCGCCTCCACCTGCGCGCTCAGAAAGAGAAGAATTACGATTGATTTCATTGCTATTCGCATTGATGGCTCTCAACCCTGCTCAACGATTCACGTTGACAGTTTATCTCGACTTGGCTCGGCACAAGTTTCTCCAACCCTGTGGAAGAGGGGCAAAGCTGATTCAGAATTCAATGCCAAGTCTAGCTGGTGTGCCTTTGGCGTAGTAGTGTTTGACCTTGCGCATCTCGGTGATGAGTTCTACACGGTCTACGAGATTGTCCCAGACTTTGTGTCCCGACAGGACGAGCTCGAACCGGCGGTCTTTGTCGTATAGGTCAAGAAGACCTTCCACATCCGACTGGTCGGCGAGATCGTAGGCCACGGCAGCCAGAACCTCGTCGAGGATCAGCAGATCCTGATCTCCC
>DPVD01000390.1:0-2778 GCA_003526745.1 Candidatus Latescibacterota bacterium
CCGAAACGGATATCCTGGCTGCTCGCGACGGTGGCCGTAGAGCGTCTGATCGACCTTCTCGCTCTCATGATGACCTTCGCCGCCGTCGCCATCTGTATCCGGGGCCATCTAGAGGAGGTCTTCCCTTGGATGACCGACGTGATCAACACAGCTACCCTTTCGATCACGGCTGCGACTCTCCTCGTTCTAATCGCTTCGCTCAGGGGTCACCGTCTGATCGACTGGCTCGAATCACGCCTTCACAACCCGCACATAAACCGAATTCTTGAGTTCGCTCGGTCATTTCTGCAGGGCACGGAAGCCATCCGATCTCCGTCCACTTACCTGAAGATCTTGTTCTGGACAGTGCTCCTGAACCTCGCCTACGTTGGCGCTCTCGCTCTACACTTCGAGGCTTTCGACTTCGGAAAACGGTATGGACTGGGACTGCTGGATGCCTTGGTGGTGACGACCATCTCGACGATCGGCATCGTCATCCCGACTCCTGGCGGGACGGGTACATACCACTACTTCTCGAGCCGCGCGCTTCACGGCCTCTACGGCGTTCCTTTGGAGGAGGCACTGGCCTTCGCAACAGTTGTTCACGGCCTTATATACGTCGCCTTCCTGATCACTGGGGGCCCCGGCCTAATCTCTCTCATCTGGAGAAAGCGAGCGTCGGCCCCAGAATCTACTTAACTCTCAGCCTCGTTCTGCAACTGCATCGACGCGGCCATTTCGGCTTCAGCCTCTTCGATCATATCCTTCTGCTGATAAAGCCGTGACAGGCTAGCGTGGGGCAAAGGATCCTTCGGCATCAGCTCGATCGCGCGTGTGACCGCCACGATCGCCTCGTCCACCTTCCCCAAACGGTCTAGGGCCTGACTGAGGCCAAGATACCCGAGTCCAAAATTGTTGACGGTCTGAACACTTTCCCGAAACGCGGCGGCCGCCTCGTCCAGCTCGTCCCGTGTCAAATGTCCCAATCCCTCGATGTATTTCTTCTTTGCGTCCAAGTCGACTCCTCAAGGTACCTGTATCAGGAATACAAAAATCCAGATCAACAAGAGTAGGACCGAGCCTGCCGCGGCAATGCGGCAGACGGTACAGACTGATCTTTCGTCCTCGATTTCGGGGCGCGTGACCGTCCCACAATCCGGGCACCGGATGTCACGGTGCTCGAACTCCCGTCCGCACGCTCGACACGTAGTCAAGGACACAACGACCTCAAAGAGTTAGGCGCCCCCGTCAACAGACGGAGGCGCCTTGTTGTTCTCGTACTCGAGCGGTCTTACTAGAAGACCCCGTTGACATCGATCGAGAAGTACTGCAGCGGGTGGAAGGACTGAGCGAAGTCCGTCGGCCAAGCGATGTCATACCTAAAGATGAACAGCCCAAGGTTTACCCTCGCACCGAAACCGTAGCCCCCCTTCAGATCTCTGAGTTCGAACCCACCGTCTCGTGCTTCCCACGGGTCGAAGTCCCGGCGATTGAAGGCCCCACCTAAATCTAGGAATAGTTCCCCTTGGACGTTCTGAAAAAAGATTGGCAGCGGCCACCCCATCGCAATCTGGTGGAACATCGGAAATCGGAAAGCGATGTTCGTCAGCACATACGAATCACCCGCTGTCTCGAACAACTCGATACCACGCAGTGGCCACACAAAGCTTGAGAAAAAGACTTCGTTTGTGGGAACACGGGCTATAGTCGAAAAGGTTGGGTTGACTGTGTTGTTCATACCGCCAACAAAGAACCGCGTCCTATTCCGACCGAAACTCGTTCCACCGGACAACCTCACGGCCAACGTATACTGGTCGAGCATCCTGATGTATTTACGGTAATCACCCGACACGGTGAAGTACTCGAGCCCGGCAGGGCTTCCCTCAAGGTCGAGACGAGCGCGTCGACCTGAGATCGGGCCGTAGAAACCCGGTCTCGTATTGTCATCTACCAGTGCCAGCTGCGGTATGGCTGCCCGATCCGTCCGGATCGTCAAACCTGCATTGTTCTGTGTAGGTCCACCGAAAAATCCGTTGTTCACAAACGGATTCAGCGCGTTCGCAAACTCGTCGCGCTGTATTGTGATAAAGCGCAAACTCGCCTCGACCCGGCTGAATCGGTTGAAGGGCCGGTCGATCATGCTGCTCAACCCGTAGTAACGGTCGGCAAAAAGCTGGTTTCCACTAAAGAAGAACAGCCTTGTATGGAATAGTGTGCTGAAGTAATTCGTCTGCCGCTTCAGGTATGCATAAGTAAGGTAAAAGTCGCTGTCTTCGATCGAGAAGTTCAGGCTCGTCAGCAGGGACAACCTGTGGTCTCCCATCACGTCGCTTAACGAGAATTGAGCGAGGCCACTGAGACCGTAGAACGTGTCGAATCCGGCGTTGGCAGCGAAAATCTCAGGTTTGAACTGTATCGTGTATTTGTTGACCTTGAACTCCCCTTCCCAGTCGTCGAGACTGGCGACGGTCGTGTCCGTCGAATCGTAATCAGCTATCTCGCTTTCGTCGCCCACCATCTCATCCTCTACACCCTCCTCAGCAGCCAGAGTCACCTGATCAGACACCCACTGCTCGAGCCTTTCCAACGACTCGCTTCCCTCTGCGCCCCCCCCGCTCGACGCAACCTCGTCTTCGAGTATCTCTCCGTCGAGTTCATCTTCCAGTGCAGAGGCGATCGAATCCTGCTCTGCCTGGGAATGCTCCCGCTGGATTTCCACAAAGGTCTTGTCCTCCACCCCGCGCTGGCGCTTCGCGATCCGGGTTAGGGGCAGGTCCGAGGGCTCCTTGAGCTTGTCCA
>DPVD01000467.1:0-2716 GCA_003526745.1 Candidatus Latescibacterota bacterium
GGAGAGCCAGCGGATACGGATTCTGATCCGAACGTGGCGCTTCATCGAAGGAAGCGAAAGACAGCCGTTGAGCAGGGATTATAGGCAGACGGTATCTAATACGTAGGCCTGTTCTATCCTGCAAGGCGGGTACACGTGGACCTGCTTTACCCGTTTCGAGGTGTGTATGGACTTGGCGAACAAATGTGCGATCGTGACCGGAGGCGGTCGAGGGATCGGCCGCCATACAGCTCTTCTGCTGGCCGAAAAGGGAGTGAGTGTTGTTGTTGTCGCTCGATCAGACGCAGAGACAAAGGGCGTGGCGGAAGAGATTCGCGAAGCCGGAGGCGAGGCCGTTTCCTGGCCTGCGGATGTGACCAGTCCTGAAGAAATTCAAGGAGCTGTGGGTGGGGCGGTCCGGGCTTATGGGGGGGTTGATGTTTTGGTCAACAATGCTGGTGTGGCGATTCACAATCCGATACCCAAGATCCGGATGGAGGATTGGGAACGAAACATTTCCGTCAATCTTACAGGTACTTTCGTCTGCACACAGGCTGTGTTTCAGCACATGTGTGATCGAGGTGCCGGACACATCATCAATGTCTCATCGGTATCGGGTGTGCGAGGTCACCAGAATGGTGGCGCCTACTGCGCATCGAAATTCGGCGTCGTCGGTTTCACGGAAGTCACTGATGTCGAGGGTAAGCCGTTCGGCGTAAAGGCTTCCGTCGTCTGCCCTGGACCTGTGGATACTCGCATGAGGAGAGAGAATCATCCGGACGACATTCTGGAGCACCTCACCCAGCCTGAGGATATTGCTCAAGCGGTCGTGTTTCTACTGGAGCAGCCGAAAGAAGCCCACACGCTGTCGATGGTTGTCAGAACCCCGTTGATGTGAGGTCTTGTGAAGATCCTTGTGACAATCGATCTAGCGCATAGGCACCTTCAAAGGCTGCGGAATGCGGGTGAGGATGTGGAGGTCGCAGTTGCTACGTCGAAGGAGGATGCCCTCGATCGCATACCTGAGGCGGAAATTCTTGTCGGCGGGTTTAACCTCGAGCTGTATCGCCGGGCTGAACGTCTGCGCTGGGTACAGTCATGGGGTGCCGGTGTTGACGGGGTGCTATTCAAAGAATTCGTCGAAAGTGACATCCGGTTGACGAGCGCGAAGGGGACGGTTGGTGTTCATCTTGCCGAACAAGCGATGGCGCTTCTGTTAAGTCTGACCCGAGGGGTCGCAACGGCTATCCGCGAGTCCAGGTGGGATAATCGCACACAGATCCGTCGAGCGTCGTGGGAACTGATTGACAGGACCATGGGGATCGTTGGCCTTGGTGGCACGGGACGAGATCTCGCTTTTCGGGCTTCGGCGTTCGGAACCCGAATCCTTGCGGTGGACCCGGAGGATGTTGACATACCGGAGTGCGTGGAGTCGTGTTGGAAGATGGATCGGCTGCACGACCTGTTGAGGGAATCAGACATCGTGTCAATCTGCGCTCCGTTGACACCGGACACCGAGGGCTTGTTCGATGCCGCAGCATTCGAAGCGATGCAAGAGCATGCTATTTTGATCAACGTGACTCGTGGGCGAATTGTCGATGAAGAGGCCCTGCTTCATGCCCTGAAGGAAAGACAGATCGGCGGAGCCGGACTCGATGTCACACCAGACGAACCTCTACCTGAAAATCACGGACTCTGGACACTCCCAAACGTCGTAATCACGCCGCACACGGCTGGGGGCTCACCCAACAGAGACGATCGGCTCCTCGATCTGATCACGGCGAACATCGATCGCTTTCGGAAAGGCGAGTCGCTACTCAGCGAGATCGACAAGCGGAAGGGCTACTAAATGGACATGCTGCTCAGAAATATCACTATGCCGGAGTTGGCGCAGATGTACCGGCGCAACAGAAGGCGCTCACCCGCGCCCTATCTTCTCGATAAAAAGGCTGTCGCGGTTGCTCGACGGAATGCGAAACGGAATGGACAGTGGGATGACCTCAGCCGGAACTTCAATCCGGATCAGCCGATTCCTGCGATCAAGCGGTCCGCTTACAGGAATTACCAGCGGATCGGGGATCGCTCTGTTCCTCAGGCGGCCAACGGTGCGCGCCGCCAGGAACTGCAAAAGGCGTTCCTCGCCCTTTGGCTGGGCCATCCCAAGGCTGATGTGGACTACCTCCAAGACCTTCTTTGGGCCTACTGCGATCAGTGGACATGGGTCATGGCTGCCCACGAAGGTCGGCAGATCGACCTCGGTTCGGCGTCACTCACGGCGACGTTCGCCGAAATTCTTCACGTACTGGGTGATCGACTTGAGTCGGAGGTCGTGGATCGAATATCACAGGAGATCGACCGCCGCACTTTCAAGATCTTCTCGGAATACCAGCATCTTGACGGATGGGAAACGGTTCGGATGAACTGGAACCACGTGTGTAACGGAGAGATCATCCGAGCGGCCCTGTATCAGGTCGAAAATCCTCAGCACCTGGCTCGTCTGACGCATGCGGCAATCCAGAACCTGACTTATGCGCTTGACGGATTCGCTTCTGACGGGGGATGCGAGGAAGGGCCGGGTTACTGGGGATACGGTTTCGGGCACTACCTGTATGTGGCTGAGGCATTGTATCAGAAGACGAATGGCGCCCTTGACCTATTTCAGGGGGATTGGATCGACGCGATCTGTCGCTACCCCTTGGCTGCGCACATCAAAGACCACCTAAGATCTACATTCGCT
>DPVD01000088.1:0-2240 GCA_003526745.1 Candidatus Latescibacterota bacterium
TCTGACTGATGCCAAAAAATGGGACGCCAAGTATGCGGGGCCCGGTCGACCCGATCCTGACCCGATCCCATTCTTGAAGGACCATATCGGGAATCTCGGTTCAGGGCAGGCGCTGGTACTTGCATCCGGTCGAGGACGAAACGCGCTCTACCTTGCGGAGATGGGATTCGACGTCACCGCTCTGGATGTGTCGGTAGTCGGACTCGAACAGTGTCGGGTCGCCGCGGCGAGTCGAGGTCTTGAAATCCGAATCTTGTGCGAGGACCTGGACACGTATGAGCTCGGATCGGATCGATACGATCTGATCACGATGTTCTACTACCATCAACCGTCGTTGTTTCCATCAATTCGTAAAGCGATCAAGCCCGGCGGATACTTTCTTTTCTGTACTTTCGGCACTCGTCACGCAGAAATCGGAACGTTGGGAACGCTCAACCCGAAATTCCTAGCTTCCAGGAAAGACGTAGAAGACGCGTTCTCGCGTGACGCCATTCGGATCCTCGAAGAACCAGTGATAGAGAACAACGACGGTGTCGAAGCCTTACTTCAGGCGATTGTACAGATCAACACGTCCTGATCTCCGGGAATCGAACCTTCGATCTGTCTCTTCTATGCTATGGAGTCACCCAACCTAAAGGCCTTTTATGTAAAGAACCGAGACGGTTTCCGTTCTCGACAGCCCGGCGCCGAACCTCGTCTTCGGGCAGGTCGGGGGCAGTCCCAATCTGGGCCTCCTGCAGGCCTGATCCGAAAGAACGATTAATGACTCATGAGCAGTTCGAGATCTGTATCCGGTATGCCCGCAAGGAGATCCCGGAGGGTTTCAGAGACCGGCTCCAGAACGTCGACATCACCATCAAGGATGAGCCAAAAGCAGAGATGCTCGAATCTCTGTCGGGGCTTACGCCGGATTGGCTGCTTTTCGGTCTGCATTAGGGCACGCCGCTCATCGAAAAGAGCACCGACTATGGGATGGTCATACCCGATCGCATTATATCCTCTTCCAGCAGGCAATCGAAGCGGTGTCTGACTCGAACGAGCAGGTCGTCAATGAGATCCGGCTCTAGGCACGATGGCTCCCTGCAACGGTTGACACAGATTCGCCGGTCAGGGCCATTTAGACTTGATGCATAGCTCGCCGAACAAATTCTGGGGCAACATCAAAAACCTGACTGACAAACACTACGTCAATCATCTGAACGTACGGAATCCGTCCAGGGGCTTGGTCGGAGTGGCTGAGCCCGGGAGAACAGCGGACTACTGAAACGCCTCCGTCTCGATCGACAAGGAGCCTTGTCGGTGCAGGAACTGGCTTAGGGAAAACGAAAAGGGTCTGTGCAGCATCACTGCACAGACCCTCTGACATCACTGATGTGGCTCCCCACGAGTTCGACGAGCCCCGGGCTGCTTTCGCGATTCCGCAGCCCTAGAAACTGCCGACAGGCTCAGTCATCCCACACCAGTGCGCCCGAACTCGTATACTCCGTCACACGTGTTTCGAAGAAGTTCTTCTCTTTCGACAAATCGATCGTCTCACTCATCCAAGGGAAGGGGTTCTTCGCCCCCCACTTCGCGGCCAACCCGATGCGTTCCATCCGCCGGTCAGCGATATACTCGACATACTCACGAAACTGATCCGCGTTCAGCCCGAGAACGCCGTCCGGCAGACAGTCCCGCGCATAGGCGACCTCGTAATCGAGTGCCTGATCGATCATGTGCTCGACCTCTGCCTGCAGTTCAGTTGTCCATACTTCGGGGTTCTCCATTTTGATCGTATTGATCAGATCGATCCCGAAGTTCAGATGAATCGTCTCATCACGGAGGATGTACTGGAACTGCTCCCCGATCCCCGTCATCCGGTTCTGGCGGTTGAAGGACAGGATCATCACAAAACCGCTGTAAAAGAAGATCCCCTCCATGATCACATAGAACCCGACGAGGTTCTTGATGAACTCCTGCTTCCCTTCGAGCGTCTCCGTCGTGAAATCAGGATCGAGTACGGATGAAGTTAGGTCCATCACGAACTGATCTTTACCCTGAATCGATGCGACTTCGTTATACATGTTGAAAACTTCACGTCCATCCAAGCCGAGCGACTCCACACAGTAGTGGAACGTGTGCGTGTGGATCGCCTCTTCGAACGACTGCCGTAAGAGATACTGACGGGCCTCCGAGTTCGTGATGTGCTTGAAGATCGCAAGAACAATGTTGTTCCCGACCAAGCTCTCTCCCGTACTGAA
>DPVD01000088.1:2526-4000 GCA_003526745.1 Candidatus Latescibacterota bacterium
CCGACCAAGCTCTCTCCCGTGCTGAAGAATCCGAGGTTCCGCAGGATCACCTGACGCTCCGCATCGGTCAGGGCATTCGAACGCCACAGCTCGATGTCACGCTGCATGGGAACTTCCGTGGGCATCCAGTGGTTTGCGCACCCGTTCAGGTAGTGCTCCCACGCCCACTCGTACTTCAGGGGCATCAACTGGTTCACGTCGACGGACGCACAGTTCAGCAGTCGTTTGTCGTCGACATCGATGCGCTTCGCCAAGTCGTAGGATCCACCATTCGCACCACAGCATCCGGCGACCGTCACCGGCGTTGTCGGCCCATTCTGCACAATACCGTCTGCACTGACTCCTGCTGACATCCTCTTCTCCTCTTCCGGGGAGCTTCTTGACCTGACGGGGGAGACCGTCCTAGTATCTCTAACTTTCGATTCAGCTAATTCCTGATTTCCAGCGTATACACTTCCGGGGGCAAATCGAGTCGGTTCTCAAGAAACGACCTAGCGACCTCTTCGCCGCTCTTAACCGCTTCTTCCTTCGTTTCAAACAACTCTTCCGACCCCCACTTTCCCATCTTCCTCATCGTCAGATCGTGAACCCACAACTCGTAACCATACGAACTCGACGCTACTTCGTGGGCGCGCAGCTCGGCATAAATTTGCATATGCTCACTCCCTTTCTTCGCACGTCTGCAGATGCCCGTCGACGCGGCTTGGGACGGTTTATGAGCGATGTTGATCTCCTCTACTGGCAGGCCTCACAATCGGGGTCGGTCGGATCGCAAGTCGGTCCGACGACCGTTGCCGGAGGCATCTCATCCGGGATTTCGTAGGGACGGTCAAACGATTTGTCTTCGGCTGCCTGCGGCGGTATCGCTACGGCGGCCATCGAGGCTTCAGGACGTTGTGGCGGTTCCGGCGCAGGAGTAGCTGCCGACGTCGCATCGCGCTGGATCTGAATGTCGCTCGATGCGCTGCGTGACTTCATCCATCGGGGCTGGAGACCGCGCTTGTTGATGTCCACCGTCGACTTCTCGATCTGGGTCGGCGCCAATGAACGCAGGTAGTAGGTCGTCTTCAGACCGCGTTTCCACGCCAACATATACATATCGTGCAGCGCCCGACCGCTTGGCTGTGAGATATACAGGTTGAGCGACTGACCCATGTCAATCCATTTCTGCCTGCGGCTCGCAGCTTCAACGATCCATGTGGGATCGATCTCAAACGACGTCTTGTAGATCGCCTTTATATCTTCCGGTATCCGCTCGATCTCTTGGAGCGAACCGTCGAAATACTTCAGGTCCTCTACCATCTGCTCATCCCACAAGCCCAGACGCTTCAGGTCGTTGACCATATGCTGGTTGATCACCGTGAAGTCACCGGACAGGTTCGCCTTCACAAACAGGTTCCGGTAGGTCGGCTCGATCGATTGCGTAACACCCGCGATGTTCGAGATCGTCGCCGTCGGCGCGATCGCCATCACG
>DPVD01000088.1:4293-4454 GCA_003526745.1 Candidatus Latescibacterota bacterium
GCGATCGCCATCACGTTGCTGTTCCTCATACCGTTCGCCTTCACTGCTTCACTCGCCACGTCCCAGTCGAGCGACGCTGAGCGATCCACCTCAACATACCCACCGCGTTCCTCAGCCAAGATGTCGATCGTGTCGATCGGTAGATGTCCCTGATCCCACTT
>DPVD01000088.1:4765-4916 GCA_003526745.1 Candidatus Latescibacterota bacterium
GAGCCCTGATAGCTCGAATAGGGCCCCCGATCGGCGGCCAGTCGTGTCGAAGCCATCACCGCGTGGAAGCTGATGAACTCCATCGTCCGATCCGCCAGTTCGACAGCCTGATCAGACTCGTTCGGCGCTCGCAGTATATACAGCATATCTT
>DPVD01000418.1:0-7294 GCA_003526745.1 Candidatus Latescibacterota bacterium
CACGCCGTCGTCTGTTGCCTCGCCATGTGTCTCGAGCGCAGGCATATAACCGAGCTTGCTGAGCGTGTTGGCCACGGCATCGGGCTTGACGGTCGCCGAGATGGCCGCCGTCTTGTCGCTGAGGCGCTCGTCAACAAGCTCTGCAACCTGTTTCTGGGCGAGAAGCTCGTCGAGGAGGTTAGGGTCGTCGACCTCCATATATCCAGCGGCCTGCTTGATCTTGACTTCTCCGTGCTTGTCTTCACACTCGGAGATCAGTGACTTGACCATGTCTGGTACTCCTGTGGCACTGCGGCTTTCGAGAAACTTTCGAATGGTTCGTGCGGAACTAGATCGGTTGAACGCATCCAGGAAGGCTTCTTTTCGTATCAGAAAGTGGCTGACGACATCGATCGATTCGAGGTCGCTCAATCCACAGAGTCGTATGTAGTCTACCGGGGGCAGCTCGGGCGGCGCGAGGATTTCGAGGTTCGGCTGAATGATGAAGGTCGCGTCCGAATCGAATGGGATCGCGAATTTCGGAGCGGGGGCGTTCTTCGAGTCGATGATGTGCGCGCCCACCGGCGTAAGTCTGAAACAGGCACCCTCGACGGTGTGCAGTGGACGGTTGAAGGAGCCCGGGTTGCCGATCTCGACGAGGCCAATCCACGCGAGCGTCGAGGATAGTATTCGGCGCAGAATCTCGTCCGCAGTGGTGCCGCGGGAAGCGAGGGCGCGACCGGATGCGGGGCCCTCAGCGAGCTCCCGAAAGGGGGGCGAGATCCGGTGCAACATCTTGTAGAACTGCGGGTAGGCGACCCAATGGTTCATCGGACACTTGCCAAGCGCGAGAAGGACTTCCTTCCGCAGCGTGAGCATTTCGTCGGTCCGTGTCTTTTTCGGTGAGGCGGTCGTCCGGTCGGCTGCCCATTCGTTCCAGCGATCGGTGGTCTTCCAGAAGTCGAGGAGCGCGTTTGTGAGTTTCGCGCGGTCTTCAAGCAGCCTGACCTTGCGGAAATTCACGGTCCAGCGGTTGGCCACGTTTTTGACGAGACCGGCGTGCTCGGCGAAGAGCATTAGGAAGTCGGAGTATCCGGGATCCACGTCAGCTTTGAAGAATCGGCCCGCCTCTTTGAGTTCCCCCTTGGGCATGCCACCGTGCTTGAGCGTGCGGGGTCGACGTCGTTCGATCAGTCCGAGAAGCGTGGTCAGATCCTGCGGTACGAGTAGGCCGGGGGAGACGATGTCTTCCGGCATCTCGACAATTTCGGCGAGGCCCTGTTCCGGTGTGCCCTCGAGGTTGCCGCCCTGCTTCTTGGCCATATGGCCAAGCGATTCCCGAAGATCCTGAGCCAGACGGATTTCGTCTTCATCACCGAGGCGGCTCTTGGCAGGTCGGATAAAGAGGGGGGTCTTCCAGATCATCTCGTCGAGCGATCTGAGTGCACCCTCGGTCAACGCCTCGCGGATCTCGCGGACGGTCTGGATGTCGTGGGATAGACAGTGGTCAAGCAGGATTCGCTGGTCATCAGGAAGCGAACCGATATAGTCCTTCAGGCTATCCGCATCTGTCAGCACTTCGCGAATAGCTTCTATCAGATACGGTTTCTTGGCCGGGAGAGGCGAGACGCCGAGGTTCTCTGCGAATGTCCGGAGCTGGCTGAGCGCGAAAGTCGACATAATCGCCCGGAGCCTGTCGGTGGTGTTCGCATCGGGGATGGACTTGAGGATTGTCTCCGGGATCCCGACTAGAGGATCGTCCTTGCTGAGCGACTCGTTGTCGCTGAAGACAAGACCCGCGACGGTGAGGGCTTTAAGGATGTCGTCGAAGCGGTGGTGGAAGCCGCTTCCCAGCTCGTGGACTGCGATGCTGTAAGGCAGCTCGCCTCCTTCCATCGCGAGCTTTCGGACGAGTGTTCTGCCCTCTTTGTCAAGGTCACGCAGACGCTCTTCGATGACGGTCGAGGAGGCGAGACGCCTACACAGCAGGTCCATCAATGCCGGACGGTTGAGAGCGGCGGCCTCGTCACCCGCGACGTTCTGGGCGAGTAGTTTGAGGGCCCCGATCTGCTGAAGGGAGAGTGCCGCGCGCAGTTTCATCGCGTGGCCTCGCTTTCTGTCGCGTTCGAGTGTCCCGGGAGAGTCACGCTGCTCAGGTTCCGATGGTGAGTCGGAACGCACCCTTGAGGGCGCACCGGGTCAGATACGGTTGGGTCTTCTGTCAAGAGCTACTGAATGATGAATTCGCTGAAGTAAACCTGGAGGACTTCACCACGGTAGAGCATTTTGTTCACGGCGAAACGGATCTCGTCTTTAATAAACTCTCGATCCTCCGGATTGTCGAGCTGCTCGACCGGTTTAGCCGTCAGGATCCGGATGACCGCGTCACGAAGCTTTGGTTGCTGGGCATCCAGCTGTGCGTATGCACTCGCTGGCGACACGCCGAGGCTGATGTGTGTCTTGATGAATCTGAGCCCCATATCCGTTGCTGCGTCGGCCGGGTTGATAAGGAACTCTCCCATTTCCTGGTAGACCCGCTCAGGCTCCTCACTGATCGCGATGTCTACCTTCACCTCTTGGAGCTCTTCCACCTGCGGTCCGGCGAGCCGATCGATGACGACCTTGTTGACTAGGAGATACGCGATGCTCGCCTGTCCCAGCACGACGAGCATGACGAGTGGCACGTAACGTTTCATAGAAAGCTAAAACCCAAGCGGAACAAGAAGGCGCGAAGACTCGATCGAAGGAGAAGAAGGTAAAGAAAAAAGGTCGAGAGAACGTCTCAACCCAGAAAATCAGAATAGAGATGTACAACGTGTTGTGTGCAATAAGGATACGTTTTCGTCATTTGCGTGTCAAGAAGCGGAGGCAGAGAGCGGAGGGGAAAAGGCAACGTTGGATATCGAATGCCTAACGTGGAACATTGAATCAGATCGTATTGACTTGACGGTATATACACTCGATTAGGTAGAAGACTCTGATATGCTGGAAGATTTCTGGTTTGGTTTCTTGAGTCGTTTGGTAGTGCTGTTCGTGTGCGGCTTCGTCCTTCAGGTTGCGACAACTGTGTTGTCGTAGCAGGTACCTTTTCGGCCCACGCTGAGCCGGAGGTCTAAGCGGTGAGGGTGGTATTGAAATTGTGAGCTCGCGCACGTATGCCTTGATTTGAATGGAAGGTCGATTTTGTCTTCGGATCACGATGTTCGACGCAACGCCCCTTCCGGTGCCGGTCGATGAACGCAGAGATCAATCAGGCTTCGGCGATTCGAGAAGATGACCAAGGCATTTTTAGGGTGGCTATCAACTCCTTGAGTTGAGCGTTCTAACGCTTGAGAACCTCTTAAGGATTTTTCGGGAGGGTCATTTCCCGTGCCCGATGAAAGCTTAGTCTGGGTAACCACGAAGCTTCTGGACCCACTTACAAAGCAAGTTGTGGGTAACCCCGTGATCGTTAGCTGTCTCTGTAACCATTCTGTTATCCTCGAGAACGATCCGGACTGAACTCGCAATCGAATTCCTTGCTGCGTCGAACACCCTTAAGCGCCGCTTTTGTTTGGATTAGGAGTTGCCTAACTGAATGCCTACCGAATCAGGTCAACATCACGGAGATTAGATTCTTGACATTGCCGTTAAAAAAAAAGAGCCACTGGCCTGTGAGGACCAGTGGCTCCTTCGGGAAAACAACCCGCCGATATTTGGGAATGGGACGCCAGCGTCGGCGGAAGCGCCAGCCGTGGTGGGTTTGCCACCTACCGACAGATTTCTCCTGTCGGAGACCATCGGGGGCTAAGCCTCGCCCGATGGTCAGGCTTTCGCTTACTACTCCGCCTGGACTTACTGGAGGAGGGCGAGCGCGTTCTGCGGGATTGCGTTGGCCTGCGCCAGCAAAGCTGTGCTGGATTGGACCAGGATCTGCGCCCGCGTGAACGCCGAGACCTCCTCGGCGACGTCTGCGTCTCGAATCGTACTCTCTGATGCCTGGACATTCTCGACGGCGTTCTCCAATGACCGGATCGTGAAACCGAGCCGGTTCTGGATCGCACCTAGGTCACCTCGTACGGCGGCCGTTCGTTCAATGGCCAGGTCGATTGTTGAGATCACGGACCTAGAAGACTCGAGCGTTGCGATAGAGACATCGCCCAAGTTCATGTTGACACCGGTGGCGCGCATGTCGGTGATGTTCACCTCGAGACGATGTACTGCTCCATGGTCCGGTCCGATCTGAAACGACCCGCCGGTTCCACCATCGATTGTCAGAGTGAGTCCGTCAAGCTCACCGTCTCGGTAGCCGTCGGTGGCGGGGGCGTGCAGCGTCTGCGCGCGCTGGCCTGACAAAGTGAGCTGGATTCCGAGTCGGTCGAAGTTTGCTACGATTGCGCTGCCAGTGGCGACGACGCCGGCTGCGGCACCGTCCGCATCCAGCGCGGGACCGATATCAATGGTCTGCGTCGCGACTCCGTTGCCCAGAGTAATCTGGTTGTCGTTGTTGACATCGTCTATGAAGACATAGTTGCCTGCGTCAGCTCCTGTGATCGAAACATCAACGATACCGGTTGTGCCCGAGGCCAAAGCCGTTGAGGCAGCGACTGTCTCGCTGACAGCGTTACCGAAGCCATTCAGGAGCGAGACCCCGTTGTAGCTCGTCGAGTTTGCAATCCGATCCATTTCCGTTATGAGCTGGACAACCTCTGCGTTCAGAGCCGTTCTGTTGTTGTCGTTGAGCGTCGAGGACGCCGACTGGACGGCTAGCTCGCGCATCCGGATCAGGATTGTGCTGACTTCGTTCAGAGCACCTTCTGCAGTCTGGATGAGGTTGGTGCCGTGCTCTGCGTTTCTTACGGCCTGTCTGAAACCGCTGACCTCGGCCCGCATTCCCTCCGAGACGCTGAGACCTGCTGCGTCGTCGGCCGCGCGGTTTATCCGCAAGCCCGACGATAGCCTCTCGACTCGCGTCGCCAGCTGTCTGTTGTTGATCAGCAGGTGTCGCCGAGTATTCAAGGCGATGATGTTGTTGTTAACCCGAAGTGGCATCGGAAACCTCCTTGTAAGTCTCCTGGTCGGCTTCCCTTCCGACCTTTACTTCTCGCGGTCCCATTGAAACTGCGCGAGAAGCTATTGAGAAACAACCGAGGGCACGTGTTTAATGAAGTGCCTTAGGACTCGAAACTTTACCTTGTCCCATCCTGCAAAGCACTTGCCTGACGACGTTCGAGGCTGACCTTCTCACAAACGCGCGTGACTTGCTTTGCTTGTCTCTCGTTACGGTTCAATTTGACAGTCAGGACCTCCCTGGCTGCCGAGAGCTATACTTGGTATTTCTTGATAGTTCTCCGTATAACTATCGACTGTGAAGTATTCTGCTTTAGAGGTTTTTGTCGCTTTTTCTATATTTCCTTGTTTTTGTGGGGGGCGGCCTCAGAACCCTATTTATATTGTGTGGACTTGTTTGATCACATATCCCCTTTAGACACGCTAGCCCTATGGGTGGCACGGATTCTCAACCCGGCCATTCTCGGCTTGTTCGCCCTCGGTTTGCTCGACGGCCAACCGGATCCTGCCGACTTTGGAGCGATCGCTTGGGCTTCGTTCCTAGGGCCTGGGATTCCCTCGATCTACGCAGTCGTCGCCGTTCTGACAGGTCGGTGGACTGCCCTGTTCACGCCGGACGGCTCCCAGAGGGTCGTGCCCCTGATTCTGGCGACCGGCTCGTGTACGCTTGGGGCTCTGTATCTGTCTGGGCTCTCGGCGCCGACCCACGTGGTGGTGTTGCTTGCTGCTTATGCCTTGGCCGCAGCTGTGTCGGCGGCAGTGACGTGGCGATGGATGGTCAGTCTGCACACGGTAGGAGCTGTGATTCCCTGGTGCTTGGGGCTTCTGACTGTCTCGGTGGCATACATTATCTTTGTGCCGGTCCCCTTACTTGTTGCTTGGTCCCGTGTACGGATTTCGGAACACAGCCTGATGCAGGTGTTGGCGGGCGGTGGGTTGGGAGTTGGAGCCGCGGTCGGCGGATGGTTGCTGATTTATATACTCGGATGATTCGTTGAGACTTCCTTGGCGAAAGAAGCAGGAGAAAGCAACGGTTACTGCCAAGACCCCGCTCGGCCAGATTCGACAGCTGTATTCGCACTACCAGAAGCAGTCGAACATGTGGGGATACACGCTGCTTTCCTCTATGGTTCTGATTCTGTTCTGGGTCCTGTTCAGCGCGATGCGGTTTGTCGACTGGACCTACCTGTCGCTTCCCCTAATGGGGATCCTGTTTTCGTTGTGGCAGATGAAGCGGATCAAGAGCATTTCTTCGATCCTGCGGAATGCGCACGAGGTGCAGCAGCAGATTGAGAAGGCGGAGGCGGAGAAGAAGGTGAGGGAGGAAAAGGAAGCGGCGAAGAACGGGAAGAAGCCGAAGGCGACGGAGAGGAATGGGACAGAGGAGGCGAGCGGAGGAACTGAGAAACAGGGGGCAGAGAAGGAAGACTAAAGGCAAGGGTAGATTGATGAGTAGCAGAATCGTGAGTTCAGAAAGAAAGGCTAGAGGTGCTCCAATCGAGCTAGGGGCGTTTCCGAGCAGCGGCTGGTGAGACTCAAGTCTCCCAGTCGATTTTTTTTACAGAGAAGCGGAGGGTGATGCACTCGCTGAGGTCGCCGAGGATGGTGGCGAGGAGGGCGAGGATCAGACCGTTGAACTCGAGCAGGGTGACGCCGGCGGCCAGACTGGCGACGAGGACGACGATTCTAACGAAAGCAGCGGTCTGGATGCCTTGGGAGCCGGACTTGGTGATCAGGGTGCCGTAATAGAAGCTGCGAACGGCCTGCAGGGCCGGGATGGTGAAGGCGATCGGGAACCCGAGGACCGCGAGATCCTTTACGGGGCCTCCCAGCCCAATCAGCGTGCCAAAGATCCATTCCGAGACAGCCGGAATCATCAGACAGCCGAGCATGGCTGTGGTGATCAGGGTTGTGAGCGTTATGAAGCGGCGGACATCGAGGTAGTTCGACCACGATTCGACACGGGCGATTACGAGCTGCTGGGCGTTCCACAGGTGGACTCTTGAGAGCCAGGTGAGAGAGATAAGGACCGGATAGGCGGCGAGAGCCGTCTGCGAGCCTGGTGAGCGGGCGATGGCGGTCTGGATCAGGGGCTCGACTGTGGCCATCAGGATCGAGGAGACGGCGAGTGGGTAATACTGGCGGTAGATGGCTCGTTGGTTGCGATCCTCGTCGGGCACGGCCTCGTCGCGCTCGGGTATGCGCTCACGTAGGACCCGTCGGTAGGGAACCCAGACGATGAAGGCGTAGGCGACGCTGGCCACGG
>DPVD01000413.1:0-3446 GCA_003526745.1 Candidatus Latescibacterota bacterium
CGTATGCGATGATCTTCTTTGACATCGGTCTCCTCCGGTCGTGGGCGTGGGCGATGGTGCAAAATAGGGTCTGGAGCGCGTCCGTCCAGGGATATGGCTTGACTTGGTCAGGCCCGACGCCTATCACAAACCGTGATGAGTCCCCTTCAAGTCAAGAGCATTGACGCAGAGGGCGCGGAGGTCAAGAGGGGGCAGAGGACGTGCAGGCAGCGTGGAATATCGTGTGAAGATGTTTGGCACTTCCCCGACACGCTCAGGCGAGAGAGGCCTGTAAATCCTGTGAATTGTTCTCTTCTGATGGACCACACAGATTGCTTCGTGACTGTCTGATCAGGCAAGTGTAGGTGAGATATGTCGTTTGATCCTGTACCGGAAGTGGATGAGATCCTTAAGTCGGATTGGAAGCCCGAGGAGTATGGGCTGCTGTATCACTTTGCGAATTTTGCCCGGATGGCGAACTCGGTAATTACGGAGCCGGGGGATCTTCAGGGGTGGTTTGGGGAAGCGTTGTGGCGGCACTATTCCTACGCGCCGTTCAACGCACGGGTGATGGAGAACTATCACTCGCTGGCCTTCTTCTACGGGTATGAGGCGCCGTGGAATGTCTACTACAAGGATCCGCGGGTGCTGAGCCGGCTTGAACTCGCGTTGAACTATACGTTCAACATGATGGGGGAGAACGGCGCGATTCCCGAGTATGCGACGGCCGATCTCGATTCTCCCATGCTGGCGCCGAGCAGTTTCGGGATGGAGTACATGACTGGAGCGCTCGAAGTGGCCGGCCACGTGATGCCGAGCGCGTTGAAGGCCCGATTGATCGAGCAAGCAAGGAAGGCTGCCGTCTACGTGCTGACGTCCGAAGAGTCGTGGGATCACGCTCGGGCGTTCACGAATCAGTTTCTGGGGGCGATGGCGGGAGGCGCTCAGCTTGCGAGGCTCACGGATGATCCCGAGCTCAAAGGGATG
The DNA here is from genome assembly GCA_003526745.1 of Candidatus Latescibacterota bacterium. Lineage (GTDB taxonomy): Bacteria > Latescibacterota > UBA2968 > UBA2968 > UBA2968 > UBA2968. Next base: position 967 of record DPVD01000413.1, read on the forward strand.
GTCGACAAGGCAATGCCCGCGCTGTTGGAGGTGGGGCACTTTATCTCGCCGATGGGGTTCCTGTACGAGCACAACGGTCCGGAGACCTTCGCCTACTTCTTCACGACGCTCAACCGGCTGATCCCCCTGTATCACGAGACCCGCGACGATCGGGTCCTCGAGGTGCTTCGTAGACACGGTGCGTGGATGCAGAAGTGGATGTTGCCGGAGCCTGACCATCAGACCGTTCTGCTTGCCGGGTCGCATCAGACGAGGACGGGCAGTGTGTATCGTCTGTTCAATCGTGAATCCCGTGGTTTGGGAGAAATGCTCGTTGATGGGGCCGAGGATTCATCCGAAGGCGTGAGCCTGAATCCGGACGATGAACGTCTCGCACTCAAGCTGTTTGTGTCGTCGGCAGAAACCATCGAGAAGCGGCACGCCTCGTGGCACGACCCGGGTAATCCCGTCGAAGAGGCGAAGGCCCGATCGATTCGAGACGGCTACAACCCGGTCTCGACCCGGAGCCGACTGGACAGCTACGCCCCGTCAGAGGAAGAGGTGGCCGCAGTCCGAATCGGACTTCCGTGTGTCGGGCGACAGCAATACGGGGAGTGGGCGTCTGACGATCGTGGGAATCAGTTCGGAACTTTCCGGCATCCTCGCTATTACACGGCGTTCGCGTTCGGCACACGTCAGACCACGGCGTCCTATGGACCCTCGTTCCTGTGGCGAGAAGGCTCCGGTACCCTCGTGCTCAGCGGCAACGGCACGAGCGCTTGCTGGGAAACCCGCATCGGCTCGGAAGGGACGGGTAAGGCGACGGGGAATGCCGACATGCGAGAGGGGCGCGACGGATACGAAGTCATCAGTCGATATTCGGACCTTGGCGTATCCAAGACATTCGTTTTGCGACCTGAAGTCATCGACGTTCTCGTCAGCACAAGACGGGCTTCCGGAGCTGTGAGCGAACAGATTCCACTACTTCTCCGGGACACAGATATTCTTCACGTGGATTACGGGAGGTGTCCAGCTGCAGGGACCAGTTCCAAAGTGCTCGGCCTCGTCACCCAGACACTCAAGATCGAACGCGAAGGACGCTCGGTTCTGACGATCGACATCGGCTCGCCAACAGAAGGGTCGATCAAGTGTTCGAACGATCGGGATGGGTTCATCCGGGCGACGTTCACGTTCAAGCTTCCCTCGATCTACTTCGGCCGAACGGGCTATCGGCTGTTCCTCGATGGCTGACACCGCGTCTACATCGCCTGTCGTCTCGGTCATCATTCCGCACTATCTGGGTGATATCCTCTCGGACTGTCTGAAGACGATCTACGAGGCTGAAGAGCCGACGCCTTTCGAGGTGATCGTTGCGGACGACCAACCACACAACGACGGCAGCATCGAACGGGCGCTGGAGAACGAGGAATACATCCAAGTCAAATGCTCACGAAGTCTTGCCTCAGCGGTGACCCGCTCCAGACAGATCACCATTCTTCCAAAAGCTTTTCAAGCTTGGAAGCGGAGTTCCTAAACATTCCAAAATCATCCTCGGGGTGTCTTCATACAAACTGAGCTGGTTGCCTGACGATCGAGGGGCTCATCACTATATCAATGGGACGCGCATTTGTGACCCGAGGTCATCCTGGATTGAGCAGCGGTTTACCCACGCTGAGGGCACCTGCCTTGATCTCCGCTTCGATCTGCGAGGCAGCCTGCCCATCCCCCACAACAATGAACCGATAGGATAGGTGCGCAGCTATGTAGTCTTTGATCAGGCCATCGAACAGCCCGTTTTCGCCCTCCGCAATCCGCTCGATCTCATTCTGACTTAATTGAGGCAGCACCAGCCGATCAGCTATGTATACGTTAAACTGGTCACCACTCCGTCTGCCCGATGCGTGGCTTGCCAGCCTCTGAACGAGCCCACGCCTTTCGCCGCTCTTCTGCATAGCAGTTACATCGTTCCGCGTCAGGCCGCGGCCTGACATCCCTACGTAGATGAGGCGACCATCGTTATCCCATATCGTATACACACCTGCGCCGGATGGGACGATGGAACTTGCCCAAGCGCTGAAGCTATAAAGCCGACCGCGTTCAAGGGTGGCCAATTGCCCGTATGCAGACATCGATGCCTCTCCGATTGTTTCGCCCTGGGACACCTTGTTATTCTTCGAAGATTGTGGACATGAGACAGAACGTTCAAAAGGGCTGGAAGGCCGACCAGAGTTAATGTCAATGGCTTCTTCTGAACAGAGATTTTGAGGCGATAGATCCCTATTGGCCTAGAGTGAAATGCAGGCCATTCAACGTGGGGGTCAAACAGCCAGATATTCCTGAAGGGCGGAATAGCACGACTTGAATTTGGACCGCGCTTGCGGTTGATCTTCTTGCCGTGCGGGTTCGCTCCGGTTTTTGAAGCGGGCACAAAACGGGCACACTTGGGTTCAAAAACGGGTGTAAACGGCTGTTTTTCGACTCAAACGGGAAAGCCTCCTTTA